>CAZJUE010000042.1:0-14833 GCA_964549025.1 uncultured Anaerolineaceae bacterium | reverse complement strand
GCATTCCGGCTGACGCGCCTGAAGCCTTCCAAGCGCTTCCCTTACGGCTACGGGCGGGCCGAGGATCTGTCCGGGGCGCTGGTGGTGCTGCTGATCCTGTTCAGCGCGGTGGTCGCCGGCTACGAGTCGATCCAGCGCATCTTCAAGCCCGAGCCGGTACGCAACTTGGGCGCGGTGGCGGCGGCCGCCGTCATCGGTTTCCTGGGGAATGAGCTGGTGGCTATCTTCCGCATCCGGGTCGGCCGAGAGATTCACAGCGCGGCGTTGATCGCCGACGGCTTTCACGCTCGGGTGGACGGGCTGACCAGCCTGGCGGTTCTGGCCAGCGCGGTGGGCGTGTGGCTCGGATTCCCGCTGGCCGATCCACTGGTCGGGTTGGGCATCACGGTCGTGATCTTGCGCATCCTGTGGTCGGCGGCCAGGACGGTGTTCCTACGGATGCTGGACGGGGTCGAGCCGGAGGTCGTGGATGAAATTCGCCACGCCGTCGAACACGTGAAAGGCGTCGCCGGCGCTTCCGAGGTCCGGGCCAGGTGGATCGGTCACTGGCTGCACGCCGAGGTCAACCTGGCGGTTGGCAACCACCTGACCGTCAACCAGGCGCACGAGCTGGCGGTCGAAGCCCGCCACGAGATCTTCCACCATGTGCCGCAGGTGTCCAACGTGGTGGTGCACGTCGATCCAGCCGACCGCTCGGGCGAAGTGCACCACCGCATCGAGAGGCACGAGCACGACGATCTGGAGCCGCACTACCATCCCTAGCGGGCTCGCTGATTCCAGTCGCCCTCTCCGCCTGCCTTGCCCTGAGAACTAATCCAGCGCACGCTCCAGAGCGTCGCGGCCCAGCGGCCCGCCGTGCGTGGCTAGCACGTGCTCCACTGGCAGATCCAACAGCGGCCGCAAGCCCTCGACGACCTTTTCACGTGTCATGCCCTTGACCAGCCAACGCTCATTGATCTGCAGGCCGCTGCCAAGATCAGCCAGCGTGTCACCGGAGAGTACCGCGCTGTGGCTTTCGATCCACAGCACATGGTCGTTTCTGCGGTGGCCGAGGTAGACCTGGATGCCAAGGGGCAGCCGGTCGCCGGATTGATAGATATGCGCCTCGCCCTGGCCCTCGCGCAGCAGCCACTTCAAGTCCGGGC
The DNA here is from genome assembly GCA_964549025.1 of uncultured Anaerolineaceae bacterium. Taxonomy (GTDB): domain Bacteria; phylum Chloroflexota; class Anaerolineae; order Anaerolineales; family E44-bin32; genus JADFRG01. The sequence goes on along the minus strand of CAZJUE010000042.1, from coordinate 13,688 downwards.
TGCCGTCGCCGGCTTGCTCGGCGGTCACGTCGAACATGCGCATCAGGTCTTCGGCGCTGTCGGGCGTGGAGGTGTAGACCGGGGCCCCCAATTGATCGACCAGCGCCTGGCTATCGCGCTCGTGCCAGGGCGCGCTGAGGATGATGAGCGTGTCGCGGTCGGCTGCCAAGGCGAGCAGTTCGTCGGGGACGCCCAGCGGGTCAAACAGCGCCAGCTGCTTCCCATTGTCGATCGCATAGGACGAGACGTTCGGATCCCAGGGTTCCCCCTCTTCCCATTCGGGATGGGGCGCTTTCCAGTGCCACAAACCTTTTCGAATTTCTTGCACGGATGCCTCGCTCGATTTTGGTACTCGGATGCTTCCTAGCCAAGCTCCTCGCTTCGATATTGATTTGCAGGATTGGCGTATTCTGGATCACACCTTTATTCGGTATCCCGCTCAGCTCACCGCTTTTTTCACCAGCGCGGCGATCTTATCCTCTTCGGCGGCCGTCAGCTCCGTCAGCGCGTAGGCGGTCGGCCACATACGACCTTCATCCAAATTCGCCTTGTCGTTGAAACCGAGCGTTGCGTACCGGGCGTTGAATTTGCCCGCGCTCTGGAAAAAGCAGACGACCTTGCCGTCCCTGGCATAGGCCGGCATCCCGTACCAGGTTTTCGGGGAGAGGTCTGGCGCTGCAGCCATGACGATGGCGTGGATCCGCGTGGCCATTGCGCGATCCGGCTCCTGCATCTCTGCCACCTTGGCGAGCAGGTCGCTCTCCCCGTCGGCCTTGCTCTTCTTCCCGCGCTTGCCGCGGCGCGCCTCCGCCTCAAGCTCCACGACGCGCTCCTTCATAGCGGCCCGTTCGGCGTCCGTGAATCCCCTGACGTTATCATTGGCCGCGGTCGTGCCCTTGGCTGACTTCTGGGTGCTTTTCTTTGCGCTCATCGGCGCCTCCTTTGCGCGTGCTTCACATCGATGCCAATTGCCGAAGCCTACGTTGCGCCATGATCCGGTCACAACCAGCCTGGCTGGCTCGTCTAGTATATAGACGGATCGCGATCTCAGGATGTGACAGACCCCCACGACGATCACCTGGCCGAGCAGTTCGAAAGCCACCGCGACCACCTGCGCGCGGTGGCCTATCGGATGCTGGGCTCCGCCAGCGAGGCGGAGGATGCGGTGCAGGAGGGTTGGCTGCGGCTGCATCGCTCCGATGCCGAGCAGATCGAAAACCTGCGCGGCTGGCTGACGACGGTGGTCGCCAGGGTGTGCCTGGACCGGCTGCGGGTGCGCAAAGCCCGGCGCGAGCAGCCGCTGGATGAGACCGGCGCGGCTCGTCTTGTGGAAAGGGCGCAGACCGACAGGCCCGAAGAGCAGGCCATGCTGGCCGATTCGGTCGGGGTGGCGCTGCTAATCGTGCTGGATACGTTGACGCCCCCGGAACGGCTGGCCTTCGTGTTGCACGATTTGTTTGCCGTGCCACATGAAGAGATCGCCCCCATCGTGAACCGCTCCCTGGTCGCGACTCGGCAGCTGGCCAGCCGCGCCCGGCGCCGGGTACGGAATGTCGAGCCGGTCGGCGACGAAGATCACACGCTGCGGCGCAAGATCGTTGAAGCGTTCCTGGCGGCGGCGCGGGGAGGTGACTTCGAAGCGCTATTGACGGTGCTCGATCCCGAAGTGGTGCTGCGCGCCGATCCGGCCGCGGTTGCCATGGCGGCGGCCGCCGGGGCCGTTGAGCTTCATCCGGAGGCACGCGGAGTGGAGGCAGTCGCCGATACCTTCGCCGGGGGAGCGCAGGCCGCGGTCCCGGCGCTGGTCGATGGCGCGGTGCAGCTTGTCTGGCAGCACCAGGGCCAGCCCATGGTGGTTTTCGAATTCACGATCGATCGGGGCCGGATCACCGGGATCAAGTTGGTTGCCGATCAGCAGCGGCTGCAATCCATGCACATTCACCGCCTGCGCAGCTGACCGCTTTCCTCCCTCAACTCACCGCGTTTCCTACACCTCGGCGATCGTATCGAGCACGTGCCCCGCTAGCAACTCGCCCGATTACTCGACTATCATATGCACGGCACGCAAGCATAGGATTCGCCACGAAAGGAGCAGTAGCATGGTTTCTGCATTCGTATTCGTTGAGGTCGGGGAGGTTGAAGGCGCGGCGGACATGCGTGAGCTGCACGACGCGTTGCACGCCGTCGCCGGAGTCAAAACCGTTCACTTCGTCGCCGGCCCAACGGACATCATCGTGTTCGTTGACGCGTCGGATCAACCTTCGCTGATGGAGGCAGTGGCGCAGATTCGCGCCGTGAAAGGCGTCGCCGGCACCGATACGCGCATTGTCTTCCCTATGTGATATTCAAACCGCAGGTTCAGATCCTTCAGGTCGCTTGGCAAAACTGCGGCCGCCGGCAAGGAGAAAACCTGTTGGCGCCAGCGTGAGTACCCTCATCGGCTCGCTTCCAGTCCAAGTGAAGACAGGAGCGAGTGATCCGACACGTGGGGAAACGATCTGTCTGTCCCGTGCTGGCTAGCCGCTCAAGCTTTCAAGGAACGCTGGCCACACCAACCGGTTCCTGGCCGTGCGGTTAAATCTGACCTGCACGGTCCCGTCCGGCCAGTGAGCTAGCACGCGGCCGCTCCCGTAGCGGCCGTGACGGACCAAATCCCCTAGCTGAAGCCTAGTATTTTTCGGAGCTGCGGAGCCGGCGGATCTCCGGTTTGGTTCTGCTGCGGCGCGAGCTGCTGCGTCCGGTGCAGTCGGAGTATGATGGGTGGCCTCGCGCACCTGTATTTCTACGCTTGTCTCTATCGATGACAGTGCCTGCATGGTGGTTTCTCCCTTGACTGTGGTCGAACTGGACCGAAAGTAGCAGCGGGGGGTCTCCGAAGTGTCGTCTCCGGTGTCTTCGATCGTCCACGGGAACGTCTACCTTGCTTGAAATTCGCCTGCTGGGCCGGTACGGCGTGAGTTCGGACGGGTCTCCGATCCAGATTCGCTCTCGACCGGCCCGCACATTGTTGGCTTATCTGGTCCTCACCCTGGGGACCCAGCACCCGCGCGAGCGGCTGGCCGGGCTGCTCTGGCCAGATTCCACTGAGGCTAACGCCCGCAAAAACCTTCGGCAGGCTCTATGGCGCTTGCGCAAGTCGATCGGCGAGGGCCACCTGCTGGCGGACGTCGAATCGGTGGCCTTCGACTCCAATTCAACCTTCTGGCTGGACGTTGCGGCCTTGGAGCACCCGGGGGAAGAGGATCTGGAAGCCGTCGCCGCGACCTATGAGGGCGAGCTGCTTCCCGGCTTCTACGAAGACTGGGTGCTGCTGGAGCGTGACCGCCTGGCTGCGGTTTTCGAGCGCAGGATGGAGCGTCTGATGGCCGATCTCCAGCGCCAGGAGCGTTGGGACGAAGCGCGCGATTGGGCTGAGCGCTGGATCGCCCAAGGGCAGATCCCGGAGGCGGCCTATCGAGCGCTGATGCTGTCACATGCCGCCTCCGGCGAACTGCCGAAGGTCGAAGCGGACTACCAGCGATGCGTGGAGGCGCTGCAGCAGGAGCTTGGCGTCGAGCCTTCCAACGAGACGCGGGCGCTCTACGCTAGCTTGATGGCCGGCGAAGTTCCGCTTGGCCGACCCTCGATGGAACCGCCGGGCCTTCCGCCAGCCCGTAGGCCTCACTTGCCGGCGCAACCTACCACCTTCATCGGCCGAGAAGCGGAGCTTGCCGAAGCGCGCCAGCTGCTGGGCGACGCCAGGCTGCTGACGCTTACCGGCCCCGGTGGAATCGGCAAGACCCGGTTGGCGCTGAAGCTTGCCGAAGACCTGCAGGAGCAATTCGCCGACGGAGCGTACTTCGTCAACCTGGCGGCGATCGATCGCGCCAGCGACCTGACGCAGCTGGTGGCCGACGCGATCGCATTCCCACTCTCGAGCGATGACGTGCCGGACGAGCAGCTGCTCCGTTATCTGCGAAGCAAGCGGCTCTTGCTGGTTATGGACAACTTCGAACATGTGCTCGATGGCGCGCCGCTGGTCAGCAAGATCCTGCAAACTTCATCTGAGGTAAAGGTCCTCGCCACCTCGCGTGAAAAGCTGGAGCTACAGGGTGAGGCGAGCCTGGGCGTCCGGGGTATGAGTTTCCCCGAAACCACCAAAGCCAACGATGCGCGAAACCACGACGCAATCGAGCTGTTCAACCGGAGCGCCAGGCGGGTACTGCCAAGCTTTGATCCCGATGCAGGGATGCTGGAACACGTGCACCACATATGCCAACTGGTGCAGGGAATGCCGTTGGGGATTGAATTGGCAGCCGCCTGGCTCAACACACTCACCCTGGACGAGATCGAGAGCGAACTCCGGCACAGCCTCGACATCCTCTCAACCGAGATGCGCGACGTCCCCCAACGGCACCGCAACATCCGGGCCGCCTTCGACCACTCCTGGTCGCTGGCCAGTCCTGCGGAGCACGAGGCCTTCACCCGCCTCTCCGTGTTCCGCGGAGGCTTCACACGTGACGCCGCGCAAGAGGTCGCCGGGGCGACGCTGGAATTGCTGGCCTCCCTGGTTGGTAAGTCGTTCCTGCGACACGATCCCGAGACCGGCCGCTTCGAAATCCACGAGCTCATGCGGCAATACGGAGCGGAGAAGCTGGATGCGGACCCGGCGGAAAGCCGCAAGGCGCACGATGCGCACGCCTCCTACTATGCGGGGCTGATGAACTCACGTTGGGACCACCTCAGAGATTCGCGGCAGCTAGCTGCGCTGGAGGAGATCGACGCCGACATCGAGAACGTCCGAACCGCATGGAGGTACGCGAGCCGCCAGGTCGATTTGCCGCGTATGTGGCAATTCGTCCAGGCCATGCGGCTGGTTTATTTCATTCGAGGCTGGAACTATGCTGGGATGGAGCTGTTCGCCGAGGCGGTCTCCGTGACGCAGGCGGCCTCGGATGGAGCCGAGCTGGAGGCTCTGCACGCCCTGGCGCAGGCCCACCAGGGGTTTTTCATGGCTTGGCTGGGACTGGCGGAGCAGGGCATTGAGCTGGCAAGACAGGCTGCCGAGGTCCTTCGGCGTCTGGACCGGCCGGAAGAGCTTTCGCAGGCGCTCAGCACGATAGTCCTGTGCGCGCAGTACCTGGGTCTGCACACGGAGCACGAACAAAGCGTCGACGAATTGCTGCAGATCTCTGAGGACCGGCAGGACAGATGGCTGGAGGCATACTCGCTCTTCTTGCGCAGCCTCTCCCGCCTTCAACGGGGTGACTTTCAGGGAGCCGGGCAAAGCGCCCAGCGGAGCTTGCAGATCAGTGAAGACCTCGGAGATCTGGTGACATCGCTCTATGCGCAATCGGCGCTCGGCGCGGTAGCCCAAACGACCGGGGACTACGAGCAAGCCCGGGCGCGCTATTCAGCCTCCCGGCAAATGGCTGAGCAACTCGGCCTGCGCTGGGCGATTGAGAACAACTCCAAGTATCTGGGTCATGTAGCATTGGCTCAGGGTGAGATCGACGAGGCCGAAACTCACCTGCATCGCAGTCTGCGCATCGCCAATGAAATCGGCCTCGGCCGCGACCTGATGAACCTCCTGTACGACTTCGCGCGCGTATGGGTGAAGCAGGACCGGAGGGAGGAAGCGATCGAACTGCTGGGGCTGGTTATCGGGCATCCGGCCAGCACCCAGGCGCGCTTTACGGAAGGTCCGATACGCGGCGCGGCGCAGGACTTGCTGGACGAACTCGAGAAGGTGGTTCCACCCGAGGCCTACTCTGCCGCGCTGGAGCGAGGAAAGACGATGGAGCTGGACCAGGCGGTCGCGGGGCTGATGGTAGAGCGACAATCAGTAGCCTGAGCGCCTGCCACTATCAAATCAGATAGACCGGGCGCAAGCCGCAATTGATGCAAACGGCGCCAGCATATGCCGGCGCCGTCGATTTAGCGGCGAGCCCCAAGTGCAGGACAGCCAGGTCGGTTCGGGGCCGCGGGCTTGATCGGAGCTCAGGCGGGCGCCTTTTCCACCTCTTCCAGAAAAATGGCCACCGGCGCGCCGGTTAGGATGACCCCGGCCTCTTGCATCGATTTGCGCAGATCGTCGGATTCGGCGTAGGCGCGGGCCTGGTCCAGGTCGTCCCACTCCAGCAGGACGGTCACCTGGTTGGGATCGTCGGCGTTCCGCAGCACGGTGCCGCCGTGCGAGCCCATTGACTGGCGCCTGGCCTGGTGCTCGTCGAACACGGCCTTCCACTTTTCGAAGTCTTCAACGGGGGTTTGGGAGAGAAGATAGGGCATTTCTGTAACCTCGCTTTCGCATTTGTGATTGAGCGGCTGCCCTGCGGTCAGGGGCTGATCGGCGCTTACGGATTTCGAAGAGCACATAGCAGGTGAGCATCAGGAAATCGGCCAGGGTGAAGAAGGCTTGCAGCACCCAGATCGGACCAAACGGCAGGCTGATCACGTAGAGCCAGTAGATCAGATTGCCGCTGACGCTCATCCCGATGTGGCCCAGGCTGTAGGAGTGCAGATCGCGGGTGCGCAGCGCCTTGGCCAGCATCGGCACCTTGCTGCTGGCGAAGATAGCGGTGGAGGCAAACCCGGCTAGCACTTGCAGTGATTCGAATTCCATTTGCGGCCCTCCGGCGGCTGGATCGGTCTCCGGCTGCCTCGAAGTTGACCGAAGGCTAGCAATAGGGGGTCTCCGAAACGTCTCCCCAACCGTACGCGGGAGTCAGCAGGGAGGCTTATGGGCGAATCGGCCGTGAGTCCGTCCGACACGCTGCCAAAGACGAACCGGGTGACCGCGGCCGCCCGGTCTGCGGTGGCATACTTGGGGCCGGGATGCACGCTATGGGGCGCATCCCGCCAGTTAGTTCGACGTCCGACGGTCCAAGGGGTTAAAAGGGGTTAGAAGGGTGCTCGAAATTCGCATGCTCGGGCGACTCGAGGTGCGGCTTGATGGCGAGCCGGTCGAGATCGCTTCCCGGCCAGCTCGGACGCTGTTGGCCTACCTGGCGCTGACGCTCGACGTCCACCATCCGCGTGAACGGCTGGCTGGTTTGTTCTGGCCGGAATCGAACCAAAGCCGCGCTCGAAAGAACCTGCGGCAAACACTGTGGCGGCTGCGCAAGGCCGTTGGCGACGGAGCGTTGGAGGTCGAAGCTGCCGCGGTGGGCTTGCCCTCAAGGCCCGATCTTTGGGTAGACGTTGCCGCGCTGGATACCGCTGCGGTTCGGGACCTAGAAACAGCGGTCTCCGCGTACGGTGGAGAGCTGCTGCCTGGCTTTTACGAGCCGTGGGTGCTGCTCGAGCGCGATCGGATCGACGCGGTGTACGACGGGAAAATGCAGCGTCTCGTGGAAGGCATGCTGACCGATCAGCGCTGGTCGGAGGCAATCAAATGGGCCGAGAGCTGGATCGCCAGCGGACGCATCCCCGAAGCCGGCTACCGGGCCTTGATCACCGCCTTTGCGGCCACCGGCGAGCGCCCGAAAGCGGAGGAGGCCTATCGCCGGTGCGTTGAGGCTCTGCGCGAGGAGATCGGGGTCGAGCCCTCCGACGAGACCCGTGAGCTTTATCAACGCATGGTGGCCGGCGAACTCTCATACCAACGTAGCGAAGGGGCGCGGCCGCGCGCCCCGCGTATCAATCTACCGGCCCAGCCCACCCGGTTCGTCGGCCGCGAACAAGAACTGGCGGAGCTCACCTCGCTGCTGTCCGAATCCCGTTTGCTGACCTTGGCTGGTCCGGGCGGGATCGGGAAGACGCGGCTGGCAGTGCAGTTGGCTGCCGAGCTGGCGGACCGATTCGATGACGGTGTGCACTTCATCTCGCTGGCGCCGATCAGCACCGCCGGCGAGCTGGTGCAAGCGGTTGCCGACGGCTTGAAGTTCCCGCTGTCGGCCCAGGAGGCGCCGGAAGAACAGCTGCTGAGCTACCTGCGACCGCGGAGTCTGCTTCTGGTGCTGGACAATTTCGAGCACCTCCTGGAAGGCGTTGCGTTCGTAAGCCGTCTGCTGCAAACCGCGCCCGGGCTGAAGCTGCTCACCAGCTCGCGGGAGAAACTGGGCATCCAGGGGGAGACTGTCTTCGGGGTTCGGGGAATGCGCACGCCGTCGAGCCCGGAAGCGGGTGACGGCCAGGATCAGGAAGCGATCGAGTTCTTCCTTGCGTGCGCCCAGAGGTCACGGCCGGGTTTTGCGGCTTCGGCGGCTCAGCACCAATCCGTAGTGCAGATCTGCGATAGGGTGCAGGGCATGCCGCTGGCGATCGAATTGGCGGCTGCCTGGTTGGATACGCTCTCGACGGAGGAGGTTGCCAAGGAGCTCAATCGGAGCCTCGATATCTTGGCGACCGAGTTGCGAGATGTGCCGGATCGCCATCGCAGCATTCGTGCCGTTTTCGATCACTCCTGGTCGCAGGCGGGGCCGGCCGAGCAGCAAGCCTTCGCGCGGCTGTCCGTCTTCCGCGGAGGCTTCACTCGCCAGGCGGCCTACGAGGTTGCCGGAGCCTCGATTGACCTGCTGGCAGGCTTGGTGGGCAAGTCGTTTCTCCGCCATGATGCGACGCTTGGCCGCTTCGAGATCCATGAGCTGATGCGCCAATACGCCGAGGAACGGCTGGAGGAAGACCCGGCGGAATGCACGGCAGCGCACGACCGGCACGCGGCCTATTTTGCGGAGTTCGCCCGCGCGCTCTCGAGCGAGCTGCGGGGCAGTTTCGACGACCGACCCGACCTCAAGGCCGAGCGCGAGATCCTGAACCTGCGGGCGGCCGTTCGGCACGCAGCCGGGCAGGCGCAGCTCGACGAGCTGCGGAAGTTCATCGACGGACTGTGGTTGCTGCACGAGCTGCGCGGCTGGAACCAGGCCGGAGCGGGGCTTTTCGGGGAAATCGCGGTGGCGCTGGGGGCCGGAGAACGGCGCGGCGAGGTTGCTGAGGCGTCGGAGGTTGATAACCAGGACCCAGAGGCCGCCATGCTGCGGAACTGGGCGATCGGGGCGCAAGCTTTTTATCAAGCGTTGCTCGGTTCGCCCACCGCGGCGGCCGACAAGGCCAGAACGAGCGCCGCCGAGCTGCGCCGGCTGGAGGCCGGGAGCGAATTGTTCATCCCGCTGGTCGCGCATAACCTGGCCAGCGTGATTCAGCTGCAGGCAGAGGACCTGCTCGGCAACGCGTTCAGCAACGCTCAGGAAGCGGTGGAGCTGGCAACCAGACTAGGTGAGGATTGGTGGGAAGGGTTGTTCACCACCTGGCAGGGCAGCGCCAGCCTGCTGCTGGGTCGTGCGCAGGATGCTAGGCGGTATGCTCGCGCCAGCCTGGCGATCTTCGAGGAGCTCGGCAGCCCCTACGGCGCAACTTGGCCGTTGCAGCTCCTAGCCCGGCTGGCACTGGGCCGGCAGGATCACCCGGAGGCCCGGCGGCTGTTTGAAGACGTGCTGCACCGGGCGCAAAGCATCAGCTTCGACCGCGGCACGTCGCTAGCGCTGGGCGCGCTGACCGACGTCAATCTCCAGCTGGAAGACGTGCAGCAGGCGGAAAGCTACGGCCTTGAGGCGCTGCGTTTGAGCAGCGAAACCGGCCAGGTCGCCGACGCACTCGGCGCAATATCCGATCTGGCACGCATTCGCGCTGCGCGGGGCGAGCCGGCCGAGGCGGTGCGGCTGCTGGCCCTGGTTCTACAGCACCCGGCCCGCGACCAGCACGCCTACATCCGGCCGCGCTCGATCGAAAAGGATGCAGAGCAATTGCGCGCCAAGCTGGAGGCAAAACTCTCCACGCCCGATTATCAAGCGGCGTGGGAGCGGGGAGAAGCATCGGACCTGGAGACCGAACGATCGCAGGCGCTACTCCGACACAGCGTGTAATCGCAGCTGATAGCGGGTCACCGAGCTCAGCTTGTCGCTCCAGCAGCTCACGCGATCGCGCTCCCCAGAGGTGACCGACTCAAGCTCGAGCCGGTGCAGCGTGCCGCTGCTCGGGTCTTCAAAGGCTACCCTCCAGCGATCATCCGCGATCTGCTCGTGGTCGCGCAGCCGATAGTGCTCCAGGGTATCGGCTCCGACTTCCTTTCTGAGTAGGATCTCGGCGGCCTGGATATGCCGCGGGTAACAGGCGCGCCCGCGCAGTCGATCGAGCAGCATCCGCCCTTGCCGGCCGGCATCGAGCAGCTCGGCGACGTGCTCCGGCCGGATGCGCCCGTAGCATAGCCCATAGGGGAGCTGGACAACGTTGGCCGCAAAGCGATGGCCACCCACATGCGAGCTCTGCCGGACCCGGTCTCCGAGCGAGCTGTGCAGGGCCTGGAAGACCGGCAAGCCGTGTTGCGCGCAGCAGGGGTCACGCCGGCCGTTTGTACATACCAGGTACAGCGGCTCGCGCAGCTTCCGGTTGGCCGATTCAGAACTGGAGTTCAGGATCAGATCGATATCGAGGTCCACGAGCTCCTCATAGCTTTCCAGGTCGAAGCGTCGGTAGAGCGGATCGATCTCCCGCCCGCTGGCCACGATAAGCTCGATCTTATCCTGTTCAGGGGCTGGGCTGATGAGCTGCAGGCGGGCGTGCGGAATGCGCTCTAGCGCCGACTCCAGGTGCTGCTTCACCGGCCCCGGCAGATCGCTTTCCTCGAAGGCTCGCTCGCTGAGAGCGCCGGAATAGGTCAGCAGCAACCAAACATCGGCCCTGGGCGCCGTCCCGATCAGCGGCTCATGCCGATTGAGGGAGATTGCCGAGCAGCGAGCTGGGTAGTCGGGCGCAGTCATGGGTCACGCAGCCCTCAGGGATCCATCGAACGCTGAATGGTATCAGATCGCCGCTGATCACCCTTGACAATTGGACTTTCCCGACCTAATATATCTGCTACGGATGCATCACGCGCGGATGCAATTCCTGGTTCCAAGGAGCAGTCAATGAGTGAGACCGCACCAAGCCCGGAGGAGTTGTTACCCCTCACGCCGACCGTGTTCAACATCCTGCTAGCGCTGGCGGATGGCGAGAAACACGGCTACGGCATCATGCTGGAGGTTGAAGCCAACACCGACGGGCAGATGCTGATGGGCCCCGGGACCCTTTACGGCTCGATCAAGCGCATGCTAAAGGCCGGCTTGATCGAAGAAACCGACGAGCGCCCGGATCCGGTGCTGGACGATCAGCGCCGGCGCTACTATCAGCTCAGCGGTCTGGGGCAGCGGGCGCTGCGGCTGGAGGCCGAGCGACTGGCGTCCCAGGTACGGGTGGCCAGGACCAAGAAGCTGCTGGCAGGTTGGAGCACGCCGTAATCTTGCGCGCATCGGAGGTCCTGATGGTCACGCTCTCAATCCGGCTCTACCGGCTGTTCCTATACGTGTATCCGAAGCCCTTTCGACGGGAGTATGGGCCACACATGCTGCAGGTCTTCCGAGACCTCAGCATCCGGGCTCATCACCGGCTTGGTCCCTCCGGGATGCTCTCGTTGTGGGCGCTTACGCTGGTCGACCTGCTGCGAAGCCTGGTCGAAGAGCATCTACAAAGGGAGACTTTCATGTCTAAGAACACACTCATCCGCCTGGGCGGGTGGACGATGGTGGTTGGCGGGGCAGCCACGACCCTGGGCCTCGGGGGTTTTCTGATCGTGGCGTGGCTAGGCTTCCCAGCCGTACGCAGTGGCGCGCTGGAAGCCGTAATCCTGACGACTATGGCATACGGTCCGCTGGCCGCCGCGATCGGCTTGTTTGGCCTACGCGCCCGTTTCGGTGATGAGGTGGGGAAGCTGGGAAGCAATGCGCTGCTGCTGGGGGCGATCGGCGGGACCGTGCTGATTGTCGTCGGGATCATCCGGGAGATGCCCGCCAGCTCCGATGGCGGCTTCGGGTTTTACGGCAACGGCATGCTGGTGACCTTCGCCGCGCTCGCGCTGTACGGCGTCCTGGCGCTGCAGCGAAAGCCGCAGCCACGGTGGAATGGTCTGGCCGTGCTGGCCGGCGTATCGTTTCTGTTTCTCCTTGGGGCTCCAGTGATCGGGGCGGCGCTGGTAGCCGGACCGAGCAGCGAGGTCGTCCCGACTATCCAGTTCCTGGCGCAAGTCCTGCTGGCGGTCGTCTTGGGCGTGGCGCTGGGGATGCTTGGCTACCTGGTTCAGTCGGATCTGCAGGAGAAAACCTCCGCCGAACCGGCCCGCGCATAGCCAACACGGCTAGAGGGCTACTTCGGGGCAGGCGGCACCAATGCCTGCCCCGCTTGCTTTCCAGACCCATGCCCGGATTCACTTACTGCGGTCGTGCTCACTAACGGTGCGGCTTCCTGAGAAACAGACCCGCGGCCGTCGTCGAGGGCCGCTCAACCGGGAGGCGTCCAGAGAGGGATCTCGGAATCGGTTCAGTCGTCCGGCGGCGGGCTTGCTACGGCCACACGCAGGGTGAAGGCTGGCCGGCGCTGCCGCGGGCGCCGCACCATGCACCCACGAACGTGGCGGGTGGAATCACCGCGTAGCTGCCGATGAACTGCTCCAGGTTGTCGAGCATGCGCCAGCTGAAGGTCGCCACAAGCTCCTGGTTGCTCTCCCGCCGCAGGTCGCCGTTGACCTCACGTCCCTGTTCGGCAGTGGTGCCGTTGATCGAATAGCTGGTGCCGGGACCAATCAGCCTTCCGGTGATCAAGCTCCCGGATTGGTCGAGTTCCATGGAGGCCGGACTGCCGGCGACCCAAACGTCCCAATGACCGTCCCAGACGAATGATGGCGTGGGAGTGGGTGGAGGGGTGAAGACGGGAACGGCGGTCACCTCGCCGCGCACCTCCGCGTAGCGTCCCCACAACCAGCACTCCCTCGATGGCTGGTCCGGATCCGAGACATACCAGTAGTCGCTTGAGGCGCTGCGGCCGGTGATGTCGAGCAGCTTGCCTTCGGGGTAAGTTGTGATCAGATCGTAGACCACCAGCGGGCCGGTCCGGCAGTTTGTATCGCCGGTCAGGCTGGCCCTCGCCGGCTCCAGCGTGGCGGTTAGCGTAATGGTAGGTGTCGGTGAGGGGGGCTCCGGCGTGTCCGTTGCCTCCGGCGCCTGTGTGGTTGGCGGTGCGGCGGCAGCGGTTTCGGTCGAGGCGGCCGCCACCGTTCCCGCCGCGGCGAGGTCGACGACTTCCGAATCCGGGACATCGGTGACCAGCTGAAGGCCTACCGGCGCGCTGCAGGCGAGCCCAGCCAACAATAGGGCGGCCGCCCAGATTGCAGGCTGGATGCTCCCCAATGGGCTCTGCAACGCGGGCTCGGTGCGCTCAACCGGAGGGCTCGACCGTCTGGAGTTCACTTTGGCTCTCCACTGCTAGATCGCATGGGGCACCCTATAGTCTAACTGAACCCGAGCGGCCTGCCGTTGACCGTTTAGAATTAGGTTCTGGGCCCCTCACCGCAGCGGCTGCGAGAACAGGAACGCAACAAAGATGAAATCGAAGCTTGACTTCCGACCGCTGGCCCCGGAGCTCATGGATGACTTCGGCGCTGTATTGCGTGGCAGTTGGGGCTCCGGCTGCTGGTGCATGTACCCGCGCCTGACCCGGGCGCTCGAGGCCGAGCTTCCCGAAGCGGAAACCGAATCCGAGCGCTGGCGCACGGCGATGACCCAGCTCGCGGGCCGCAAGCTCGCACCGGGCTTGCTGGCGTTCGACGGCGATCAAGCCGTCGGATGGGTCGCCATTGCGCCGCGCCCCGAGCTGGCGCGCATCGAAGCCTCCCGGGCAACCCC
>CAZJUE010000041.1:0-14902 GCA_964549025.1 uncultured Anaerolineaceae bacterium | reverse complement strand
CCTGGGGACTTCGCCGGCTGAGCCTAGTTCGCCAGCGGTTCAAGCATCCGGCTCAATCCCCTGGGGACTTCGCCGGCTGAGCCTAGTTCGCCAGCGGTTCAAGCATCCGGCTCAGCAGCCCGGAAGTCGCCGCCCACTGGGCCGCCAGCATCAGCAGCACGATCAATCCCAACACCAGCACCACAGCCAGCAAAGTACGTCGGATCATCCCGGTGTCGGGCTGGGGGTTGGCGTTACGGTCGGGCTGGCTGGCGCCGTCGGGCTCGGCGTAGGCGTGATTGCGCCCTCCAGGGTCCAGAAGCGCACCGTCACCTGGTTAGCATCCCCCATCAAACCCTGATCCACGCCTCGGTAAAAGGCCCGGACGCCGCCGCCGTTGCCGGTGGTGACCCGGATCAGCCGCTCCCCTTGAAACTCGAGTAGATCGCCGGGATCCGGACGCCCTCGATAGATCTCCTCGCCATCCACCTCGACGATCACCAGCGCCCGGCGTTCAATTAGCAGCCTTAAGTCCACCGCGCTGGTCAACACGGTGTCGAACTCCAGCGGAGGAGTGGCGGTCGCCAGCACTCCTGCCGGCGGCTGAATGGCCACGCTGGTGGATTCGCCTGCCACTGCGGGGGTGAAGGTTGGGATCAGGAAGGGCGAAGCTTGCTGGTTACGCTCCCGGAGCGAAGCCGCGATGCGCCCCAGGCCCCATATCATCACTGCGAGCACCGACACGGTGATCAACGCGGCAATGATCAGATCGGACGAGACTCGGCGGCGGCGAATCGCGACCGAGGGGCGGGTGGTCGCTTCCTGAAGTGGGGTTCGGCGCAATGGCCGGGTGCGCTGGGCAGGTACCGCCTCGCCATAGCGCCGCAGCACGGCCTCCGCGTCCAGCCCGAGGTATTCGGCGTAGTTGCGCAGGAAACCGCGCGCCTGAACCTGCGATGGCAGCGCCGCCAGATCTCCACGCTCGAGCGCATCCAAATAGCGGGCGCGAATACGAGTGGAGCGCTCCGCTTCTTCGAGGGTCAGGCCCAGGCGGCTGCGCGCCTGTTTGAGCGTCCTGCCGATCTCTTCCATCGTTGGCCCAACCCGCCAGGTTCAGTCTGTTTCTGCGTCGTCCTCCGAGTCGTCGTCGCTTGCCGGCTCGGCCTGCTCGTCCACCGGTTGGGGCTCGCTCATGGGCTGCGCCGGTGTGTCTTCGGCCGCTTGCGCCTCATCGAGCGCCTCCGGCACAAGATCGGATGCTTCGACCTCGGCCTGCGCGGCCAGTTCGGCCTCCTCGGCCTCTAGTTCAGCCTGCAGGTCGCTGAAAACACCCACTGCCTCTGGCTGTTCCTCGACTTCTTCGATCTCAAACGCCGACTCCGGTGGCAAATCCTCCTCATGCACCACGATGGTGAGTTCGGGAATCAAGTCCACCGTCAGCCGCGCAGCCACCGTGTGGACTCCCAGGTTTTTGATCGGCTCGCTGTCGATCTGCTGTTTCTCGACCTCTACCCCGGTCGTTTCGCGAATGGCCTCGCTGATCATCTGGGTGGTGACCGATCCATAAAGCTTCCCGGTCTCTCCGGCCCGCATCGGGAAATTCAATTGCAAGCCGCTCAATCGTTCGTGGACCGCCTCCAGCTCCTGATTGAGTCTGGCGCGTTCCTCAGCAGCCGCCTCGCGAATCCGGTCAGCCTGTTTGAGCGCCCCGGCGGTCGCCAGCATGGCCATCCCTTTCGGGATCAAGTAGTTGCGGCCGTAGCCGGCTGCGACCCGATGCACCTCTCCGGCGCGACCAAGCTTGTATACATCCTTCAGCAATAGAACCTTCATTGTTCTGCGTCTTCCCTTTTGCCCTGGTCAGCCTGCCCTAGCAGTCCAGGGGATCTGCGATAAAACCAGGGCGTCGATCGCATCGACGCCCAAGGACCGGGATTTTACCAGAGATCAGCGTACCGCCCGTTCCATGACCAGCCCGTCCTCTCCATCGCGGTAGTACTTCGGCCAGACGTCGACTTGCTGATAGCCGAGTTTCTGATAGAGGCGCAGGGCTGCGGTATTGCTGGTGCGCAGTGACAGGCGCACCCAATCGGTGCCCAGTGCTTGCTCGCAGGCTTCCATTAGCTGGCGTCCCACACCACGCCGTCGATAGTCCGGATCGACGCCAATCGAGGCGATCCAGCCCATGCGGGGTTTGCGATCGCCAATGACGAAGCCGATGATCCGGGCCTTGTGCACCGCTTTCAAGCGGCGAGTGCGCGGAAAGGTGAGCGCAGCCAGCATTTCCAACCACGGCCACGAGTCGCGCCCAAAGCATTGGCGCTCCAACTTGACGATCGCCCGCAAGTCACGCCAGCTTGCGGTCTCAATGCGCGGCGGTGACCACGGATCTGTGTGGGTGGATGAGTTTAGCTTGGTTTCCATTGCCGAGGCAGCAGCGCCGGTGGGCTGCCTGCCTCCTTGACGCTGCTCGACCCCTAGAATGATAACGGGCCGCGCAGCATTGCGCGGCCCGTTGTTGCGCTTGCTGGTAGTGCAGCTAGGCGCCGTCGCCTTGGCGGAAATTCTCCAGCAAGCTGGTGAACTCCATCGGGAAGATGAACTTAGTGGCCGGGCTGGCGCCCATCGACTTCAGGGTCTCAAAGTATTGCAGCGTCATCGTCTTCTGGTCGATTCCATGCGCCGCGGTGTAGATCTTCTCCAGTGCGGCGGCGAAGCCCTCCGCCCGCAGCAATTGGGCCTGGCGCTCTCCTTCCGCCACCAAGATGTTTGCTTGCTGCTCACCCTCGGCCTTGAGAATGGCCGCCTGCTTCTCGCCCTGCGCCACATTGATCTCAGCATCGCGCTGGCCGGTGGACTCGGTCACCACCGCTCGCCGCACCCGCTCTGCCGTCATCTGGCGGTTCATGGCATCCTGAACCTCCTTGGGCGGCAGGATCTC
Source organism: uncultured Anaerolineaceae bacterium (assembly GCA_964549025.1). Classification (GTDB taxonomy): domain Bacteria; phylum Chloroflexota; class Anaerolineae; order Anaerolineales; family E44-bin32; genus JADFRG01. The sequence goes on along the minus strand of CAZJUE010000041.1, from coordinate 11,982 downwards.
GCGAATCTCCACGTTGGTGACTTTGACACCCCAGCGTTCCGTGACTTCGTCGAGCTTTACCCGCAGCATCTGATTGATGTGATCGCGCTGTGAGAGCACATCGTCCAGTGGAATGCCACCAATGACCGAGCGCAGCGTGGTGGTGGCCATGCCTTCCGCGGCGGTTTCAAAGCTGCCGACCTGCAGCACGCTCTGGGTCGCGTCCACCACTTTGAAATACCACAGGAAGTCAATGTCAATCGGCGCGTTGTCCAACGTGATCGAGGTCTGGCGCGGAATCTCGCGCACCTGCTCACGCAGGTCGACCTTTTGGCCCCGATCAATGATCGGGACCAGCAGCACCAGACCAGGGCCCTTCTGGCCCAGCGATCGACCGAGTCGGAATACGACGATGCGTTCATACTCCTGCACCACCCGGATCGCACTGGCCAGGATGAAGATCCCCACCAGGCCCACGCCGCCCACGAGACACAGTAGACCGGTAATTTCAGGCATCAGCTCCTCCTTCTATGAGTTCTGCACGGGCTCCATCGACTAGTGTTTGCCCTCGTTGGCAGGCTCTGCTGCCGGTTCAACCATCAGCACCAGCCCCTGTCGCCCGACGATGCGCACATTGCGGCCGGGCGGGATCTCGCTTTCTGCCGTAGCAGTCCATAGCTCACCACCGACATATACCGAGCCGATCGGGTCGATCGCGGTACGAACCTCGCCGACTTTGGCCAGCACGCTGGATGGATCGTGAGTCGGCGCGGCCCGGTGAGCGTCTAGACTGGTGCGCGCCACCAGCCAGAAGAATCCGGCGGTGAGCGCGCTGCTGACCAGCGCCAGCCACAAGTTGACCGCCGGACCGCCGCTCTCCGTTTCAAACAGGAAGGCTGAGCCGATCGCCAGCACGATCGCGGCAGCCGGCAACCAGGCCGCCGGCCGTTTTCCCCAAACCGCAAAGGCAAATAAGCCAAGCCCCAGGGCGATCGGAATCAACGCCCAGCCGTTGATCGGGACCACGATGGTTCCTAGGCCAGCGACCACCAGCAACAGTATTGCCATGCCCTCGTAAATACCGGTTCCGGGGCTGACAATCGAGAATGCCGCCAGCCACAGCCCTGCGACCAGCACCAAATACAGTAGATTGGGAATGAGCGCTGATTCAAGCATCGCAGTTGCCCCTTAGGATCACGATATCGCAGCGCCGGCCAGGACGCACGCCAACCAGCCGACAATCAGCCGACAAATCGGCACTCAAAGGGGTTTGTTGTAGATGCGGTAGGTCTTGTAGATTTCGGCGCCGAACAGTGCCAGGCTCTTTTGAACCTTTTCGTTGTTCTCCAGAATCCAGCTCATCTCGCCGTGGGTGTAACCCTTCCGATGGGCGGTCTCCGACATGTCCAGCAGCAGCAGCGACTCCAGACCCAATCCTTGCGCCTCCGGCAGCACGCCCAGCGCCCAGGCGCGTACCCAGTTCATCTTCGGCCGTACTTTCCAATGCCAGAGCATCTTGAGCAAGGTCAGCCATTCCGGAGTCCCCGGCCGTGGGTAAGCCCGCAGCAGCGGCTGATTGAGGTCCGGTAGCGCGATGCCGAAGGCCACCGGCTCGCCGTCTCGCTCCAAGATCGGCACGAAATCGGGGTCGATAATCTGCTTGAGGTTGGCCGCCAACAGCTCGACCGCTCCGTCGGTCATCGGTACAAATCCCCAGTTCTTCTCCCAAATGAGGTTGTACATGTCCTTGATACGCTCGACTTCGTTGTCAAAATCCTTCATGTTGACTGTTCGCAGCGTCAAGTTGTAGCGTTGGCGAATCTTCTCGCTCACCCGCCTGACCTTTTCGGACATCTTGGCCCGGATCTCCCCGATGTCCATCGAGTATGCCCAGAGGTCCATCGCCTTTTCGAAACCCGCCTCCTCGATGTAACCCTGGTAGCGCGGCGGGTTGTAGGTCATCAAGATGCGCGGCGGATCGCCGAAACCGTCCACCAGCAATCCGAGTTCGTCGTTGGTGGAGTACTGCATCGGCCCAATCATCTCCTCGTGGCCGACCTGCCGCAGCTGTTGTTCTGCGGTTTGCAGCAGCGCTGCTGCCGCATCCGGATCATCGAGCACCTCAAAGAAGCCGAAGAATCCGGCATTGGCGGCATGCACCTGGTTGTAAAGCTCATTGGTGAAGGCACCGATCGTGCCGACCCGAGCGCCGTTCCGCCGCGCTACATAGAAAGTGGCCTGAGCGTGTTCGAAGAATGGATTGTGGCCCGGATCGAGGAACTGTCGGCGTTCGGAGAGCAGGGGGGGAACCCAGTACGGGTCGTCCGCATACACCTTCCAGGGAAAGGTGATGAATTGCTCCAGCTCCGTTTTGTTGGAGACCGGGGTGATCGAGATTTCGGCCATCCAAGGGCATTATACAATCATCGAATGGTAAACTTCGGCGGCCCGTCGAGTGTCTAACAGCTACCCGTTCGTGCTGGTGGTTGGGCTTGGGTTGGGCTTGCTCTGGCTCACCTACTTCCATCGCGAGGGCGGACCCGAAGGCAGCCTCGATCTGGGCCTGGTCGCTTTGTTTGCCGGTCTCATCGGCGCCCGCGCGGGCCACGTGATCGCCTATTGGAATTACTACAGCAGCCGGCTCACCGAAGCCGCCCAGTTCTGGCAGGGCGGGCTGAGTTGGGCCGGAGCCGCGTTGGGGGTTCTGATCGGATTGACCCTATACGATGTGCTGCTCCGACGGCCGTTTTGGGCCGATGCCGACCGACTGGCTGCGCCGGCAATGATCGTAGGCGCGGCGGCCTGGTTTGGCTGCCTGCTGGACGCCTGCGCCTACGGACAGCTCACCCCGAACGGCCCGGCAATGCCTGACCTATTGGGTACGGTCGCCCCACGCTGGCCCACCCAGGCCGCTGGAGGCATACTGACGCTGATCGGCCTGGCCGGCTTATATCGCATGAGCGAACTGGCGCCACCGGTCGGTGTGCAGGCCGCCGCCGCGCTGCTGGCGCTCGGCACCATCAACCTGGCCTTGGCCGTGGTGCGCGGCGATCCGGTTCCGGCGGTGAGCGGTTTGCGGCTGGATGGCCTGGCCTCCGCCGCCCTGATGGCGCTGGGGGGAATTGTCTGGCTGGCAAAGCGATGATCCGATTGGCGATGGCGCAAATCAATACCGTCTTAGGAGGCGTGCCGGACAATCTCGAGAAACACCTGCGGTTGATCAAGGAGGCCGTTGACGCCGGCGCACACCTGATCGTCTTTCCCGAGTTGTCGCTAACCGGATACCTGCTGCAAGATCTGACCACCAGCGTCGCCCGTGCGGCCTCCCCGGACGACCCGGTGCTCCAGCCGCTGCTGAAAGCCAGCCGTAAGATCGACGTGCTGTTGGGGTTCGTTGAGGCCGACCGCCGCCATCGAGTCTTCAATTCCGCCGCCTACCTTTCCGACAACCGGATCCTCCACATACACCGAAAGGTCTACTTGCCTACGTACGGGCTGTTCGATGAGGGCCGGTTCTTCGCATTGGGTGATCGAGTAGCCGCATTTGACAGCCGTCTGGGCCGCATCGGGGTGTTGATCTGCGAGGACTTCTGGCACGCCTCCCCGCCGTACTCATTGTGGCTGGACGGCGCCGATCTGATGCTGTTTATGTCGGCCTCTCCCGGACGCGGGTTGGACGAGAAGCCGACGCTCGAGTCGGCTCGCTGGGTGGAACACGTCACTCAAGCCTATGCCAGCCTGTTCACCAGCTTTGTGGCCAACGTCGGCCGAGTCGGTTTTGAAGACGGGCTGGGCTTTTGGGGCGGCTCGATAGTTTTCGACCCGCATGGCGAGGCGGTAATCCGTGGTCCTCATCTCCGAGAACAGCTGATCCTGGCCGATCTCGACCTGCAGCAGCTGCAGCGTGCGCGCAGCCGGCTGCCGCTGCTGCGCGACGAACGCATCGAGCTGGTACAGCGCGAACTCGGCCGCATTGGCGGTGCACGGCCGGCCGGGCTGCAGGCACCAGGGAAATCATCCGCCAATGAATAAGGCAAAGATCGACCTGGCCATCAACGCCGAGCTGGCCCGAGAAATCCTGATCAGCTTCATTCACAGCGAGGTCACCCGCGCCGGCTTCGCTCGGGCGGTGATCGGGGTATCCGGCGGCATTGATTCGGCAGTGAGCTGCCTGCTGACCGCCGAGGCGCTCGGACCGGAGAATGTGCTGGCAGTGCGCATGCCCTACTCCAGCTCTTCACCCGATTCGCTGGAGCACGCTGAATTAGTGATCGATCAAGCCGGCGTGCAGCGGAAGACCATTCCGATCACTTCGGCGGTTGACGCGCTGCTGGAGCACGTGCCGGCTGAGGAACGGGTGCGGCGGGGCAACGTGATGGCCCGTGTGCGCATGATCGTGCTGTACGATCAGTCGGCTGAATTTGATGGTCTGGTGATCGGCACCGGCAACAAGACTGAAATCCTGCTGGGCTACACCACCCAATTCGGCGATGCCGCCAGTGCCATCAACCCGGTCGGTGACTTATACAAAACTCAGCTGCGCCAACTGGCCGAAACTATGCAGGTACCGCAGGTCATCCGGGAGAAACCACCCTCAGCCGATCTTTGGCTTGGACAAACCGATGAAGGCGAACTCGGCTTTACGTATGAGGATGTCGACAAGCTGCTGTTCCTGCTGGTCGATCGGCGTCACTCGCCCGAAGAGTGTATTGAAGCCGGATTCGAGCGGGATTTTGTCGAGGCGGTGGTCGAGCGGGTACGGCGACATCAATTCAAGCGGATGATGCCTCCGATCGCCAAGCTGAGCAACCGCACAGTCGGCTACGATTTCTTATATCTGCGGGACTGGGGGACTTGATCGGCCAGGTCAAGCGTCCGTCCAACCGGGCCGAATTCAATCAGATGGTATTTCGAGTGGTACGGGCAATTCCTCCCGGTCGGCTAATGAGCTACGGCGCGATCGGTGCTTTGATCCCGCCCCCATTGAGCACCAACCAACAAGGCTTCGAGCGCATTCGCGCCCGTTGGGTCGGCTACGCGCTCTCGAACTGTCCGGATGACGTTCCCTGGCACCGGGTGGTCAACGCGGCCGGAAAGATCAGCCCGCGCCACGGGTTGGGCACGCGCCTGCAGCGCCAGCTGTTATCCGACGAAAACGTCGAGTTCGATCGTTCACAGCGAGTGGACTTGAAGCGTTTGCAGTGGCGGCCTTCGGACGACTGGCTTGCGCGAAACGGTCTGCTCGGCTGAGTTGCGATACCAATGATCGGTCGGCAGCTCGGATCGCGTCGCCGCTGGTCAGCTGGCGTAGCTCCCACCGCCCATGATTAGTCGGCTGCTCGAGCTGGACCGCCGCTGGTCGGCCGCGCTGCTGCTGCCGGTTTCCAGCCGTTTGGCTCGTGGGGCTGCGGCGCTGCTGGCCCATTCAGGCGATTCCTGGTTCTGGGGCGCCGGACTGGTGTTGGTGTGGCTGCTGAGCGATGCCGGGTGGAAGGATTGGGCGCTTCGCCTCTTCATCGCTATCGGGGTGACCGCCGCCATGGTGACCGGCTTGAAATTCATCATCCGCCGCCAGCGGCCTCAAGGCGAGTGGGGAGCGATCTATCGAAAGGCCGATCCGCACTCCTTCCCCTCCGGCCATGCCGCTCGGGCTGTGCTGATTGCCTTGCTGATTGTCAGCTGGGGGCCGAGCTGGCTGGTGCCCCTGATACTGGTCTGGGCCCCACTGGTGCCGCTAGCCCGGGTGGCGATGGGGCTGCACTATATCTCGGACACCGTCGCCGGCGCGCTATTCGGCGCGCTGGTCGCGGCGATCGTCCTTTGGCTGGGGCTCGGCGCCGGATTCTAAGGCCGCGAGTTCGCCCAATCCCAACCCAATATCACGGTAAGGTCAACGTCGGGGAGCGGCGTCACGGGCCGCAGGATCTGGCCCTCGGTCAGCTCTAAGAAGTCTGCCAGGTAGCGCAGCGTGTAGGGGAACTGGGCGCTGTGCACGATAACCCGGGTCTTGTCGTAATCGTGCCGGTCGGCGTTGTCGATCGTGATCACGTTCAAGCCCTGGGCGGTCAGAAAGTCTGCGGTGTCGGTTGCCAGGCCCTCCAGCCCAGCCCCGTTCAAGATCGCCAGCCGGGCATGTTCGACCTGCGCAGCCTCGGTGGCTTCGGTTTCTGGCACCGAGGGCGCGATGGCGCCCGTACCGGTGAAGATCTGATCCCGCAAAGCCCGGATGGCATCCGGGATCGGCTTGAGCACCTGAGCTCCGTCCAGGTGCGTTTCCAGCAACACCATGTCCGGCGGGGAGATCACGCCTTTGGTGACTTCGTCCGGCGAGACCTGCAGCGCCAGCATGCCGAGCGCCAGCATCTGATCGAAGGTCAGGTTGGTGTGAATGCCGTCCCGCAGTTCCTGGTACAAAACCGGCGCTCGGGCCAGCAAGCGCGGCACCATATTGACTTCCAGAACCTGGCTGCGGATGGCCATCATCACCTGCTGCTGTCGCTGCGCCCGGTCGAAGTCGCCGCCCTCAGTCTTGCGCGCCCGCGCGTAAGCCAACGCCTCGGCGCCATCAAGACGGTAGCCTTTTGGCTCAAGATTCATGCTCGGTCGGTGCCTCGGCGCGATCCGCATTGGCTCGGGTACCAAGACCTCCACCCCGCCGATCTCATCGATCATCCGCTCGAAAGCTGAGAATTCGACCAGCGCGTAGTAGTCGACGCTAACGCCCAGCAGGTTCTCAACCGTTGCCATCGCCAGCGCCGGGCCGCCTCCTGGCAAACGATTGGCCTCGCCGAGGAAGTAGGCAGTATTGATGCGATTGTGCTCGAATCCGGGGATCTCGACCCACAGATCGCGCGGGATCGATAGCATCCCGGCCGACCTGGTGATTGGGTCAACGGTCACCAGCATCATGGTATCGGTGCGTGGCGGGCCGTCGTCCGCGATCCAATCGCGGTAGTCCAATCCCATGACCAGGATGTTGATCCGGTCGGTGCCGTTCCATTCGGGTGCTTCTTGTTCGAGAGAGGGCGCTGTTTCGGGGGGGCCGTCGGCGTCGCTGGCCTGATCCGGCTCAGCATCATCATCGCCGCGCTGCGCCGCAAACAGCTCAGGCAGACCAACGCCGGACCAGGTGGCGGCCACCTGCCGGACGGTGTTAAACACCAGCACGCTGGAGGCGACCAGCATGACCGCGAAAGCGCCAGCCAGCGCCCAGACTGCCCAATTAGGCAATCGATTCACGTCAGTTTCCCCCTTTGGTGGGTCTTGCGGCCGCTATGATCACCTGTAGATGCGCCTCGGCGGGCGAGTATATCACGCTCGTTTTTTGCCGCTGGGCTATAATCCGGGGCCATGTCGGACCGCCCTTCCCCGCAATATCGAGGGCTGCTCCCCACCGCATTGCTGCTGATCAGTTTCGGTTGGACCGGCCTGTACCTGCTGATGGCCACCACGTTGCCCACCGTCGGTCCACGCTGGCTGTTCTTCTTCTTGCTGACCATTGCAGTTACTGGCACTGCGCTGCCCTTCATCTGGTTGCTGCACCGGCGTTTTGCCGCCGAGCGTCCGGCGCCGTCGCCGGTGCTGGTGCGCCAGGCGCTGTGGGTGGCACTGCTGGCGGCGCTGCTGGTTTGGCTGCAATTCAATCGTGCGCTGACCCTCTCACTGGGCATCTTGATTGGGATCGGCTTCATCGTTCTGGAGTGGTTCCTGCGCTTGCTGGAACGCAGCGTGTGGAGGCCGGATCGGTGACGCTCCGTGAGCTGCCTTCGGTCGACCACCTGCTGCAGCAGGCCGGCGACCTGATCGCCAGCTTTGGGCATTCGCTGACTGCCCAGGCGATCCGCGACAGCCTGGAGGCTGCCCGCGCCGATATCCGGGACGGCAGCCAGGCGCCGGCTGCGGAAGAACTGCTGGCCCGCACCGCCAGCCAGCTGCAGGATTGGCTGGCGCCTACCCTGCGACCGGTGATCAATGCTACGGGTGTGATCGTGCATACCAATTTGGGACGCGCCCCGCTTTCCGCCGCCGCCCAGCAGGCGATGCAGGCGGTGTCCGTCGGCTACTCGACGCTTGAATACGACCTGGAGCGAGGCAGCCGCGGCGATCGGGCTCAGCACTGCGAAGCGCTGCTCGCTCGCCTGAGCGGCTGCGAAGCCGCCCTGGTGGTCAACAACAATGCCGCCGGCGTGTTGCTGACCCTCACCGCGCTTGCCAGTGAACGCGAGGTATTGGTCTCCCGCACCCAGTTGATCGAAATCGGCGGAGGCTTTCGCATTCCGGACATCCTGCAGCAGTCCGGCGCCACGCTGCGTGAGGTCGGAACAACAAACCGTACCCACCTGCGGGACTTCGAGCAGGGTCTCAACCCGCATACCGCGTTGATCCTTCGTGCGCATCACTCCAACTTCAAGATCGTCGGCTTCGCAACCGAACCCGGCCTGGATGAATTGGTGGCGCTCGGTCGACGCCATCATGTTCCGGTGCTGGACGATCTCGGCTCAGGCACGTTCCTCGACACCACCGCCTATGGGCTCGGCCATGAGCCTACCGTGCAAGAATCGGTCCTGGCCGGCGCCTCGGTCACCGCCTTTTCGGGCGACAAGCTGTTAGGGGGGCCGCAAGCCGGCATCCTGGTGGGTCAAGGCGAGGTCATCGACCGGTTGCGGCGGCACCCGATGGCCCGCGCAGTGCGGCCTGACAAACTGTGTCTGGCGGCGCTGTCGGCCACCCTGCTGCACTACGCCAAGGACGAAGCCACCGCCGAGATTCCGGTTTGGCAAATGATCGGTGCTGATCAGGACACCCTGCGGCAGCGGGCCGACAGCTGGCGGCAGGCCATCGGGCAAGGCGAAGTGCTGCCCGGGCGTTCGACCGTTGGAGGCGGCAGCCTACCGGAGGAAACGTTGCCCACCCACTTGCTCGCCCTGCAGCTGGCCCACCCGAACCGATTCACCTCCGCACTGCGGCGGTTGGAGCCGCCCATCATCGCCCGCATCGAAGATGACCGCCTGCTGCTCGATCCGCGCACGGTGCTGCCCAGGCAGGAGGCGGCACTGTTGGCCGGATTGCAGACGGCGCTGGAGCAGCTCACGTGAGCGGCTTGGGACGGAAGGTCCCCGAACCGGCACGCTCGCATCCGCCAGGCTGGCTAGCGCCATGAAGTCCGACGTCGATCGATTGCTGGCAGAGTCCGATCTTGAGGGTCTGCTGGTGGCCGGCGCTGCCGCCCACAATCCCAACATGCTGTACTTCACCGGCCGGGTGCACCTCACCCACGGCTATCTGCTCAAGCTGCGCGGTCAGGAGCCGATCCTGTTCCATCGCAGCATGGAGCGCGATGAAGCCGCTCACAGCGGCCTGCGGACCGATTCACTGGAGGATTTCCGGCCAGACCCCAGCACCCAGACCGATCCGGTGCAAATCGAATTAGCCACACTGGAAGGAATCTTTACCAAGTATCAGGTCTCCGGACGCCTAGCGCTCTACGGCAAGCTTGAATTCGGTCAACACTACGCCGTGCTGAGCCAGCTGCAGCAGCAATTGGAGGGGATCGAACTGGTTGGTGAGCCGACTGCGCAATCGGTGTTGTCGCGTGCTCGCGCCACCAAGGACAGTGTGGAAGTCGAGCAAATCCGCGAAATGGGAAAGGTGACCACCACCGTGGTCGGGAACGTCGCTGACTACCTGAGCTCACATACCGCCAAGGACGGTGTGCTGGTGAATTCGCAGGGCCAGCTGTTGACCATTGGTGCGGTGAAACGCCGGATCAATCTGTGGCTGGCGATGCACGGGGCCGACAATCCCGAGGGCTGCATCTTCGCCGCCGGCCGCGACGCCGGGGTGCCGCACAGCAGCGGCCAGGACGACATGCCGGTTCCGGTGGGTGAAACCATCATCTTCGACATATTTCCTTCGCAGGCCGGCGGCGGCTACCATTACGACTTCACCCGCACCTGGAGCTTGGGCTACGCCAGCGATCCGGCGCAGCAACTGTACGCGAATGTGCTGGACACCTACGAGACGGTTGCTTCCAAGTTCCACCTCGACCATTCCTGTCGCGACTTCCAGATCGCGGCGTGTGAGCAGTTCGAAGCCGGTGGACACCCGACCGTGTTGAACAGCCCGGGGACCACCGACGGCTACGTACACGGGTTGGGGCACGGCGTCGGCCTGGCAATCCACGAAGCGCCAGGGTTCAGCCATCTAGAGAGCAATTCGGATCAATTGGTTTCGGGCAGCGTGTTCACCTTTGAGCCGGGGCTGTACTATCCGGAGCGTGGCATGGGCATCCGCCTGGAAGACACATATTGGGCCCGCCCCGACGGCAGCTTTGAGCTGCTGGCCGAGTATCCAAAGGAGTTGGTCCTGCCGGTTCCCGGCGTATAGCTATGGCCAAACAAAACACTCGCATCCTGGGCATCGAGACCTCCTGTGATGAGACCGCCGCAGCGGTGGTCGAAGACGGTCGCTCCATCCGTTCCAACATCGTGGCCTCACAAGCCGCCGATCACGCCGAGTACGGTGGGGTTTACCCAGAGGTCGCCTCCCGGCTGCACATCGAGACCATCTACGCGGTGGTTTCCCAAGCGCTGGCTGAGGCACACGCTGGAATGGAGGCCATCGACGCTATCGCGGTGACCCGCGGGCCGGGGTTGGCCGGTTCGCTGGTGGTCGGCATGAACATGGCCAAGGGTCTAGCGTTGGCGGCCAAGGTTCCGATCCTGGGCGTGAACCACCTGGAAGCCCACCTGTACTCGATCTGGTTGGTGGATGACGAGCCAGAGCCCGAGTTCCCACTGTTGGGGCTCATCGTCTCCGGCGGCCATACCGAGCTGGTCCTGATGGAAGACCACCTGCAATATCGGCGGCTAGGCGGGACGCTGGACGACGCCGCCGGCGAAGCCTTCGACAAGATCGCCCGCCTGCTGGGTCTAGCCTACCCGGGTGGGCCGGCGATACAGGAAGCCGCCGAAAAAGGCGACGCCGATGCCTTCGAATTCCCCCGCGCCTGGCTGGAGGACAGCTGGGATTTTTCCTTCAGCGGATTGAAAACCGCCGTGCTGCGCGAGGTACGTAAGCAGCAGCCTGAACTGCGTGCAGGGGTGGAGGCCCCCCGTCCGGGGCTGCCGATCGCTGACATCGCGGCCGCTTTTCAGGCGGCGGTTGTCGACGTGCTGGTCGGAAAGACGCTCCAGGCAGCCGAGGAATTCAATGCCGCGCAGATCGTGGTAGCGGGCGGCGTGTCCGCCAATGCGCTGCTCCGCGAGCAGTTCACGCGGCGCTCAGAGGTTGCGGTGCGCACGCCCCCGTTGGAGCTATGCACCGACAACGCCGCCATGACCGCTGCGGTCGGCCATCAGCGTTTTTCCGCCGGCCAGCGCGATGCACTCGACATGGACGTGTTGCCAACCTGGCCGCTGGACGGTTCCTGAACGGCCGAGAGCCCTCAATTGCTGAAGCACATCAGGCAGCGCACGCACTTGCGTTCGCTGCAAGGCGGATTCCGATTGTGGATTTGGGGAATGGGCGCTACAGGCTGAACGCCGGGTGCTCGACCGTTTCTCCCTGGCGCTCGACCCGCCAGTAGGGGGTCCAGGCCACCCCGAACAGCTCGATGTAGATGTCCTTCTTGTAAGGAGTCTTCACTAGTTCTTCGGTCTGCGAGGCGATCTCCATCCAGCGATCGTCCAGCTGATCGAGTTCCTCTGCTAGCTCAGTTTCCAGCTCTTCGAGCTGCTGCTTGAACTGCTCGATGACCTCCACCGACTCTTCGACATCTGCCTTAGCCTTGGCGCTCAAACGGCGCTTGGTGAGCGAGCTGGACACCCGGCGCCGGCTGCGCGAGCCGCTGAACAGCCCGATGATGTTCTCGGCGTGGGTGGCCATCTCCTCCATCTTGCGAGCCGAAAGCTCAGCCTGATCCTCGGCTAGCTCGCGCTCCTCCTTGGACAGCTTGCCGCGTAGGCGGTCGAGCTTCACCTCGTACTTGCGCCGCAATTCCTG
>CAZJUE010000040.1:0-14970 GCA_964549025.1 uncultured Anaerolineaceae bacterium | reverse complement strand
CAAAATCGTGACCGCGGTGGAGATCCCAACTGCCGATTGGCCCTTCCCGGAACACCTGGGCGCCCAGCAGCAGCAGTTGCTGGTCCAGATGTTTGAGTATTACGCCGAGCACGGGTTGTGGGGGAGCTCACAAGTGTTGGAAGGCCTGCTCGGTCGTCGTCCGACCACTTTGCGCGAGTACTTGGATCGCCTGGTGCAAGAGGCGCCAGAACTGTGAGCAGCTTCGACCTGCTGATTCACGACACCCGGCTGCGGGGCCGGGCCGGCGAGCGGTTCGACTTGGGGATTCGGGATGGCCGCATTGCGGCGATCGAGCCTGATCTGGGAGGTGAAGGACAGTCGGTGTTGGAGGCCGACGGCGGCTTGATGACCGAGTCGTTTGCCAATCCTCACCTGCACCTCGACAAGGTCTTCACCCTGCATATGCTGGACGACTCGGCGATGCAGGATTACCAAGGCGAGACGATGGGCAAAGCGATGACCGCGATTGAGCGGGCGGCAGCGGTGAAGGCCAACTACGATCGCCAGTGGATCCTCCCCAACGTGCAGCGCGCATTGGAGTGGTCACTGCGTTACGGCAACACGCACATCCGGGCGTTCGCCGACGTAGACAGCCAGGCCAGGCTGGAGGGTGTGGCTGCGCTGATCTCCGCTCGCGAGCAGTTCGCCGGACGGGTCGAGCTCCAGGTAGTCGCCTTTCCACAAGACGGGGTGGTGCGCGAACCCGGGGCGGCGGACCTGATCCGCCAGGCGATGGAGCTGGGCGCCAACGTGGTGGGCGGTATCCCCTGGATCGAGTATACCGACGCCGATGCCCAGAGCCACATCGACCAGATGATGGCGATCGCGGTGGAGTTCGATGCGGGCGTATCGATGCTGATCGACGACGCCGGCGATCCCGGCCTGCGCACGCTGGAAATGCTGGCGCTGAAAACCATCGAACTGGGTTGGGAAGGCCGGGTGTTGGCCCACCACGCGCGTGCCATGGCGCTGTATCCCAAGCCGTATTTCCAGAAGCTCGCGGCGCTGCTACGGCAGGCTCAGATCCCGATTGTTTCCGATCCGCACACTGGCCCGCTGCACGCCCGGGTGGCCGAGCTGCGAGAAGAAGGCGTGCTGGTCTGTCTAGGGCAAGACGATATCAGCGACGCTTATTACCCATACGGCCGCAACAACCTGCTGGAGGTGGCCTTCCTGGCATCGCATTTGTTGTGGATGACCGGCCGGGAGCAGATGGAATCCCTGTACGACATGGTCACCACCGACGCCGCCCAGGCAATGGGGATTGAAGGACATCGGTTGGAGGTCGGCAACCCGGCCAACTTGGTGCTGATGCGGCAGCCCGATGTACCAGAGGCATTGCGGTTCCATAGCGAGCCGCGGGCAGTGATCAGCGGCGGGAACATCGTCGCTGAGGCAGGATGAGCGGCAGCAGATCTCCGTTGCAGCTGCGCGGAACCTTGATCGCCCCGGCGGCCCGCGCTTGGCTGAGCGACAGCCGAGCGCAAGCGAGGTCTCGTCGGGGCGAAGCGCCCCAGTCCCGGTCTATCCACAGTCGTTTCAGACAGTCCGTCAATCTGGTGAATGGGGATGGCGAACTGCTGTCGCTGGTCACCCAGGATCTAGGCCCCGGCCCGTTCGCCCTGGTGGTGCGACCCGAATCGCCCGGATTCATCGAGGGCGGCGGGTTCGAGGCGCATCTGAAGCAAGATAGCCCAGTTGGACTCGACAGGGAGCGGCTGTCGATCGGCAAGTTGGAGGCCGAGTTCAGCGGCGCGGCGCACTGGACGCCGCGGCCAAGCTGGGAGCGAGTTGGGGCGCGGCGCATCGCCGAGAATCTGGCGCAGCTGCGCAGGCTGCTTGCCCAGCACGCGCCGGCCGGGAGCTTCGCACCGTTGGCCGGCATGCCGATGAGTGCTTCCAACGATCAGCCAGATGCCGTGACCCGCGATCCCAGCGCGCCCATCGGGCAAGTTGCGGAAGCGCAGCAGCCGGGCGAGTTGCCAACTGCCAACGTGCAGGCGGCCGCGCTTGCTGCCGCAGCGCCTTCGGCGGCAGCCTTGGTCGTTGGCCTGCAAGCCCGCGATCCGGCTGCGGTCGGCGGGGCTGCGCAGCAGCTAGCCGGATTGGGTGGCGGGGTGACCCCCTCCGGCGACGATTATCTGCTGGGCGCAGTCCACGCAATGTGGGCGCTGATGGAGCCGGCCGAGGCGCAATCGTTAGGTGAGATGATTGTCGGCGCGGCCGCGCCGCGCACCAATCGGATATCTGCTGCCTGGCTGAAGGCCGCTGGCCGCGGCGAAGCCGGCAATGAGTGGCATGTGCTTGCGGTGGCGCTGGCTTCCGGCGCGCCGGTGGACGAGCCGGCGGAGTGGCTGATTCGACGGGGGCACACTTCGGGTGCCGATGCCCTGGCGGGTTTTTTAACCGCGGCCGAAGCTCTGCTGCAGGATTGATGCTCTCCGCAGGAATCAAGAGAGCGGCCTAGCGGCCGCTCATTTGCCTGAACCGAATAATCGGCTGCTAGTGCTTGAGCTCGATTGGGACTGGCTGCAGTTCCAGGTCGTCCCAGCGTTCGCCGCCCGAGTGCTCTTGGGTCGTGGTTTCGTCGGGGACCAGTGGATAGGGCGAAAGCTTGAGCATGTTGAACGCCTGCTTGGGCTGCTTAACGATGCGGGATGCAAGATCGATCAACGCCCAACCGAACCCGCTGAGCAACAGTGCGGTGACGGAGATTCCGATCAAATTGGTTGGGCTCATGGCTGCTTCCCTATCGGCCAAGAATGCGGCAGTTGGTCCAAAGCGATTATTGCACGCCGAGCTTATGGTCGGATGAGTTTGTAAGGGCGCTGTAATGTAGATTTGGTTAAGGAATTAAGAGAGGATTCATCGTTCGATATTGGCACAAAATGAACCGGAGCTCGGTGGCTCGAGCTCCGGTTCAGTGTTAGTGAGGTTGCGACCCGCTAGTTGCCGCCGGTTCCCATGGCGGGAGCCGCGGTCACCCTTTTGGGCGGCTCGAAGATCAGGAACACCAGGTTGAGCACGATGCCCAGCACCGCCGCGGTAGCGATGGCCGGCAGTCCGTTGTCGAACACGCCGGATATGGTGATCGGCAGGAAGCCCTCAAAGCCGGGCCCGATGTTGCCGCCGATACCCACCACCATGATGGTGGCGCCCACCGCCAGGTTGCGGGGGTTGAACATGCTGACGTTGTGCTCTTGCATCAGCGCGATGCCCTGCATCCCGATCACGCCAAACAGGTAGATCGACAGCCCGCCGGTGACCGCTAGCGGCACCGAGGCCACCAGCGCTTCCAGCTTGCCGACAAAGCCCAGCAGAACCGAGATCACCCCGGCCGCCATGAGGGCCGGTCCGGAGTAGTTACGGGTGATCGCCATCAGCGAGTTGTTCTCACCATAGTTGGTGCCGGCGGTGGCGCCGACCAACCCGTTGATGAAGTCGCCGATCCCGTCCAGCACCAGGTTGAAGCCAATGTTCTCTTCCAGCTTGTACTGAGGCTTATTGACCTCATCCGCAAACCGGTCGACGTACAGGCTGATCTGATACAGGTGGGCGGTCGACTCCGGGATGGTGGCGATCGCCATGATGGCGATGCTCACGATGGCCGTGGTCGCCATGCTCCCGGCAAAGGTGGGGAAGGTCAAGTGCGGCGCGGCCAGCCAATCGGCGGCGTTCACACCGACGAAAGAGACCGAGCCCGCATCAACCAGACCCGAGAAGACGTAGCCTGCAATACCTCCCAGCAGCACCGGAAGCATGCCGATGAAGCCCCGGGTTTGCAGGTACACCGAGAACAGGATGGTGAGAACCAGTGTCGCAACGGCCACCAGCCAGTTGGCGTTCGCCAGGTCAAGCGCCGCAAACGCCAGGCCGAAGCCGATGATCGCCGCCACCGAGCCAGTCACCACCGGCGGCAGGAAGCGATCCACGACATCCTTGCCGACGGCGCGGATGATGAAGCCGACGACGATGTTCAGGATGCCGGTCACGACAATACCGGCCTGCATGGTGCTGATCACCTCATCCGGGTACGGTACGCCGAAGGCCGGCAGGTCGCCGGTCATCTGCGTGCCGACCGCCAGATAGGCGGCGATGTAGCTGAAGCTGGAGCCGTAAAACAGGGGGATGTACTTACCGATTCCGCGCCGTGATAAAACCAGCGCGACGATTGTAGAAACCCCCGAAGCCAGCAGCACAGTCCCGACATGGAACCCGGTGAAGGCCGCCACGAAGACGGTGGCCGGGAACATGGTCAGAACATGCTGGAATCCGAGCAGCACCAGCTGCCCGAGTGGGGGGCGATCGTTGGGCAGGTAGCCCATAACTGAGCGTGTTGCGTCCATAAATGACTCCTCCGATTGGGTTTATCAGACTGGTGTACTGCGCTCAGCGTTCAGCGATAGACCTCACCTCCTCGCACTTAACAAAGCGCCTTCGCCAAGGCGAAGGCCCGACTTGAATCCCCGAACGTACTTCCAAGAGGAGCTTATAAGACCCGATTGAGATGGTTCCCCCCGCCACAGCTACCGGGGATCGGATGTTCATTGCGCTCAAATTCACCCGTTCTAACACCGTCAGTGGGCGGAAGTGACGCGAGAAATCCGGGTTCTGCAGGTGGGGGCTAGGCTGGCTGGGGAGCCTTGGGAGTGGTGAAGCGCCGGCTCGGCGCCAATCGGATATCGCTGGATAGCTGCAGCAATCGCGCCGCGAACTGCGCCAGGCTGAGCAAGCTGTGAATCGGCAGGAAGAGGTCGATGTAGGGCAAAGCGGCGCGCATGCCGCGCGCAAGTGGTCGGTAGTCGGGGGTGCCGAGCAGCGGATTGAGCCACAGCAGCCGGTGACAGCTGCGCCGTAGCCAAGCGATTTCGGCTTCCAGCTGCGTCACCGACCCACGGTCGAGGCCGTCGCTGATCAGCGCCACCACTGCCCCGTGTGACAGCGTGCGCCTTGCCCAGCGGCGGTTGAATTCGCGAATCGCCTCGCCGATGCGGGTCCCGCTCGACCAGTGCGGCACCAGTTCGGAGATCGGCTGCAGGGTGTGTCCGGCCGGAAGAGCACGCAGCTGGCGAGTAAGTCGGCTGAGCCGGGTGCTGAACACAAAGGCCTCCACCGGTTGATCGAGCCGGCGGACCAATCCATGGGTGAAATGCAGCATCAACTCCGAATAGGGTTCCATTGAGCCGCTGACGTCGGCGATCACCACCAGCGGTCGCGGCTTGCGCTTGCGCCGGCGCATGATCTGCACAACCGGCTCGCCACCGTAGCGCAGGTTGGCCCTCCAGCTGCGCCGGTGGTCAGGCAGCCGACCGGAGCCCATCCGCTGGCGCCGGGATAGACGCTCACTCAATTGAGACCCCAGCCCGGTCACCATGCGCTTGACTTGTTCGAATTCGGCTTTGGTTAGCTCGCCGAAGTCCTTGCGCCGCAACACCTCAGTTGCGCTGTAGCCGCGGTCGCCCAATGGGCTGCCGCGCGGATCTGACTGCGGTTGCCGGCTGGCTGCCGACCGCTCCGATGCTCGTCCGGCCGCGGGCCGATCCTGTGGCTTCCACCAGAAGGCCGCAAATGCACGATCGAAAATCGAGAGATCTTCCCTGCGATAGACCAGCGTGGTGCGGGCAGCATGATAGAAAGTGGACCGGTTGCGCACGCCAACCCGCTCCAGCGCTGCCAGGCAGAGCCGCACGCGTTCGGGATCGGTGGCCATGCCGGCCGACCGGAGCATGCGTACGAAGACCAGCAGGTTGGGAACCAGATAGCCCATTGGCTGATTGCTATGCCGACCCCATCATGGGACTGCGCCAGGCCATCGGGCGAGATATCTCTCAACGCCAGGCTCAGCCGCCGGTGGCGTCAATCGGCAGCCAGCGCGCTGGTGACCAGTGCCTCCGCTCGCTCACCGCGCACGGCCTCCAGATCTTCCTGATACTTCAACAGCGACCCCAGTGTGAGGTCCACCACCTCCGGGCTGAGCTGCTGCTGGTCCAGCGCCTGCAGGGCCTCCGCCCAATCCAGCGTTTCCGCCACCCCGGGCAGCTTATAGAGATCCGCCTGACGTAATTGCTGCACGAAGCGGGTTACCTGTTCCGATAGCTTCGCGGGGAGCTCTGGCAGCTTGAGCCGAACAATGGCTAGCTCGCGTTCGAAGCTTGGGTAGTCGATCCAGAAATACAGGCAGCGCCGCTTGAGCGCGTCGTGTACCTCGCGGGTTCGGTTGGAGGTCAGCACCACCACTGGCGGTTGTTCAGCCTGCACCGTGCCAATCTCTGGGATGCTGATCTGGAAGTCCGAAAGCACTTCCAGCAGGTAGGCCTCAAACTCTTGGTCGCTGCGATCCAACTCGTCGATCAGCAGAACCGGCGGTGAATCGCCCGACCACTGAATAGCTTGCAGCAACGGTCGGCGCAGCAGGAACTGCGGTCCGAACAGCTCCGACTCATCCGGTTGCTGCTCACGGGCCTCCGCCAGCCGGATGTGCAGCAGCTGGCGGGTGTAGTTCCATTCATAGGCTGCCTGATGCAGGTCGAGACCTTCGTAGCACTGCAGACGAATCAACTCGGTGTCCAGGGCTCCGGCCAGCGCGATTCCAACCTCGGTCTTGCCGACGCCGGCCTCGCCCTCCAGGAACAGCGGTCGACCGAGCTTGAGCGCCAGGTAGAGCGAGGTCGTCAGGCCGGGGTCCGCCAGATACAGCTGCTGACGGAGTCCGGCCGCCAGCTGATCGACCGACTCAAACCTCAAGGTGCACCCACCTGCAGCTCCTCGGCGAAACGACGCATGGCCTCCAGATGCTCAGCCGGGCCCTCCAGCCGACTGCGCATGGTGTTGAGGCCCAGGTGGGTGGCGCCGAGCGCTGACCATTCCTGCATCAATCCCGACAGACGTTCCGGATCGCCTTCGCGGTAGTGCAAGCGCACTTCCAGGCCGACTTCACTCGGATCACGGTCTTGCTCTTCCAGGTAGGTCCACAGCCGTTCGAAGTGCGGCTTGGCCTCCGAGGCGGTGGGGTAATTTGGAATCCAGCCGTCTCCGAGCCGCGCCACACGACGAATCACCGGCTCCGCATGTCCGCCGAACCAGATCGGGATCGGCTGCTGCACGGGGAGCGGATTGATGCCGGCGTCCGGCAGCTCGTGCCACCGTCCCTGATACTCCACCAGCGGCTGGGTCCACAGCTTGCGCATGACTTCGATCTGCTCTTCGATGCGCCGACCGCGATCGTGGAAGTCTTTGCCCATCCCCACGAACTCGAGTTCGTTCCAGCCGACGCCGACGCCGAGACGCAGCCGGCCGCCGCTCAGTCGGTCGAGCGTGGCGGCTTGTTTGGCCGCCAGCGCGGCTTGGCGCTGCGGCAGCACCAGGATGGCAGTCAGGAATTCGATCCGTTGGGTGACCGCGGCCATGAAGCTCAGCATCACGAACGGCTCCAGAAAGGGATCTTCATGCGAGTACACTCCGCGCCAACCACCGGGCCGATCGGCATTGACCCCCAACACGTGCTCGTAAGTCAGGATGTGATGGTAGCCGAGCTGCTCGGCGGACTGAGCGAAATCGCGGATGGCAGTCGGATCGCTGCCAAATTCGGTCTGTGGGAAGAGGATTCCGATTCTCATCGCTTGGGTAGTGGGCGCGCCCAAGTATATCTGAGCGGTGCTTGTGCTCCGGAGGGGTCTTGCCACCATCATGTACAATTTCGCGCATGGCCCAAGTCCGGGTATTGGTCACGGTCGATTTCCCCGAGCCGCTGCTGGACCGCTTGAAGGCGGTCTCTCCGCAGTTGGATATCGAATTGGAGCCTGCCTCGGAGGTCGAACAGCTGTCCGAGCAGCAGCTGGCAGAGGTCGAGGTGCTGTACACCCGCAAGATCCTGCCGGATCCTGAGCATGTGCCGAATCTGCGCTGGATCCAGTTCCACTGGGCCGGGATCGATGACTTCGTCGAGCACAGCCTGCTGCGCTCAGAGGTCAAGATCACCACCTTGAGCGGCGCGGCGGTGACCCAGATGGCTGAGTTCGCCCTGACGATGATGTTGGCGGCCGCCCATCACCTGCCGCAGATGCTGGCCGACCAACGCGAGAAGCGCTGGGCGGAGGACCGCTTTACCCGCTTTCGGCCACAAGAACTGCGCGAAAGCACGGTTGGCATTGTCGGCTACGGCAGCGTTGGGCGCGAGCTGGCCCGGCTATGCCAGGCACTGGGGGCGCGGGTGTTGGCGACCAAGCGCGATCTGAAGCAGCTAGAGCAATCAGACTACATGCCGGAGGGACGCGGAGACTCGCAGGCCGAGATCCCGGCCCGCATCTATCCGCCTCAAGCGTTGGGCTCGATGGCGACCGAATGCGACTTCCTGGTGCTGACCGTTCCGCTCACTCCTGGCACCCGCGGGCTGGTGAATGCGAAGGTACTGGGCAAGATGAAGCAGAGCGCCTACCTGGTTGACCTCTCTCGCGGCGGCGTAGTGGATCACGGCGCGCTGGTCGAGGCGCTCAAAGAAGAACGCATCGCCGGCGCGGCGCTGGACGTCTTTCCGGTCGAGCCGATTCCCGCCAATAGCCCCTTATGGGAACTGCGGAATGTGATCCTTTCGCCGCACGTTGCCGGCACCTCCGGCAAATACCTCGAACGAGCGGCGGAGCTGTTTGCTGAGAATCTGCGGCGCTACGTGACTAACGAGCCGCTGCTGAATCTGTTCGATCCAGAGCGCGGCTATTAGGCTTGCCGCCCAAGCGCCGCGCATGCTGGAATTCAAGCCGATTACCGAACATATCCTGCGTCTTGAGCTGCGCTTCAGGGTTCTAGGACCGATCGGCGTGCCGGTTGCGGTCTGGCTGCTGCGCACCGAGGACGGCTGGACGCTGATCGACACCGGTCCGCCGGAGACCGCCGATCAATTGCTATCGGCAGTGGTGAGGGCGACCGGTGGGGACGGGCCGCTGCGGGTACTGCTGACCCACGCACACTACGGCCACGCCGGCGGACTGCGCGCCGTGCGGGCGGCCTGGAGCCCTCCGGTGATGTGCCATAAGGATGAAGCTCCATTCGTGATTGGCGAAGGCGACTATCGACGATTGCCGGGGCAGCATCTGGCCTTTCGCTTCGGCCGCCGGCTCATGAAAACCGCCGCCTACGGCGTTCCCGTGGCTCGCGACCTGGAGCGTGGCCAACCGGCCGACGGGATGGCGGTGATCCATCTGCCGGGGCATACCCCGGGGCAAGTCGGATTTCTCCACCCTGAGGACCAGGCCATGATCTGCGGCGACGCGGTGTTCAACTTGGGCGGAAGGTTGGGGCCGCCGCTGCCAATGGCAACCCCGGATCTAGAACGGGCGCGGGCCGCGATGCGGCGGCTGGGTGACCTGGACTACCGTCACCTGCTTCCCTCTCACGGTCCACCGATCCTGAACAATGGCAAAGCAGTCATGCAGCAGTTCCTGCAACGACGCGGCCTAGGTGAGGGGAATTGAGCAGCTGGGAGAGATCCAGCACCAATCTCGTGGCTGATGGAGCGAGCTGGCAGCGGGAGTACGGCAGGCGGATACTTCACTGGATTTCACATTTTTCCAACTTGCGGGTCATATAGGTAGCATTTTGTAGGGATCGGATTGGGCGCCAAACCGGAGTTCGTGACATTGGTCAAGCAGCATGGGAAGGAAATCTTCGTCTTCTTGTATCGTTTGCTACAAGATTCGGCCGAGGCCGAGGATTGCCTGCAGGAAGCGTATTTGCGCGCATACCGGGCTTACGAGCGATTGGACGAACCGGCCAACCACCGCGCTTGGCTGTACCGGATTGCCCACAACGTGGCCATGACCAGGCTGAATCAGCGGACCCGTCAACTCGAGATTCTGACCGAGCAGATCCCCAGTCCGGCCCCGGCAATCGAGAGCCAGATCGAAGACACCGAAGCTTTGGCGAGTCTGCGAGCGGCGGTGGACGCCCTGCCGCACAAACAGCGGGCTGCGTTGGTGATGCGCAAGTACCAGGAGCTGAGCTACGAGGAGATCGCTGTCGCGCTGGACATCAATCGGGAAGCGGCACGGGCAAATGTGTATCAGGGTCTGAAGAAGCTGCGCCGCCAGTTTTCCGCCGATGGAATGTCCGATACGAGTGTGGGCGAATCAGCTGAGGCAGGACGATGAGCTTGACCGGCCGAAACTCTATCGAAGCGGGGAAATGACCATGCATACATCAGAAGAAGCCGAATTTCAGGATGCATTGGACTCGCTGCTTGGTGCGGAGCCACCTCGAGCGCGCACCCAGCGGGCGCTTGCTCAGTTGGAAGCCTCTGTCGATCGATGGGACCAGGCGATTTGGTACGGAGTGCTGACCGAGAGCCCAGTTGGTCCGCTTCTGGTAGCGGTGGGTCGGGATGGCCTGGTGGCGATCGAGTTTGGCCAGGACGAAGCTGGCTTTGTCGACCGACTCAGCAATCGGACCGGGTCGCCGGTTTGGAAGTCACAGCAACATGTGGCAGAAGCGGTAGGCCAGCTCAATCAGTATATGAATGGAAAACGCCGCGGTTTTGAGCTAGCGGTCGATCTCTCCGGTCTAACCACCTTCCAGCGGCAGGTGCTCAAGGCGGCGCTCAAGGTGCCGGCTGGGGTTGTGGCAACCTACGGAGAAATCGCTCGGCACATTGGCAAGCCGCGCGCCGCGCGGGCGGTGGGCCAGGCACTAGCCCGGAACCCGATCCCCATCGTCGTTCCGTGCCACCGGGTTGTGGCGGCAGATGGGACGCTTACCGGCTATTCAGGTGGGGCCGGAGTGGAAACCAAGCGACGCTTGCTGCACTTGGAAGGCGCGATGCTAGCCTAGGCGACGCCCGCCACCTTTGTTCCCAGCTCGCCGTGGTTCGTGGGGCCTATTTGGCCGAGCTGACGTCTACAAGCAGTGTGGGGCGGAGTGCGTTACCCGTGGCCATCAACCCTCGAGGAGCTCGTTGGCCTCCAACAGGTCCGGTGTTTCGAAACCCTCATCAAATCGGCTCAGGGTCTTGCTGAGCATGTCTTTGTGTGTGTGCCGATGACCCTGGGACATACGAAATCGGGAGAGCCCGATGACGGCTCTCAGCTCCATCGATGGGGAGCGCATCTCTTTGGCTGAAGCTGCCGACTGCTTAAACGCCGATTGCACCTGCTCGCTGGGGCGGCCCAATTGGAGCAGCAGATCGCCTTGGATGCGGTGGAGCTCGGCCAGGTGCACCAGCTCCTGATGGTCGTGGGCGATCTGTATCGCACGCTCGACCTGCTGCAATCCGCGCTCTGCCTGATCTGAACTGGCCAAGGTCTTCGCCAGCAAACCAAGATAGTGCGGCAGACCCAGGCCGGCGCCAAGCCGCTCCCACTCCTCGAGCCCGGTTCGAATGACCTCCACACTCTGCTTCTGACCCTGCTGGGCCAGCGCCGCTCCGCGCAGGATGGTTGAGGCCGCGAGCCACAACGGGAATCCGTAATCTTCAGCGACCTCGATTGCCTCTTCGGCACGCGCCACGGTCCGGCCCCATTGGCGAAGCGAGGAGTGTAGCGAAGCCGCCATCAACAAGGCATACGATAGGCTGTGCGGATGAGCGATCTGGTGGGCTTGCGAAACTGCGGTTGCCATTTCTTGCTGCGCCCGATCGGGATAGCCCAGCAGCCAAAGTACTAGGGCCAGGTTGATCAAGCTGGAGACCAAGGGATTCTGGCCGTAGAGGTAGGCGTGGTCCGCGTGCTGCGCCGGATGATAAAGCTCGATCCCGTGTTCGAGCTGAGAGCGCGCCTCCCGGATCTGTCCCAAGTAGAACAGGGTGGTCCCCAATGCTCGGTACGACTCAAGCTGTAGACCGTGGTCCTCGTCTGCCAGCTGCTGCAGCTGAACCGCAAGCTCCTTGGCTGAGCCGTGCGCCGCTTGAACGGTGTTGAAGCTCCACAGCCCCCAGAGTGCCGGAAACCGTTGTGGGGTTCCCTCGAGTTCAAAACACAGCTCGTGGGCCCTGGCGTAAGCTGCCTGAACCCGCGGAGATGCATATCCCTCGCTGGCAATGCGCGCGGCGCCGAGCGCAATCTGAATAGCCAGCTCATTCTCAATCCGAGCAGGGCCGGCGGGGAAATCCGGCAGGAGCTTCAAGGCGTGCTCCAAATAGGCTACCGCCTCTGCGTTTGCGGAAATCCTTCTCGCGTATTCGCCGGCGGCACGCAGGTAGTGGATCGACTTAATTACATCGCCGGCTTCGGCGTAATGATGGGCCAGCTGAACGGCAATCCGGTCGACTTCAGCACCGTACATTGATTCGAGTGTGGTGCCCACTTGAGCGTGGAGAAACGACCGTTCGACCGGGTCCAACTTCTCGTACAGCTGCCGCTGGAAGAGTATGTGGCGAAAGCGGTAGCGCGAAAGGCGCCGGCCGTCGATCCAAGTGACGGAGTGAGCCTCGACCAACCGATGTAGTTTGTCCAGCTGCTGACTTAAGGAATGAATTACCTCCCGCGGCTCTCGGTTGAGCACAGCGGCCACTAGCTCAGCGGTGAAATCCTCACCTTCCACACTCGCGACATCCAGCAACTCCTTCAGCTCAGCTTCCACGCGACTCAGTCGCTCAGCGAGTACCCCCTCCACTTGGACCGGAAGACTTTTCCAGTCCAAGGAAGGTCCGGGTTCCCAACGTCCCTGAGAATCGGCAACCAGGTCGCCACGGCCCTGCATGGCGCGCAACAGCTCGATTGTGAACAGCGGATTCCCTCTTGTCTGCTTATGGAGCATCTGGCGGAAGGAGTCCGGTAGCAGATTCGGCTCGCTATCTATCAGCGCTTCGACGAACGGTAGGTCGCTTGAGTGTGAGAGATCGATTTCCAAATCGCCTTGCGTTCGTTGGAGTTCGGCCAGCAATCTGTTCAGCGGATGCGGCTGACCATTGCGTTGGTAGGCAAGCTCCTCGGGGCGGTAAGCCCCCAATATCAGTATCGGGCTGTCGGCAATCCGCCTCGCCAGGTAGAACGCCAAGTCGATCGATCCGACATCGGCCCACTGCAGGTCATCTAGCGCGATCAACAATGGATATTCGTCGGCGAGCGAAATCAGCAGTTCGGCTACTCGTTTGAACATACCCGACTGCGAAAGTTCTGGACCGAGTCGATCGGCTCGCTCGATCGCGCTCAGCGCGCGGATACGATCGATGAGCGCGGGTGGGATTGAGGCGTGGCCCGGGACGACACTGGTGAGCCATTGGGTGGAGAGCATGCCGCCAACCAAACCCTCTCCGACGGAGAGCAGCGCCCGGCAGCTGGTGGGTAAAGCGTCCCAGGCCCGCTGTGCTTCAGCAGTGGTCAGCACTCCCCGCTCCCAACTGGCTTCGATGTCGCCAATCAGGCATTCCAGGACGCCGCGGAAGGGGAGGTAAGGGTCTCCGGGGCCGGTCAATGCATTGGAGTCACCTTTGGCAATCAGCAGTTGCTTATGACGGTGGTGGGCCCGGTGGGAGAACTCACGCAATAGAGCGGTCTTGCCGCTTCCAGCCTCCCCGGTCACCAGGACGATGCGTCCTCCATCTTCCAGGCTCTTTTGAAGCAGACCATCCAGTCGTTCGAGTTCGGCCTCTCGGGCAAAAAGGGGACTCCGTTCACGCTCTTGGATACGGCCGTTGACGAAACCTGGCGTCGGCGAGGCACTGGGCTTGGGGCTGACGGCGCTCCCTTTTTCCCCAGATTTGACCCGCTCCATCAGCCGCTCGGTTTGCTCAGACGGGCTCACTTGGTCATCGGCAAGCGCAACCTTGAGACGCTCATAGGCGGCCACCGCGCGCCCACTATCCCCGAGCTGGAAGTGCGCCTCGATGGCTGCTCGAAAGGCAGCCTCGGGAACGCCTCCAAACCCGATCCAGCGTTCTGCCAACTCCAACTGTTCGGCCCAACGAGCCTCCCGCGCCAGGTGCTCCAGGGTTTCCTGAAAGCGCCGCTGCATCAGCTGCCCGATGCGTTCCCGTTCCATCACCATCCAATCGTCGTAGAAGCCAGGCAGCAACTCTCCGGCGTACTCAGAACAGGATTGGATCCACTCATCGGAGGAGGCATCGGCGGGGAGCTCGGTCTCCAGGGCGCGGACGTCCAGCCAGAAATCGGCATCGGGGTTGATGCTTATTTGAAAGCGGTCTGCATCGAGCAGCGCGTCCGCCTCATGGCCCAGGGCCCGTCGTATCCTCCAGAGCGCCTGGCGCAGATTGTTTCGGGCGCTTGCTTCGGTTGATTCCGGCCACAGCATTCCGGCCAGCCGCTCTCGGCGGTGCTCAACCCGGCGGTTGAGCATCAGGTACGCAAACAGGGATTGGGCCGGTCGCGAGGGAAGTTCAACCGATCGCCCGTTGATTTGAATGCTGAACTGGCCGAGCAGCCTGACTTTAAGCATTCCCCCAAACTCGTGCTTCGCTGACGCGGTTGGCAGCGTAGATGCGGGGTTTCGCGGGATTTAGCCGAGTATAGCATTGGCGAGTTGGCCGATATCTTCGGGATCTGGATCGGAGAGTTCCGCTCACGGATCGCACCGCGGGAGCGTTTGTCGTGTTTTTTCAGACATATGATCCTGTGCTATGCCGACTGACGTAATCAGCAAACCCGCAAAGTCGCTGCTGCTTCAATGGAACCTGGACAGTTTACCGATCGGCATGCATCTTATCGGTCGCTTGGGAGATGTGGCCACGCTGCTGCAGCTCGCCGGCCGGCTCGAGCGCGCGCAACCTTGGGCGGATCGGCTGCCTCCGAAAGGTGCGACCATTCAAGAGAGAGGAATTGATGGACGCGGTGCTTGACTGGGGTCTGCAAGTTATCGTCGTTGTGCAAGACACACTCGGCCTCGGGGTGGAGCCGATCTTTGAAGCGCTCAGCTTCCTGGGCAACGAGGAATTCTTTCTGCTGGCACTTCCGCTGCTGTTTTGGAGCATCGACTTCACGCTGGCGGCGCGCCTCGGATTGCTCTACG
>CAZJUE010000039.1:0-15141 GCA_964549025.1 uncultured Anaerolineaceae bacterium | reverse complement strand
GACTGCAAGTCATGCAGCATGCGGCTGAAGCTCAGCACCGCGAATCCCTGATAGAAGCGGCTGTTGATCCGCTCCGGGTGCGCCAGGATCTCGGCTCCCCATTCGTGGATCGTTTCCCAGATCTCTCGGCGCAGCAGGAACCCGGCGATCGGGTCAATCAGCGTGGATGGTTCTGGGCCGGCCAGCACCACCCCGTGCTCGCGCAGGATCCACCTCACCACCAGCGTGTTGTCGTGATCGGATCGCTCCAGCTCCGGGCTGCCGTGATCCAGGTACCAGAGCGGTTCGCCCCGCCGCGTCGGATCTCGCAACAGCTCCATGGGGAAGTAGCTGCCTTCGAGGTGCTTGGCCCAGCTATCGTCGAGCGCGTGGACCAGCCGATGCTCCGCTTGAAGGTGGTCTACCTGCGCCGGTGACAGTTCACCATCAACCACGACGACGAAATCTGCGTCGCTGTGCGGATCGAAGCCGCCCACCGCCAGGGAGCCCTGCAGGTAGGCGCCAATGAAGACGTCGCCGAGCGCTGCGCGAATTCGATCCAGCAGCTGGTCGAGTACCTGGTTGAGCTCGGGATATGGGGTTGGAGGATTCACACGCTCGCCGGGGAACTCAGCATACGTCGTTCAGTATAAGTCCGGCCCCCGGCAGCAAGTCGGCTTTTGCCTCTTGACAAATCGACCAAAACGTTTTATATTACCAATTGGTTTAATAACCAAGTGGTTAAATAGATGAGCGAAATGCAAAGCGACCACCTGAGCGACACCTTTGCCGCACTGGCCGACCCCACCCGTCGGGCGATCTTGGCCGACCTCACTGGAGGGACCAAAACCGTAACCGAGCTGGCCGAGCCGTACGACATGACGCTGCCGGCGGTGAGCAAGCACCTCAAGGTGCTTGAGAGAGCCAGGCTGATTGAACGCAGCCGGGAGGCGCAGTACCGCCCCTGCACGCTGCATCCGCAACCGCTGAAGGAATTGGATCAGTGGCTCGAGCAATACCGCCAGTTTTTCGAGCAGAGCTTCGAGCGGCTTGACGAATACCTTCAGCGCCTACAAGCCAAGGAGGAGAACGATGACCGAGAGCAAGATGCAAGTTGAGACCACCGAGCGGGAGCTGATATTCACGCGGGAATTCGACGCACCGCGCGAGCTGGTGTTCGCCGCCTACTCGAGCTGCGAGCACCTGCGCAACTGGTGGGGGCCCCGCTCCTGGCCAGTGGTGGAATGCACGATCGACTTCCGCCCGGGGGGTATCTGGCACTACTGCATGCGCGGCCCAAATGATGATGACGAGTCGTGGGGTCGAGTGGAGTATCAGGAGATCGTCGAACCGGAGCGAATCGTATACACCGACGCTTTCTCCGATCCGGATGGCAACATCAACGACCAGATGCCGCAAACGCAGGTGACGCTTGAGTTCGCAGCCGCGAATGGGA
Organism: uncultured Anaerolineaceae bacterium; assembly: GCA_964549025.1. Taxonomy (GTDB): domain Bacteria; phylum Chloroflexota; class Anaerolineae; order Anaerolineales; family E44-bin32; genus JADFRG01. The sequence goes on along the minus strand of CAZJUE010000039.1, from coordinate 13,706 downwards.
AGACGGTGCTCATCAGTCGGGCCGAGTACCCTTCGCCGGACCAGCTCCAGAACGTGCTGGATATGGGCGTGGTCGAGGGCTTTTCTGAGACCCTGGATCGCCTGGTCGAGCACCTGGCGCAGTTGGTGGAGGCGGACCAGTAGGCTTCGACGGCTGCACCTCCCACAGCCAAAGGGGCTGTCTCGCACGCAGCTGAGACAGCCTCTTTCTTTTGCAAACCGGAGCTGTCCTGGCGAGCGGCCCACGCTCGCGCGCAGGGGCGGCAGTTCCTCTTGGCATTCAGTTCGCAGATGGACTCCACACCGACCCAGTAGTTCTTCGGGTAGACTCGCCCTCCATCGCCCAGCGAATTCACCCCGTGAGGGAGGTTTCGAATGAAGCCGTATGCGCCCCCGCTCCGCCCGTTGCTCTTGCTACCCGCCTTCTGCCTGCTTCTGGCCGCCTGTGGCGCGGGCGCCGAGGATGCGACGCCGACCATCAGCGTCGAGCAGATCCAGACCGAAGCGGTCGCCGAGTTTTCCGCCGGTCTGACCGCCACCGCCCTCGCCGCGCCGACCAGCACACCAACTGAAACCGCTACCCCGGCGCCGACGGCCACGCTCGCCCCCGCGGTCACCATCACGACCGCTGCCACCACCGCGCCAACCGCGGCCGGCGACGGATGCTACGGCCTGACGTTCGTCTCGGACGTCACCGTACCCGACAACACCAACATGACCCCCGGCCAGGGCTTCACCAAGACCTGGCGGGTGCGCAACAGCGGCTCGTGCGCCTGGCAAGCGGGATTCGACTTGAACTTCACCGGCGGCGAGGCGATGGGGGGTTCATCGGTAGCGCTGGAGAGCGCCGTCCAGCCGGGGAACACCGCCGACCTCTCGGTCAACCTGACCGCTCCCGGCACGGCCGGCACCTACCGTGGCAATTGGCGTATGACCAATGCCATCGGCACCTATTTCGGGGATGAGATCTTCGTGTTGATTGTCGTCGGCAATGCAACCGCCACGCCAACCACGACCAGCGCGCCGAGCGCAACCCAAACTCCATCGGCGACCACGACACCGACCGCGACGGCGACGGCTACGCCCTAGCTACAGGTTTTCCCGGAAGAACTCCACGGTCCGCTGCATCGCCTGCTCGAAGTACGGGGACAGTAGGTTGTGTCCCCCACCCTCGTAGGTGTAGAACTCGTATGACTTGCCGTTTTCCAGCAGCACCGCGGCCAGCTCCTCCGAATACTGGATGCTGACCACCGGGTCGTCCTGCGCGTGATGGATCTGGAGCGGGCCTTCCAGCAAACCGATGTTCTCAGTCAGCGAGACCGCCCGCCAGTAGTCCTGCTGAGTGTCCGGCCGTCCATAAGCCTCCAGGATCTCGCGTGAGCGCTCGCGAGGATCAGCGCCGCTTTCCGCGGTCGCCGGCGGCCGGTAAGTGTTGTCGGTGATCCCGAAATTCGAGAAGTCGTCGTAGCTGTAGACCGCCCCGGACCAGATCACCCCCGCCTTGACCTCCGGCTCCATCAGCATCGCCCGCAGCACCAGGTTCCCGGCCATGCTGTGTCCCCACATACCGATGCCCTGGGGATCGACGAAATCCAGCGTCTGCAGGCTTTTGAGCGCCGCCACCGCGTCGATGGTGTAGCCGGGCGAGAAATACGATCCGGTCGGCTCGCCTTCCGATTGGCCGTGGCCGCGGTAGTCAATCTTGAACACCACAAAACCGCTGCGGGCCAGGTAATCGACGTAGGCCACGTAGCGTTCGGTGGTGCGGTAGATATCTGGTGGGATGTACCCGTGGTTGAAGACAATCGCCTTGAATCCGCCCTCCGGCGGCTCGCTGCGCGGGATCGTCAGCAAGCCGTAGATCTTGTTGCCCTCTGAGATATAGCTGACCAGGTGTTGCTCGTAATAGAAGGTGGAGTTCAGCTCCTGCTCGAAAGTAATCGGGGTGCCACGGATTTCCAGCTTGCGCAAGAATTCGATGGTGATCTCTTCACCGACTGCGAAGACCGGCTCGGTCGCGGTCGGAGACGGTGCAACCGGGCTGGCGGGAGTGATGGCTTGCGTGGCGGACTCAGGCAGTTGAGTTGGGGTTGGATTGTCAGGTTGGTTGGCGCTCTCGGTAGCAGGCGGGGAAACTGCCCGCTCTACCGCTCCAGGATAGTTGCAGCCGGCCGCGAGCAGCAGCAGTGTTGCCAGCCCAATGATGAACTCTGATCGTTTGACCAAGTCGCCGATGCCTTCCCAGCATCCCGCCGCACGCAGCGGGAGCACAAGGCGTGGATTCTACTCGCGGCCCCGCTGGCGGCACACCCGCCTACGTCGTCTCATTCGATTCTCTTGATCTGGGATCTTCAGGCAAACAGTACGCAAGGCGGGGGTGCGGTAGAGGATGCGCCCGTCGCTCGACCGCGATGACCCAGCCTAGTCGCCGGACAGCCTCCGGCCCAAGTGCCGACCGGTGATCGTGCCGGCTTGTACCAGTTCGGCCGGCGTACCCTCGAAGACGACCTGACCACCGTCGTGACCGGCGCCGGGGCCCATATCGATCACCCAGTCGGCGTGGGCCACCACATCCAGATTGTGCTCGATGACAATCACGGTCCTGCCGCCCTCGACCAGCTGGTCGAGCAGCGCCAGCAGCTGGTCCACGTCTTTGAGATGCAGCCCAACAGTTGGCTCATCGAGAACGCATACCTCGGTGTCGGTGCCCATCTCGATCGCCAGCTTGAGGCGTTGTCGCTCTCCGGCCGAGAAGGTGTCGAGCGTTTGCCCCAGCTGGATATACCCGAGGCCCACGTCGACCAGACGCCCCAGCATCACCCCGGCGGCTTTCTCCTCGCTGAAGAACTCGGCCGCCTGCTCGGTCGGCATATCGAGCACCTCGGCGATGTGCTTGCCGCGCAGCTGATACTCAAGCACCGAGGCGTCGAACCGGCGCCCCTCGCATAGCTCGCACACCGTGACTACCGTGTCCATAAACCCGAGCTCGGTGTAGATCAGACCGAGCCCCTTGCACTCCGGGCACGCCCCTTCCGAGTTGGAGCTGAACAGCGAAGGCTTGACATCGTTGGCCTTGGCGAAGGCACGCCGGATGGGGTCAGCGATGCCGCTGTAAGTGGCCAAGTTAGACCGTCGCGAGCCCTGGATCTGGGATTGGTCAACCACCGTCACGGAAGGGTCGGTCCGGGGCAGACACCCGTCGATGAGAGAGCTCTTGCCCGAGCCAGCCACCCCGGTGACGGCCACCAACACGCCAAGCGGCACGTCCACCGAGACGTCCTGCAGATTGTGCAGCCGCGCCTTCCGGATCGGAATCGCACCCGAGGCTTCCCGTACCGTCTCTTTGAGACTGGGGCGGCGCTCAAGCTGCTTTCCGGTTGCGGTCTTCGAGGCCGAAAGCCCAGCAAAGTCCCCTTGGTAAACGATCTCGCCGCCATGGGTGCCCGCTCCTGGGCCTATGTCGATCAGGTGATCGGCAATCTGCATGACCTCCGGGTCGTGTTCGACGACCAGCACCGTGTTGCCTTTGTCCCGCAGGCTGCGCAGCAGCGTATTCGTGCGCTCAACGTCATGGGCGTGCAGACCGATCGTCGGCTCGTCGAAGACATAGGTGACGTCGGTGAGCGCCGAGCCGAGGTGGCGGATCATCTTGGTGCGCTGGGCCTCGCCGCCCGACAGCGTGCCCGCCGGCCGGTCGAGCGAGAGGTAGCCGAGCCCAATTTCGACGACCGAGTCGAGCGTGTGCTGCAGCACGGCAAGCAGCGGTGCAACTGACGGCTGGTCGAGGCCTCGGACCCATTCGGCCAGGTCGCTGATCTGCATGGCGCAGGCGTCCGCGATATTGATGCCCTCGATCTTCGATGACCGAGCCGACTCGCTGAGCCGGGTGCCGCCGCAGTCGGGGCACTCGGTGAAGGTCACCGCCCGCTCCACGAACTCGCGGATGTGCGGTTTCAGCGACTCAGGGTCCTTCGAGAGAAACGACTTCTCGACCCGGGCGATCAGACCTTCGTAGGTCCTGTTGATGCCGGCGAATTTGATCTTGGTCGGCTCCTTGTGCAGGAAGTCGTGGAGCTCCTTCTTGGTGTACTTGGCGATCGGCTTAGCCGGGTCTAGGAACCCCGACTCGGCAAACTCGCGTACGGCCCAGCCGCCGGCCTTGTAGCCGGGAATCTTGAACGGGCCATCGTTGAGCGACTTGCTTTCGTCGTACAGCTCAGATAGGTCGATGTCAGAGGCCGTTCCCATGCCCTCGCAGCGTGGGCACATCCCGCCGATGTAACGTTCCTCGCGGACCACCTTCTTCTCGCTGACTTTGCCTCGCTCGATCTCCATCACGCCGCTGACGATGCTCGTGGGAACGTTGAAGGCGAAGGCGCTGGGTGGGCCGATGTGGGGCTGACCCAGCCGGCTGAAGAGCATGCGCAACATCGTGTTCGCATCGGTGGCGGTGCCGACGGTAGATCGAACGTTGGCGCCCATCCGCTCCTGGTCGACGATGATGGCGGTCGTGAGGCCGTCGAGCACATCCACGTCGGGCCGAGCCAGACTGGCCATGAAGCCCTGGACGAATGCGCTGTAGGTTTCGTTGATCAGCCGCTGCGATTCGGCGGCGATGGTGTCGAACACCAGCGAGCTTTTCCCCGATCCCGAGACGCCGGTGAACACCGTCAGCCGGCGCTTGGCGAGCTCGACGCTGACGTCTTTGAGGTTGTTCACCCGCGCGCCTTGCACGCGGATCACGTCGTGGCTGTCGGCCTTATTCATACTTGTTGGAGCACGCTGCGCAGGGATTGGTTGCTACGCCTGCTCGATGCGGATCATGTTGCCTGCCGGATCGCGCACCGCGGCGTCGCGCACACCCCAGAACTGGTCGGCGGGCTCTGACAGCACCTCGACCCCGGGCGCTGCGGCGGTCTTCTCGAAAGTGGCGTCGAGATCCTCGGCGCGGAAGAACGGTCCGGGCAGCTCTCCCTTTGCAAGCAGGGCAGCCAGAGCGTCCCCGTCCTCTTGTGAGCGGCCGGCATGCGGCTCCGACAACACGATCCGGATCTCGGGCTGACTGTTGGTGACCAGGGTGATCCAGCGGAAGCCGTCGTTCTCGACCTCGTCCTGCACCGTTAGGCCGAGTGTGTCGCGGTAGAACGCTAAGGCGGCATCGGGATCGTCGACATAGATGTGTACTACGCTGAGTGAGACGGTCATGTCCTGTCCTCCAGTGAAACGGTCATGCACCGACTCTAGCTGGGCGCGCCGGCAGATGCTTCTTCAAAACTGCTCGCTTCCGAGCTTTCCCGACGCCCGTCCCTGCGGGGCCGGGTCAGCACCATCCGCTGGCAGGCAGGCATAACACGCAGCTCATCATGGCTGCGAGCGCGATAGGCGCTCGGCGTCTCGCCGACCAGCTCGGTGAAGCGGGTGGAGAACGAGCCGAGGCTGGTGCAGCCGACCACCAAGCACACCTCGGTCACGCTCAGGTCGCCGCGGCGCAGCAGCTCCTGTGCCCGCTCGACGCGCCGTGTCATCAAGTAGGAGTACGGCGTCTCGGAATAGGCCTCGCGGAAGCGGCGGCTGAAGTGCGCGGTCGACATCAGCGCCGTACGCGCAAGCGCCGGCACGTCGAGCGGGTGCGCGTACTCCCGGTCCATCCGGTCCCGAGCCTTGCGCAGCCGACGTAATTCATTCAGATCGACGGCGGTCATGGGGCCGATTCTACTCGGGTGAGGAGGCAGCTGCTTCTTCAAAACCGCTCGCCCCCTGGCTGACCGCAGCGGATGTCGACCCGTGTCTCTGCCAGCCGCCGATTGGGCCAGCGCTCTGCTCCCACAAAACCCAGGCCGCCTTGAGCGTTGCTCAAGGCGGCCTGTCGGCAGGGCTGCTTGTCGTGCGCTAGTCCTCGCCTCGCAGCCAGATTCTCAACGCCGGGGCGTGGATCGACCGCAGCAAGACCGCGTAGCCGGTGTTGTTGGCGATGTCCTCCTGGGTGATCAGCTTGACATCCAGGATCGATTCCCGTCGATTAAAGAGCTCGATGTCGAGTTCCCGCAAGCTCTGCGCCAGCGAACGATCCAGTGAGGCAATGAAGGCTTCGAGCGCAGCCGACGGCGGGCTGACCACCGCCAGCAAATGCACCGAGGCGTCTGCGAAGGCGACTGCCTCGCTTCCAACATCTGGATTCGGCTCAGCCTCAAACAGGAAGACTTGCTCGACCCGCTGGTCATTGGCCGCGATGGACAGTGCCGCCGCCTTGGCCAGCCAATAGGCAAATCGCTCCACAAAATCGGCGCGCTTGAACAATGCCTTCTGGTCGAGGCGCTTGGCCAGATTCCCCAGACCGGATTGTGCCTGTCTCAGCGCATCATCTCGAATCGTCTCTGCTACATCGGATAGGTAGGTAGCTCCAGTTCGAGAAACCTCCTGCTCACGAAGTGTTTCTACTTCCAACGCGGCCATCCCAAAGCTCCTTTCAACTGAAAAACCCACGCTGCTGAATTGCCTGAGCCACGCGATCAACGGCCAACAGGTAGGCCGCCGTGCGTAGATCGGTGTCTTGCTCTGCCGACATCCGCCATACATCAGCAAATGCCCTGCTCATCCACGAGCCCAGTTTATTGCGGACCTCCTCCACCTCCCAGAAGAACGACTGCAGATCCTGCACCCACTCAAAATAGGAAACCGTCACGCCGCCGGCGTTGGCCAGGATGTCCGGCACCACCGGAATGCCACGGGCCCGCAGAATCCGGTCGGCCTCAAACGTGGTCGGCCCATTAGCGCCTTCGACGACGGCGCCGGCCTGAACACGGTCCGCATTTTCGGCAGTGATCTGCCCTTCGATGGCCGCCGGGATCAACAGGTCGACCTCCAGGGCCAGCAGCTCAGCATTGCCGATCGGACCGACTCCAGCTTCGGTCGGGTATCCCTGCAACCAACCGCGGTGGCTCCTGTCCGTATAAGCGAGCAACTGATGGACGTCCAATCCGGCGGGGTTGTAAAGGCCGCCGCTTTCATCGCTGACGCCCACGATCACGCAGCCATATTCCTCAGACAGGATTTGCGCCGCGTAGCGTCCGACGTTTCCAAAGCCCTGGACCGCAACGGTTGCATCTTCCGGTGAGCGATCTTGCCGCCGCAGAAGCTCAACCGCGGCGATGGCTACGCCACGTCCGGTGGCTTCCGTGCGGCCTTGGCTGCCGCCGAGTGCAATCGGCTTTCCTGTGGCGGTTTCGGTGGCCATATATCCCGAGAGCGCCGAGGCGGTGTCCATCAGCCATGCCATGGTGCGTGAATCGGTATTGACATCCGGAGCCGGGATATCGCGCCTTCCACCCAAGATCGGGAAGATCATGGCGGTGTAACGACGGGTCAAGCGTTCCAATTCGGACTGTGAGAGTTCGCTCGGATTGACGGCCACCCCCCCTTTTGCGCCGCCAAACGGAACACCCACAATTGCGGTTTTGAGGGTCATGAGCAGCGCCATGGCCCGCACCTCGTCCAGATCGACGATCGGGTGGAATCGGATCCCTCCCTTGTAGGGTCCCCGAGCCGAGGAGTGCTGCACCCGATATCCGGTATAGACCGAAACAGTCCCGTCGTCTCGAACGATCGGAACGGAAACCGTCATTTCGCGCTCCGCAGAGCGGATGATCGCCCGTAATCCTGGATCCAGTTCGAGCAGTTCAAATGTGTCCTCAAGTTGGGCCAGCGTGGTTCCCAGCATGCTTTGCCGTGCCGTCAGCGCAGCCTGCGGATGGGTTGGAAACTCCTTGATCCTGACAGCCACTCGTACTCGCTCCAATCCAGTCGGACTACACCAGCACTGTAGCAACGGAGGCGTGAAAAGCGCATATTAAGCAGGCCAACCGGCATGAAAAGCGCATGAAAAACCGGACCGCGGCTCTTCGGCCGCGGTCCGGCTCGCGTAGATACCTGATTCCGTGGTCAGCTATCGTTGTTCGGGCATTCCAGCATGTATCCCACACCCTGCACGGTCGTGATCAGCTCGGGCTCCGACGGGTTCAGCTCCAGCTTCTTTCGTAGATATCGGATGTAGGCGCGCTGGTAGTCCAAATCGTAGCGGTATTCGTCGCCCCACACTGCCGAGAGCAGCTGCTGGTGCGTAAGCACCCGATTTCGATGTCGGGCCAGTTCTTGGAGCAAGCTGAACTCGGTACGGGTCAGTGGAACATCTTCGCCAAACCGCTCCACCCGATGCCGGGCAATGTCGATGACTAACTCTCCACACTCGATCTCAGCGGCGATCTGCTCACCCCCACTGCGTTTGGAGCGGCCCACCACGGCACGGACGCGCGCCAGCAGTTCTTTGGAGCTGAAGGGCTTGGTTAGATAGTCGTCCGCTCCCACTTCGAACCCGCGCAGCACTTCCGATTCGCGTGCTTTGGCGGTGAGCATCAAGATGGGCAAGTCGGAGAATTCTCGCACCCTTCGGGCAACCTCGTAGCCATCGATTTCGTCTGCCAGCACGATGTCCAAGAGCAGCAGATCCGGCTGCTCGGTCGCCACCAGTTCAATCGCCTGTTTGCCTTTGGATGCCGAAAACACTCGGTATCCGGTGGCGGTGAGCACCTCCCGAACCAGCCGAACCAGCTTCGGCTCATCGTCGACGACCAGGACAGTGGTCGCGTCGTCCATCAGCCGGCACCTTCCCCGCCGGACGCGGTCAATCCCGGCGATTGATCGGTTGCCTCGTCCTCGTCAATGATTGGGAGCGAGAACGACAGCGTTGTGCCCTCCCCGACGGTGCTTTGCGCCCAGATGCGCCCGCCATGTGCTTCGACGATTGCCCTGGCAACCGGAAGTCCCAAGCCGGTGCCCGCAACATAGTATCCGGTCGGGGATTTCACCCTGAAGTAGCGGTCGAACAACGGAATGAGATCCTCTGGAGAAATGCCCACACCTTGATTGGCGATCGACACCACGATATCGTGGGCGCGCTTCTCGCTCCGGATCATGATCAGGCCACCGTCCGGCGAGTACTTGATAGCGTTGTCCAGGATGTTGCGCATCACCTGTTTGATGCGCCGCGGATCGGCATCCAGGATCGGAAGGTCCGGGGGGAAGTCGACTACCAGTCGGTGATCGTCCGCCCGTCCCTGCATCTCATCCGCGATCTCTTGCGCCAAGCGCTCCAGCCGGACCGGCTGCGGTTCGAGCGTCAGTTGGTCGATATCGATGAGCGCGGCATCCAAGATGTCATTGATCATGATCTCCAGGTCGCCGCATTCATGGTCGATCAGCTTGAGGAATTCACGACGTTTCTCGTCTGGCCAGGTGACCTCCTCGAGCAACATGGCGGTCGAGTAACCCTTGATTGCAGCCAGAGGCGTGCGCAGCTCGTGGGAGAGCGTAGCCAGCGCTTCGGCCTGGAGCCTTCCGGATAGACCGGCCTCCCTGGCGGCGGAAAGTTCTTCCTCCAGGCGTGCGCGATCGATCGCTAGCGAGAGCAGATTTGCCAGGGTTTCCAGATACGAGAGGTTCTCCGGAGTGGTCGTCGGCGAGTCGGTGAGGCTTCCGAACAGGATCACGCCAAACTTGTTCGGGCCAGCGGCGAGCGGAATGGCCGCCATCTGATGTGGGTTGAAGCGATCACCGAACGCGGTATCGATCGCGGCCCGGTTTTCAGGATGCAGGTCCTGCATCCATTGCATCACTTGGTCCGATGAAGGTAGGGAAACCGATCTGGTCAGATCGTAGGCTTTGCCAGTGATCCCTTCGCCGCGCTGCAAAGCGATCTGATCGAGCTCATCGATGCTGGCAATCGCCGCGCCGCGGGCAGCGCGGACCCGGAAGGTGCCTTCTCCCGAATCCCACAGTAGCAGGACTACGAAATCTCCGGCCTGGAGTATGGGATCGAATTGCTCGAGCGCATTTGGTAGCAAATCCGGGAGGTGTGGATACGCAGCCAGCGCTTCGGCGACGCCGCGCACAACCTGCAAGGATGCCGACAAAGTGGTTTGCTCCGTCAGGATGTCCATCCCTATCGACCGCGGCTCAGTCCGGCGCGACCGCGCCAGGTCAGCTATCAGACACCCTCGAATATCCCCGTTCGGCGCCGGGGGTCCGGCGCTCGCCAAGGTTCGGAGAGGCCGGTGTCGTTCGAGTGCGCCGAGGCGCCATGGCCGGCAACAAGTGTATGGGCCGACCTATCCACAGCGACAGGTACAAACGCCATGTCGGAGGCTGTAAGGCGTCACGATGAGTCTGCATAACCGACTGTGAAGCACAGTCGACTGAGGTGCCTTGGGGGTTGAACACGGCGACGCACAGCGCATCGGGTTGAACTCAAAGCTGAAGCACCTCGCCCTTGACTGCTTGGTTCCGATCGTATTGCGCACAGCGATCGTCGACCTGGTCGCCTACTGGCCAGACATCAGCGCGTCTGGCATCGTGATCGCGATCGGAATAAGCGCAAGCAATGCCGCGGCCGCGATCGTCCGCCTCCGGAAGATGCAGTGCGTGGCACGGGGTCCAACCTGGGACCGCGTGCCAAAGCCGATGGCAATGATCGATTCGCCGAGAGCACCAGATGGAGGAGACGGACCACCAGGTAGGCGACGCCGAACAGCACGCCATCGTCTCCAAGCGCTCCCGGCACCGCCAGCGCGACGAAAAGCATTGCTCCCATCGATGCCAGCATCGTCAGCCGGACGCCGCCTTCGTCGACGTTGATGGCGCTGGTCAGCCAGGCATACACGTCCCAGGCCCACCAGAGCGCAGCCAGCACCAGCATCCCGTGCAGGAGGCCAAGTAAAGACGGTTCGTCCAGGACAATACTGGTGACCTGGATGAAGGCGAACACCATCACCAGGTCGAAGAACAACTCCAGCGGGGTAACGGGGTGCTCGGCGTGCTGGGTGTTCGACATCAGGGCGATTTGGTCAAATCAACGGCTGGCGGACCGTCGAGCCGGGGCTCGCGGCAAGCACCAAACTCGACGATCTTCAATCCTGGTCAGAGCTTGTTGCGCGGGGCACCAATCGGATGGTCACCGCCTCAGTCTCAGGACCGACGACTGTGTCCACGATCCTGGGGCCGTAGCGATCGTACTTGGCATGGTACGCGGCGTCGATCTCACTGTGGACATCGGCAGCGGATTCGGCGAAGCTCACGTTCCGCTCCAGCCCACCCGCCCGGATTCGCCCGGAGCCGCTCGCCTTCGCTCGACGGAACCAGGGATTGTCAGGTCCGTAGGCAGAGCGGACGTATAGGTTGTCGGCTACCCGGACGACCCACATCGTCACGTACGGACGCAGTGTGCCGTCGGCTCGAGTCGATGCGAGCTGCAGTTCCTCAGCCTCGCCGATCTTACTCAGTTCATCGTCTGTCCATGCAGTCATAAGCGTTCCCTGGAGCTCAAGTAGATCAGCGATCGACCAACTTCTGCGAGCTCTCCGAGTAGCGCGCACCGTGCACAGTGACCTGTGAGGTGAGGCTGTCGATCTCGCGAAGATCGTCGGGGGTGAGTTCGATGTCGGCCGCCCCCAGGTTTTCATCCAGCCGGTGCAGCTTGGTGGTGCCCGGAATCGGGACAACCCATGGCCGCTGGGCTAAGAGCCAGGCCAGCGCGATCTGTGCCGGCGTCACCTGCTTGTCTGCCGCGATCCTGGCCACCAGATCCGCCATCTCTCGATTTGCCTTCAGATTTTCCGGCGTGAAGCGAGGGACTGTCTTGCGGAAATCAGACTCATCGAATTCGGTGTTCTCGTCGATCTTTCCCGTGAGGAAGCCCCGGCCCAGCGGGCTGAAGGGAACGAAGCCGATTCCGAGCTGCTAAAGGGCAGGCAAGATTTCCGCTTCAGGCTCTCTCCACCAGAGCGAATATTCGCTCTGCAGGGCCGCAACCGGCTGCACCGCATGGGCGCGCTGGATGGTCTGTACGCCGGCCTCCGAAAGGCCGAAGTGCTTGACCTTCCCCTCCTGAATCAAATCCTTCACCGTTCCTGCCACGTCCTCGATCGGCACCTGCGGATCGACGCGGTGCTGATAGAGCAGATCGATGTGGTCCGTCTGGAGGCGCGCCAGCATGCGCTCGATCACGGCCCTGATGTGCTCGGGACGGCTGTTCACACCGCCACGGTTTTCCCCGGACTCAGGGTCAATGTTCCAGCCAAACTTGGTGGCGATCACGACCTTTTCCCGCAACGGGGCCAGCGCCTCGCCCACGAGATCCTCGTTGGTGAACGGGCCGTAGACCTCTGCCGTATCGAAGAATGTGACCCCGCGCTCGACGGCGGTCCGAATCAGCGAGATCATCTCCTGCCTGTCCTTTGGCGGACCGTAACCGTGGCTCATTCCCATGCAGCCCAGCCCGAGGGCCGACACCTTCAGGTTGCGCTTACCAAGCGTGCGCGTCTGCATTTTCAAACTCCCTCTTCACGTAGCTGAGTACGCGTCTGGCATCTAGCGTAAGCCGATGGGCTTTGACTTATCCTGGAATAGTAACCCAGCACGCCTGCTTGCGATGGCGCGAGCCCACCCATCTGTATTCGTTCCGAGCGCTTTGTGGGTCTGCCGGCGAATAGGCTCGGGAGGCAGCAAGGCAAGCCCCAGAAGCGAATATCGCCAGGTCTGCGTTCTGCGAGAGCCTGGCGATCCGAGGTGATGTCTGGGTAGCGGGGATCGGATTCCCTGGCCTGCTGGCCAGGACAGGCGAACCCCGCTACCTGAAGCCAAAAGCGCCCGAGAGGGCGCCGATGTGCTCTGAGCCGGCACGCGACAGCAGCGCCTTGAGCGTCCCGAGATCGCCGTCCACCTGGCCACTGAAGAACCACATCATGATCGGCTCTGCGAACCGTATCAAGCCTTCCGCCTTGCCGTCTATGAGGACAGCAGCCGTCGCGCTGCCACCTGGGGGAGTTCTTGTGATCGGTGAAGAGGGCAAAGACCTGCTCTGCCGGTCAACTGATCACGACGCTGGTCTGCAGCTTCGCCGCTTGGACTCCAGCTCTCGATGACTAGCGCTCGCTGCCGTTGGCCATCATCGCACTCGGAGGCGCGGCAGAGTGACTACCAGCTGCGGATGAAGGCTAGCAAGGCCTCAATCTGATCTTCCGTCAGCGTCCGCTCCCAGCTAGGCATCGACGTGCCGGCGATGCCGTCGCTGATAATCCTGGCCAAGGTGGCATCATCCATTGCCTGTGCCGCATCCCGGAGAGCGACCGTCGTGAAGGGGGCTCCCCGGCCGTTCTCACCATGACACACAAGGCAGTAGACGTCAAAGATGGCCTCGCCCCAATCCGCCCCGGATCCGGCAGCTGCGGCCCCGGTCAGCTCCGAGGCTGGCACCTGGTGGGCGACCGCTTCCAGGGAACGCAGGTACAGCCATACCGCTTGCAGGTCGTCTTCGGACCACTCGGCGTACGTCGGCCAGGGCATGAAGGGCAGAGCCACCGTGCCATCCGGTCGGATACCTGTGCGCATCAGGGCCAGGAATTCTTGCTCGGTCCAGTCGCCAATGCCTGTGCCCACGTCCGGCGTGAGGTTGGGAGCCGTGGTGATGAAACCCGGCTCCTCAAAGGGGAACAGGCCGCCGGCGAAGGTACGGGTCAGGTCGAATTGTCCGGTGTTCGGATTGCGAGGCATATGGCATTCAGCGCAGCCGGAGGCGTGCCAGGCTAGATAGTTCCCATACTCCGCCGTTGGCCCGCTGGAGGGGGCGACGATGGGGGTCGTGACCGGGGATTTTGGTCC
>CAZJUE010000038.1:0-15550 GCA_964549025.1 uncultured Anaerolineaceae bacterium | reverse complement strand
TAAAATGTGATGCGTTGTAGCTAAGTGGCTATGCGCATTAACGCTACAGCTGCGTGGATTGTGGTGAGCCACCCCGCGGGTTGACCACAAGTGCGCCTGTAGGCAAAGGCCTCCAATGGCGAAATCGTGGCCCGCTGACCGGCGGCGACTGGCCGATGCGTGCACATCTGCGGATCCGCCAAACGCGGCGTGGCGCAGGAGCCTGCTGCGTAAATGCCACGCGATGCAGCTCGCTATGATAGAATCTTTGCCAGGGGATGATCGGTTTCGACGAAGGCTGTTGGAATCGAGTTGCAGGCCGAGAGGCGCCGAGCTCGTAAAATCAGCGCACAAACAAAGTGCCAAGAGCACAAACTACGCGGCTCTGCCGCTCGCAGCCTAAGGCTAAGAGTTAGCAAGAGCCCGCCCTCCTAAAGAGGGCACGCCTCCCGGACCCGCCCCCGACGGGGGACGGTGCAGGCGACGAATCGTCGGGGTGCCGCAGGTGAGGCCGCTAAGCCTGCGAAAGTGGAGCTCTCGGGCTCCAGCGGCTGGCCAAAGGATTGCCCTGTCGGCCGGGCAACCAGCGGCGAGAACACAGTAGACCGACCAAGCCTGTGGAAGCTCGAGCTCTGAAGGCTTCGGACGCGGGTTCGATTCCCGCCATCTCCACCTGAAAGCGGCGCCCGCCAGATGGCGGGCGCTTTGCGTTGCGCGATCAGGTCATTGAGTTTCTGCCGAGCTGCCCAGCAAGCCCAACCGTTAGATCGGATTGTTCAAGCGGAACCCGTGTCCCCGAATGGTTTGCACGTAGCTGTGCTCGGGATCCAACTCAGCCAATCTTTCGCGCAACCGACGCACCAGCGCATCGATCGCCTGCTCGGAGACCCCCTCCCCCTCCGACTCCGGCCAGACGTGCTCGATAATCTCATCGCGGCCGACTACCCGGTCGGGATTCCGGTAAATCAGCTCAAGCAAGCGGTACTGGGACGGCGAGAGCGGCGGATCGATCTCGCGTGGGCCGATCCAAACCCGGTGGGCACGCGCATCCATGCGCAAACGACCGATCCCAAGCTGGTCTGCGCTCTTCAGTGGGATCGTGGATTCCGTTCCCACAAAGATCAGCTTCAGCGCCAGTGCGATCTGCACGATATCCCCATCTTGCAGCATCACCGGCTCTTCGATCCGAGTGCCGTTTAGGTGGGTCCCGTTCTTGCTTCCCAGATCCTCCAGCATGTAGCCTCGCTCAGTCCGCACGATGCGGGCGTGGTGACGCGATACCTGTCGGTCGGGGACCGCAAGGTCACACTCAGCGCCGCGACCAATGACGGTCTCCTGATTCTCGAGCACCCAGCGCGATCCACCCAGCTTGCCCGTCTGGGCGATCAGAACCGGTTGGTTTTCGAGCTCCTGGTCCATCTACTGCGCCAGCCCAATCCTCGCATCTGAGTATAATGACTTCGGCGGGAGGAACGTAGGGGAGTTCCCCCGCAATCTTTGTGAATCATGACCATCTTAGTCAAACCCGGCATCACCCTGCGCGAGCGCTACGTGGTCACTCAGGTCGTCGGCCGCGGCGGCATGGGTTCGATCTATTTGGCCGAAGACAACCGCCTGGCAGGTCGCATTACCGCCATCAAGGAGGTCTACCAGGGCGAGGACCTCTCCGACGAGTTGCGTGAGCAAGGTCGCGAGCAGTTCTACCAGGAAGCATCCGTCCTGGCCCGCCTCGACCATCCTAACCTGCCAAAGGTCTCCGACTTCTTCACCGAGCAAGATCGCGACTACCTGGTGATGGATTACGTTCCCGGTGACGACCTCAAATCGCTGATGGACAAAGCCCGCCGGGCGAATCGGTTCCTGCCGCTAGCCGACATCTTGAAATGGGCAGACCAGATCGTCGATGCGCTCAAATACCTGCATGGGCAAGACCCTCCGGTCATCCACCGCGACATCAAGCCCAGCAACCTGAAGCTCACGCCTAACGGGCTGATCAAACTGGTCGATTTCGGCCTGGTCAAGCAAATGGTGCCGGACGAGATGACAGTCACCGTCATTCAGGGACGCGGCACCGCCACCTACACCCCTCTTGAGCAGTACGGCGGGGATACCGGCCACACCGATTCGCGCAGCGACATCTACGCCTTGGGCGCCACCCTCTATCATCTGCTTACCAACCAACCTCCGCCGGAAGCCAAGCAGCGGTTCCTGCGGCCCGAAATCCTGGTTCCCCCCAGTGATCTCAATCCTGAAGTGTCGACGCCGATCGAGCAAGCCGTGCTATGGGCAATGGAGCTGCATCCCGATCAGCGCCCGCCAACCATATCGGCGTTCGCCGACGGATTGTCCAAGGGGCGGTCGGTCTTGCGGGAGCAATACACCAACGGGCGCTTCCCGCTCACGCTCGAAAACGACATTGACCGCCTGCTGGCCGGGGTAGCTGCGGCTCTATTGCTGGTGGCGATCATTGCATCCGTGGGATGAGCCCGCGGGTCCATAGGTAGCCAAAAGCGCCCACCAGCAACGCCCCACTTGCGGCGAATAGCACGCCGGCGAATACGTCGAACCTCTCCAGGACCGCTGCACTGCCGGGTAACTGCAGCGCCAGGTAGTTGTACCCCATCAGCCCACCGCTCATGATTAGCAGGATGACGCGCTTCCCGGCTCCGTTGGCTGGCCCCGCGACCGCATTCCCGATCGCGGCCAGCACCGCAATGGCGGGCAGGGCCAGTGCCAGATCGCTAATTCCAGGCGTATGCGGCTCGCTCACAGCCGGCTGCTCAGCCTCCTCGCCGACGGCTTCAGTCGGTGTCGGCGGCGGCGGTGTATCGGTCGGCATCGGCGTCGGCGTGATCGACAGCGTCGGCGTGATCACCGTGACGATCCCCTCCTGGACGTTGAGCTGAAGGATTTCAGAGACCCGAACCGGTTCGCTCACTGCCTGTACGCTGAGGATTCCCAGCCGGTCCAAGGTCACCGATAGCTGCGCCACCCCGTTGCTCGTTGTCGTTTCCTGGGTGATGCTGGTCGTTTCGCCCTGATAAGCCAGCACAAATTCGACCGGTGTCCCGTCAGGGACCGTATTGCCATTGTGATCGACAATGGCGCCGGTTTCCACCGCCACGATATCGCCAACCGCGTACCCGGCGGGTTGCTGCTCCTCTTCGGCATCCGGCAGATGAAGCGTGATGACCTGGTTCGGATCGGGCGAAGTCGCTTCGATCAGGTCATACCCGACGCCCGGCACACTGACCGGTGGCGCGCCTACTGCCGAAAGCTCTTGAAACAAGAGCCGGGCTGCCAATTCAATAAATGCCTCGGTCTTGCCGTACAGCGCGTAGTACAAGTCGATCTTGCTGACATCTGTGGCGCTGAGCACATACGGCTCGTCCATGGCAAACACAACCACCCGTTTGTCACGCACCAGGTCTGGGCGATTGTCCAGCAGCTCGACCAAGGCGTTGGATCCGAACACCGCCGGATCGCTCTTCAGCGTCACGAATACCAGCCAATCCGCGGGACGAAGGATCTGCTCGACTTCTTCAGGCGCGGTGAGCGGGATCGATGGCGAGCCGGCCGGCGCATCGCCCAGGTACAGGGCCAGATCGGCTATGGTTAGCGAAGTCAGGTTCCAGGCGCCAACCTGGCCGGCGGCCCGGGTGCCATACAGCGCCAGGATGGTCTCCTCGAGGGCGGTCCGTCCAACCCACTGTTGGGCTTCGCAGGTGGAACATTGCTGATGGGTCCGCACGTCGCTGATGAACACTATGCGTTCACCGATTTGCGGGGGCCCACCGATGCGATTGGCGATTTCCTCTGTCGCCGGACTGAGCAGCGTCGCGCCGGAACGCGCTACCAGCAACGCCACGCCGGATGCACCCAGCTCGTCGGGCAGCTCAGCCGACGGCAGCACTGCGTCGAGATCGAAGTCGTCGAACAGGCGCAGCTTGAAGCGCAGCACGCGGAGCACGGCTTCGTCGACTTGCTGTGCAAAAATGGCGTCGTCGCGATACTTCTCGGCGAAGAAGCTCAGGGTGTTCTGCACTGTGGTGAGTTGATCGGGATCGCTGTCCGACTGGAATTCTGAAAGGTAGAGCAGATCGTTGCCGGCCAGAAACGCGTCCCGCGCCACCAGGTGCCCACGAAAGCCCTGGCCAAGCGATTCATAGAAGCGCCGCAATGCTCCCGAACCGAGCTCTCCGCTCACCGTAACTCCCCCGGCGCTGCGCCACTCGGCAAATACCGGTAGGGCCAATAGCTGCCCGAACGCATCTGGATCAAGCCCGATCGGCCGGGTCGTATCACGAATGTTCCCCTGGAAGCCCTGGTAGCGGATATGGCCGGTTAGCAGGCCGTCAGCGGTCGTCAGATCTTCCCCTGGCGCACCTTGAGTGACGTTGAAGAACGGCGCCAGCTCAATCTGCTGGAGCTGGGTCAGGGATTTTCGAACGGTGGAAGCTTCTTCTTGAATCGGCCGGTCGCTTCCCCCAAGGCCCGGGAAGTGCTTGGCAATCACGCCCAACTGACCGGCCGAACCCTGGTGCAGCCCTTCAATGTAGGCCCGGCCCATTAAGCCTACCCAGTACGGATCGCCACCGAAAGTGCGTACCCCCAGGTCACCAAGGCCGAGTTCGCGCGGATCTTCCAGTACGTCCAAAGACGGCCCCAAAATCAGATTGAAGCCCAGATCGGTCAGCTCCGAACCCAGCACCTCGCCCACCTGGCGAGCCAGCTCAGGATCCCAGGAAGCACCAATCGCCATTTCGGAAGGCAGGGTTGACAGACCGTTGAGGATTTCCGAGTACGGAGGGCCATTGCCTTCCTGAGCGATGCCGATCAGCAGTGGAACGTAGACTTGAGAGGCCTCTTCGTCAAGTGACGCCTCCCACTCAGCCCGCTGGAGGGTCTCGATCAGTGACTGGGCGGCGGCAACCGTTTGCTCCCCGCCGACGAAGTTGTCGTTGGCCGCCCGAAGCACAACGCCAGAGATATGCCCAGCGCCGATCATTGCAAGCGCCGGATGGTCTTCCGGCAAACTGGCCCCATTGAAAGTCACCAGGAACAGCTGCCCGACACGCTCCTCGGGAGTCATTGCCTGCAGCATCGCCTCCGCGGTATCCGCTGGCTGGGCGTTGATGGACATCAAGCCGAGCATGGCGGCCGCGAGCAGTGGCCGCCAGCGGGCTCCTTCAGGTGTTCGGCCCGAGTTAGCTGACAAGGCCCCTTCCCATCGCGCCGGCCTCCGCAGCAACGATTTCGTGCAGTGCCTTTCGACGTTCCGCGCCGCCCAGCATCTCCAAGCGTCGAACGCCGAACGGATCGGCGTCGAACCGCAGCGCGCGCAGCTCTCCCGCAGTCGGCGGATCGGTTTCGGAAATATCATCGGCGACTATCAGTTCGAACCCGGTCTTGCGCTGAACCAGCTCAGGCGTGACGCCGGGATGAACCCGGACCAGCCGCATCCGACCGTTCTTGAAGTCGAACTCCCCCAGATCGGACACCAACCAACGCGGGCCTGCGCCGTGCCGCCGATCGGGAATGTGTCCCAAACCGGAAGTCCAATCGAGCCGATCCACGAAGGTCACCCGCGAGTGCCGCGGCACGTACAACTCGACCTGATCCATATACACTGTGACATCCGGTATGCCGCCCACGCCCGGCATCCGCAATCGGGGACGCCGGATATCCTTGCCAAACGCCACATTGTTGAAGTTGCCTTGTGGATCGACCTGGCCCGGTCGGAAGAATTCCTTGGGACGCGCCCGCGGCAGGTAGTCGGCCGCTGCCTGCACGAACCCGTTGCTGTTCATGGCCGTCTTCAACCACTGCCCTTCGGCGGTGGTGAGGCCTATGGGGGCACCTCCCTGCGAAATGGTCTGACCAATGGCGGAGGCGAAGTATAGGTTTGGAGCGTGCGTGCGCTGTGCCAGCACCGCCGCTACCGCCGGCAGCGGGGTCGCCAGACCAAGCGCGACAACATCGCCATCGGCGATGCGCCGCGCCAGGCATACGCAGATCAGCTCATCGGCAGTCCAGGCCATTTCCTGTACCCCCGCTTCCAGTTTGGAGATTTGCGCCATGTGATTCCCTCAGTAAACGAATATGCCCCGCGCAGCGCGGGGCATGTGTGCCAGCCTCATGCCTGGACCTAGAGCTCGACGAAGTAGGCCTCGGCCGCCCTGTCCAGCAGCTCCTTGCTCATGGCCGGTTCGACTCCCAGGTACCGCGAGATATCCAGGATCTGATCGCATATGTCGCGTGGATGCGAGGCCCGCAGCTTGCGGTTGCGCTTGATATACCACTCCTGCAGCATGTAGGCCAACCCCTGATCCGAGTACGGAATCCCCTTGCCGGTCGCAACCCGCTTGAAGATTTCGCGGTAGGCCTCATATGACGGATCGGTTACCTCGATCTTGTGGCGCAATCGGCGCAAGAACGCCTCGTCCACCAGATCCTTCGGCGGAAGGTTGGTGGAGAACACCACCAACACGTCGAAGGGCACTTCCACCTTCCGGCCGGTATGGAGGGTCAGGAAATCAATCCGGTTCTCCAGCGGCACGATCCAGCGATTGAGCAAGTCGCGCGGACGTACCTGCTGCCGGCCAAAGTCGTCGATCAGGAAAACTCCACCGTTGGCCTTGACCTGGAACGGCGCCTCGTAGAACTTGTTCACGTCGTCGAACACCAAGTCCAGGCCGTCCATGGTCAGCTCACCGCCGACCACGATGAACGGTCGGCGGATCTTCACCCAGCGCGGATCACCTTTCAAAGCCCCAGTCCCGACGGACTCGGGACCCTGATCCGGTGAGAGCTCATGGTTCACCGAGTCGTAGAGCTTCACCACCTGACCGTCGATATCGATCGCGTATGGAATGGTCATATCCTCGAGCAGCAACAATCGACCGATTGCCCGCGCAATGGTGGTCTTTCCGTTGCCCGGTGGACCGTACAGGAAGATCGAGGCGCCCGAATTGACCGCTGGGCCGATCTGGTTAAAAGTGGTATCCGACAAAACCAGGTCCTCCAGCACCTGCTTCATATTGCGCGGGTTGACCGTCGGGCGGCTGCGGCTCTGGCGCACGATGGCTTCGTTGTAGACGTCGATGGGAACCGGCGCCGGACCAGCATACTGGCTTCTCTCCAGCGCCTCTCGCGCCCGTGCGATTCCGGCATCGGTAATTGCGTACTGATAAGACCCCTCCCCAATGCCAACCTGGGTCTTCACTTCGACGAACTTCTCTTTCTTGAGTGCATCCAGGATCAGGTCGACCACTCCGGCATAGGGCAACGCCATCGCTTCCGAGACCTTGAAGCCCGTAAGGTAACCGCCGAAATACAGGATCTTAAGCGCCAGGTCCTGTAGCCAAAGCTGCGATAGGCCTGTGTCTTCAATCTTATTGATCGCGGCCGGCGTATAGCGCAGACTGCCAGTGGTCGGCATATCCGCCGTACGGATGACCCGAGGTGAGGTGCGGGGAAGTGTCATAGCGCCGATTATATAACCCGTGGCAAGGGTGAGCAAACGGTCAGTTGTTCCCACTTGCGCTGGTCTGTACAATAGCGCCGATAGTGCCCACTTTGACCTTTCTGATTCCGGTTTTCAACGAGGTCGCAACCGTTGAGGAGATCGTGCAACGAGTCGAATCTAGCGGCCTGGCCGACGAAATCGTGTTGGTAGACGATGGATCGACCGACGGAACCCGTGAGCTGCTGCATTCACTGGCGGAAAAACCGCAGGTCAAGTTAGTGCTTCACGATCGAAACCGCGGCAAAGGCGCCGCCATCCGCAGCGGCATCGAACACATCACCAGCGATCTGGTGTTGATCCAGGATGCCGATCTGGAATACGACCCCCGGGATGTTCCCAAACTACTGGAGCCGATCGTCGATGGCCGCGCCGACGTCGTCTATGGCTCGCGCTTCCTCGGCGCTCCGCGCCGCACGACGATGTTCTGGCATATGGTGGCCAACAAGCTGCTCACTTTGATGACCAACATCCTGTACAACAGCATCCTGTCCGACATGGAAACCGGCTACAAATTGCTCAAACGTGAGCTGCTGCAGGAACTGACTATTCGCTCCGACCGCTTCGACTTCGAGCCGGAAATCACCGCCAAGCTGCTCAAGCGCAGATTGCGGATCTTCGAGGTACCGATCACCTTCAATCCGCGTGAGTACTCGGAAGGAAAGAAGATTGGCCTGCCGGATGCTTTCGCGGCGGTATGGGCGCTGCTGAAGTATCGCCTGGTGGAATAGGCGCATATCGCTTCCGGCTGAGGATGGATCAGCCCCGCAGTCTTCCGTTCAAGCGCCGGGAATGTTGGGCAACCGGATGGGAGCCGGAGCTCAGATGGTCCCGGATCAGCCTTCTGCCGACGTCCTGCCGGGTCGAATGTCCTGCACGTTCAACTGCAAGCTGACCACCCCTCTGAATTCGTTTCGCTCCAGCCGATAGACCAGATCCACCACCCGCGGCAGCTCGGGCAGCCGGTCCGCCAACCGGAACCCGATGGCGTCGAACACAATCCCCAGCTGGCGCAGGGACAGCTTGAGATGCCGTCGATCCGCGCCCACCGCCCGCTTGGCAAGTATCACCACACCATTGCTCTGAAACAGGGGGTACGGGTTGGCCGGGCCGCATGGTTCCAGTTGGTCGATGAACAGCATCAGCTGTTCGTTCAATTGGTCGAATCCCAAAATGGCGTCAATCTGCATCTCGGGCGCCAGGTCCTGGCCTTCAAACTGCGATCCGGCGATCGAATCCATCCGTTCCGCAAACTCCGCCAATCGACTGCTTTCGAGCGTAAATCCTGCGGCTTGCGAGTGGCCGCCGTACTTGACCAGCAGATCAGCACATCGATCCAATGCTTCGGTGATGTGGAATTCGGGAATGCTGCGCGCCGAGCCGCGGATGCGCGAGCCCTCCCGCACACCGATCAGCGCCGGGCGGTATGCCCGCTCGGCCAGGCGCGAGGCCACCAGGCCAACCACCCCTTCGTGGAAGCTCTCGTCCACCGCCAGCCGCACGTGCTTGGCCAGTGGCGCACGCTGCGTGAGCTGCTGAGCGACTTCAAGCGATTCGCTGGTCAGCCGCTGCCGATCGCGGTTGAGCGCGTCGAGGGTGGATGCCCGCTCCCAGGCCTCCGGCCCGGCAGGCGCGAGCAGCAAACGCACTGCCTCTCCGGCATCTCCCAACCGGCCGGCGGCATTCAGGCGGGGTCCCAACCCGAATCCGATGGAGCGTGCGTCAAGCGAATCGGCTCGGTAGCCAGCGAATTCGGCCAGCGCCCGCAATCCGGGACGCGCGGCCGCATTTAGGCGCGTCAGGCCTTCCCAAACCAGCCTTCGATTCTCCTCCGCCAAAGGTGCCAGATCAGCCACGGTTCCCACCGCCACCAGATCCAGCAATCCTTCCGCGGCCCCGTTTTCCGCTTCACCCAACACCGCTTGCGCCAGTTTGTAGGCGATCCCCACGCCAGATAGCCCTTTGAAGGGGTATTTGTCGTCCATCCGGTGCGGATTTAGGACCGCGACCGCGGCAGGCAGCTGCTCACCAGGTAGGTGGTGGTCGGTAACGATGACATCGACTGGCGCGCGCTCGATGATACGCTTCGCCCGGATGCCGCAGTCTACGCTGACCACCAGCTCTGCTCCATCGTCCGCCAGGGATCGCAACGCCGCGCTGTTCAGACCATAGCCTTCGGTGAAGCGATTGGGGATGTACCATTCGGTGGCGACACCGGCCGCTTGCAGCGCCTCGACCAGCAGCGCCGTAGCCGTGGTCCCGTCGGCATCATAGTCCCCGTACACCACAACTCGCTGTTTTCTCTGGCGAGCTTCTAGCAGCCGGTCCACCGCCTGTTCCATTCCGGCCATCGCAAGCGGATCGCTGGATTGATTCGATCGTCTGGCAAGGTAGGTTTGGGCTTCACCCAGTGACCGTAGGCCGCGGCCGGCCAGCAGTGCGCGTTCGATGGGTGCGTAGTCGGAAAGAGCCTGCCGAATGGCTTCGGGGATTGGCTGCGGATCAATCCAGCGTTTCTGGATCAGCTTGTACCTCCATGCCGGTCTTGGCGTCGGCCCGCGGAAGGCAGCCACGCGCCCCATTTGAAATGGCTCAACCTGCCATGCCTGCGCTGATGGATTTGGGACCGCCTGAAACAAGTGTGCCACAATTGATCGGATTCACGGGCAGGAATCAAAACGGCCCGCCAGCGGCGGGCCGTTCTCATTCTCGAAGCTATCAGCTCAAGCCCAGCCCTGATTCTTCACGAAGTCGGTCACCACCGGGATGCTGACGTACTGGCCCTGATAGGCACGTATGCCCCAATAAACGCCGATCGCCCAGATCAAGAACCAGGGTGCGCCCAGGCAGAAGATGAGCACTGTACTCAAGACCGAACCCACTACGACATTGAACAATCCCCAAACAAGCGCCTGGGCGTTGTGAGCACGAATGAAGGGACGGTCCTTCTTGTCCTCCATCAGCATGATAATGATGGGAACCAGCGGCGTCAGCACGTAAGCCAGAAGCGCCCACAACTTATCGTCGTTCGTTATGCCGTTAGACTGCTCCGTCATTACTCAATCTCCTCTCGATCTAGATCCGTTGAAATCGAATTCTAATCCTAGTCAACTGAAGCGCAAGTTCACCTGCTACAACCCCGATCCCCCTTCAGGGTTGCACCCCAGCGCGCCGCGATCGGCCTGGCGCCGGCCGGCACGCCCGGCGGGAAGGCCGATGTCGAGCGCTCGCCCCGGATGCGTTCGGCCTCCGCTCCTGTGCTAGCATAGCCACATGCGGGTGCTGTTTATGGGCTCCCCCGAGTTCGCAATCCCATCACTGTCAGGCTTGATTGAAGACCATGAGGTGGTTGGGGTAGTGACACAACCCGACCGACCCGCCGGTCGAGGCCGCAAGACCCACCAGCCGGCAGTCAAACAGCTTGCCCTCCACCATCGGATCCCGGTGCTGCAGCCCGAACGGGTACGCGATTCAACCACGCTAGAGCAGATCAGCGCGCTTCGACCAGAGCTCATCATAGTGGCCGCCTACGGTCAAATACTGCCCCAGGAACTGCTTGACCTTCCGACTCGCGGCTGCCTCAACGTGCACGCCTCGCTGTTGCCGCGCTGGCGCGGCGCCGCGCCGATCCAGGCCGCGCTGCTGGCCGGCGACGCCCAGACCGGCGTGACGATCATGGTTATGGATGCAGGACTGGACACCGGCCCGATCCTGTCGCAACGTTCGGTGCCGGTACCTTCGGAAGCCACCGCAGGCTCGCTCTCGAGCACGCTGGCCCAGCTCGGCGCTGAACTGCTGATCGAGACCATACCGCCGTACCTGGGTGGGCAGTTGTTACCGATCCCTCAGGACGACGCGCAAGCCACTGCTGCGCCGCTGCTGAGGAAATCGGACGGTCAACTCGAATTCGGGCAGACCGCCGAACGGCTGGCCCGCCAGATTCGGGCTTTCGACCCGTGGCCAGGGAGCTACACTTTTTGGCAGCAGCGGCGCCTAGCGGTCAAGCAAGCCCATGCCTCGGATTCGAACCAAACCTCGCCCGGTCAAGTGCGATCGATCCAGCATCAACCTGCGGTCGGCACAAGCCAGGGATTGCTGGTGCTCGATCGAGTCCAGTTGGCCGGCAGGCGGGAAGCCAGCGGCGTGGATTTCGTGCGCGGCGCGCCGGATTTTGTCGGCTCCACTTTGCCTAGCTGACTCTGCCTACCTAATGGACGATTCACCAATCCACCCTCCATTCGCCAATCGCATTCCAGCCACCTGCCAAAGCTGATGGAACTGCAGATCGTACGCACCCGCCACCCTCCCGAAGCCTACCTGGAGCAATTGGCCCGGCTGCTGAAACATGCCGATCTAGGGGTCGCCGTTTCGGATCTGAAGCGACGGTTGGAGCTAATGCCGGAGTCGGATCGGCTGTTCCTGGCGCTGGATTCGGAGTTGCTGATTGGCTATGCGCAATTCCGCGTCAGCCACGATTTGCTGCAGGAGGACACGGTCGAGCTGCTCTCAATCGTCGTGGCGCCCGATATGCGTCGCAAGGGGATCGGCACCCGCTTGATGACGGCTGCCGAAACCTGGGCGCTGCAGGCCAATCGGTCTCGCCTGAAATTGCGCGCCGATGTGGTTCGCAGCGACGCGCTGGGTTTCTTTGCCGCGCTCGGCTATCAGCAAACGGCGACCACGCAGGAGTTCGCCCGTGATCTCGATCTCGCCCGCCGATCCGAAGCGCCCACCCAGCCCACCTAAATGTCGGACGACGGCTCGCGTTCCCTTCTGCTGCACAATGGCCGCATTTATTCCTCGGCCAGCGCGCCCGATCCCGTCGAGGCGCTGTTGATCGAAGCCGGCCGTGTTCGCTGGATCGGCGATGCATCCAAGATCAATCCTGCACCAAACGAGCGGCTCGATCTGGGCGGCAGAACCGTCCTGCCCGGCTTGATCGATGCTCATCTGCATCTCGAGCAGTACGCCCATCGACTGGACATGTTGGATTGCGAGTTGCCGAGCAAGGCTGAGTGCCTGGAGGCGGTCCGGCGTGCCTGTGCTGCGACCGAACCCGGCGCCTGGGTGCTCGGGCATGGCTGGAATCAGAACCCATGGGGGGAGTACGGATCTGCGGTCGAGCTCGACCAGGTCGCGCCGCACAACCCGATCTACCTCACCGCCAAATCGCTGCACGCCGCCTGGGTGAACTCCGCCGCACTTCGCCTGGCCGGCGTCGATCAAGACACGCCAGACCCGCAGGGCGGCGCCTTGCAGCGCGATGAGCACGGTGCCCCCACCGGCATCCTTTTCGAGCACGCCATGCAGCTGGTGAGCGATGTCGTTCCGAAACCGACTGTGGAGCAACTGTCCGAAATGCTCGAGGTCGCCCAGCAGCGGTTGCTGGGCCACGGTTTGACTGGTGTGCACGATTTCGACGGACCACGCTGCCTGACTGCGCTTCAGCTGCTGCGCGAGCGCGGCAGCCTGCGGCTGCGTGTGGTCAAGAACGTGCCGGCCGAGGCCCTGCACCACTACTCGGAGGCCGGCTTGCGCGGCGGGTTCGGCGATCACTGGATCCGGTTGGGCAACGTCAAGGCGTTCGCCGACGGCGCCCTCGGTCCGCGCACTGCCGCGATGCTCGGCCCCTATCTGGACGAGCCGGACAACTCCGGGATCTTGCTGATGGACGGTGAAGCAGTCAGTGAGCTGGGGATCGAAGCTGCGCAAGCGGGCTTCGCTATCGCCGTTCACGCGATTGGCGATCGGGCCAATCACGAGGTGCTGAACGGGATCTCCACCGTGAGAGATTACGAAGCACGCCAGCGCCTACCGGCCCGCCGCCATCGCATTGAGCATTTGCAGCTGCTGCACCCGGACGACCTGGATCGTCCCGCAGAACTGGCGGTGGTGGCTTCTATGCAGCC
The DNA here is from genome assembly GCA_964549025.1 of uncultured Anaerolineaceae bacterium. Lineage (GTDB taxonomy): Bacteria > Chloroflexota > Anaerolineae > Anaerolineales > E44-bin32 > JADFRG01. The sequence continues at coordinate 2,137 of CAZJUE010000038.1, read as the reverse complement.
GATCCACGCGACCTCCGATATGGTGGCCGCTGATCGCGCCTGGGGAGAGCGGACGGCCGGAGCATACGCGTGGCATTCGCAATTGGGGGCCCGCGCCCGGCTGGCATTCGGCTCCGATGCACCGGTCGAAGATCCCAATCCCTTCCTGGGATTGCACGCGGCCATCACCCGACGGCGGCTGAACGACGGTTCGACGGATCAGCCCGCCTGGATCCCGAGCCAGCGAGTGCAGCTAGCCGGAGCACTCGGTGCCTTCACCGAAGGCCCGGCCTTCGCCGGCGGAATGGAGATGCAGCAAGGACAGTTGTCTCCGGGCTTCCTGGCTGACCTCATCGTGCTGGAGCAGGACCCGTTCGGGCTGGCTCCGGAGCAGGTCGCAACGCTGTCGCCCGTCGGCGTAATGGTTGACGGTAGCTGGAAACTGCGCGAATTCTAGCGGCGAAGGATGCCGCTTCGATGTCCAGCGGGGCGAACCGGTTAACGTCTCGCCGTACCCACCAGGCGACGCTCATCCCCCTCACGGTAGGTCAGCCCGATCCGGTCCAGGTGTTCAAGCAGCGCCAAGGCATATTTGCGGGTGGTGTTGAAGTTGTCGCGAACCTCAGCCACGGTCAGGCTGCCACCGTCTCGAAGCAATCGGGTGATCTGCTCCACCCATCTACGGTACTGGGCCGCTTCCAGCACCACCGCCTCCGAAACGCGCACCAGTTGCCCGCTTTCAAGCAAATAGCCGAAGAGCTCGTCGCCGACTGCCTGAATGCATTCCTTCACTGAGGGCGGGGTTTCGGAATTCTCCGCGAAGCGCGCCAGCACCTCGTCCAGCCTGGCCTGATCGCGCTCGGAGATTTGCGGGGCAAAGTCGGGCAGTGCCACTCGATCGCCGTGCGCGACGAGATGTCCTTCGCTGACGAGCACAGCAACCAGACCGCGCTCCGACTGCCCAAGACGGCTGCGCAACTCCTGGCGGGACATGCCCGACCGAGTGGGGTACCGCTGATGGTATTCGCCGACGAGTGTGCCAGCTTGCGCCGCCAAGCTGCCCAGTCGATCGCGGACGACCAATTTCCAATCTCGCGGCGGATCCTCCGGGTTCAGCACCGTAAGCTCACCCTCCGCCTGCGCTCTTCCGGCAATAGACGCAGCTCGTTCCAATTCAAGTCCGGCCACCGCAGCAGCATCGGCCAGCGAGCTCACCATTTCAGCTGACAGCGTCTCCATCAGCACCTGACGGCCGCTCCCATCCAGCATGGCCTGAAGGGTTGTGCGCCGCTTTGGATCGTTGCGCCGGTAACGACGTGGCGGGTGGGGATCCGCGACCCGTCCGCCGCCGAGCGTCGCCGGCGGCGAGGGGCGTCGCACGATCAAACGATCGCCTCGACGTACCAGCAGTGGCTCACGCAAGCGCAGCTGCAGCCAGCCGGTCTCGCCCGGCTGCAGTTCTCCCGGTTCCAACATTCGCACCCGCGCTGTTCTCTGTGCTGCCCCAGCAAACAGTTTCAACTGCATCCCATGTTGGATTCCGACGGGCGCCTCTGACAGTACCCGAATGCGCACATCCAGCGTGGTCGTTGGCGAGTCAGATGCGGGATCGATCAATACGTCGCCCCGCGCGATCTGATCGACCGTCACCCCGGTGAGGTTCGCCGCCACCCGGCTGGCAGGCAGTGCGCGCTCAATGCTCTCCTGGTGGGTCTGGAGGCCACGAATCCGCGTCGCCAGCCCGCTGGGCTGCAGCTCGACAGCCTGGCCGACCTGGAGAGCGCCGTCGATCAAAGTGCCGGTGACCACGGTGCCGAATCCTGATATGCTGAAGACCCGATCGACCGGCAGTCGCGGGCGCCCAATATCCCGCGGCTCCGGAGCATCTGCCAACGCCCGATCCAGCGCTTGCTGCAGCCCCGCTAAGCCGCTTGCCCGCCTCGAAGACACTTCAATCAGCTCGGCTTGCGCGAACCGAGTCGAGCTCAGCAGCCCGCGCAGATCGGCTTTCGCCAATTCCATCCACTCCGGATCGCTGATCAGATCGGATTTGGTGAGCGCTGCTACCAGGCGAGGGATCTCGAGCAGATCAAGGATCGCCAGGTGTTCGCGGGTCTGCGGCATCACCCCTTCATCGGCTGCGACCACCAGCAACCCG
>CAZJUE010000037.1:9307-15611 GCA_964549025.1 uncultured Anaerolineaceae bacterium | reverse complement strand
CGGTGCGGGGCCGATTCGATACTGAACAGCAATCCGACGATGACCGCGATCACCAGCGTCACTCCAAACCGCAGCGCCAGCAGCGGCCCAAAGCCAAAGGCTGCCGCGGTGCTGAACAGCACGATTGGGTTAATCACCGGCGCCGCCAACAGAAACGCGATCGCCACCGGCAACGGTAACCCTTTACGCAGCAGGCGCCGCGCCAGCGGAACGGTGCCGCACTCGCAAACCGGAAACAGCATCCCCATGCTGGCCCCGGCCAGCGCACGCGGCAGCCGGCGGCGCGGGATCCAGCGCTGCAGCAGCTGCTGCGGCAGGAATTCCTCCACCAGGCCGGAGGCCAACGTCCCCAACAGCAGGAACGGCGCCGCTTCGATGAAAATGCCCAGGAATATGGTAGTGAATGTACTGAGGCGGTCGCCGAGATCGGTCAGGCTCAGGTCTTGTACGGCCCAAATAAGGCCCAACCCGATCAGCAGTCCGATGACGAAAAGGGAGATCGTGCGGCGGCCAAGCGGCCGGCGGGATCCCATTGGACGGCGAGCCTACCATGCCGGGTTTCAGTGGGTCAAGATGGCCGGGGCGGCCCGGTACGTTGATTTTCGGCACCTGAGAGGCCGTCAATCCGGCCCTCAGCCTGATCCCGGCGCCCCAGCCGCCGGTAGAATATCCGAAGGCGCGGACCGCCATGCGGCGGCCCTGCTGACTCAATCGCCAGGAGGACTTAGTGGTCAACATCGAATCGTTTCTTGCCGCCCGGCTGTTTATGAGTCCCCATCGCGTGGGCGACCGGTTGTTCTTCATCAGCAACCTCTCCGGAAAGCTCAGCCTGTACGCCATGGACGTGGGCGGGAGCGTGCCGGAGCCGCTGCTGCCGCCGGACATCGCGCTGCAAAATCCCACGCTGCAGGACGGGTACTCGTTTTACGTCTTCCCCGACCTGGGGCAGATCGTGGTGATGATCGACAAGGATGGGGACGAGAACTACCAACCGATGACCATTCCGATCGACGGCGGCTTTCCCGAGCCGACCTTCGGGGAGCAGTTCGATGCCTACCGGGTATTTCTGTTCAACTGTGATCTCGAGGCCAATATTGCTCACTTCGGCGCGCAGTCGCGCGCCGAATCGATGATCTCCGCATTTCAGGGCGACTTGCGCAGCGGTCAATTGACCAGGCTTGGCGGCAGCCCGTACGGCCGCTGGCCAATCGGAGCCAACAAGCAAAACACTAAGGTGGTGTTGCTGGAGACCTACTCCGTTGGCGACCACGTGATCTATCTGTGGGAGCAGGGCGTGGAGGGCAACCGGCTACTGTACGGCAAGCCGATCGACCAGCGCGAGTCGGGCGAGCAGGTGCCGCTGAACACCATCTCCCACTCCTATTTCACACCGGACGATCGCGGGCTGTTGATCTACACTAGCTTGTTCGAGGACACCTACGGCGCCGGCTACCTGGAATTGCGAGAAGGGGCCGAACCGGAACCGGTAGCGATCAAGGGGACTGAACACCATGGTAGCGGCGAGCTCTACGCGCTGTACGATCTCAAAGATGATCGCTACCTGCTGAGCTACAACATCGACGGCTGCTCCTGGGGCTACGAGTGCACCTTCGACGAAGCGGCTCGCGAGCTAACGGTGCGCCAAACGCTTTATGGGAAAGGCGAACTCTCGCTGGGCGTCACCCAGTCTCTGCACTTCGATAAGCGCAACGACAACTACGCCCTGGCCTTCTCGACCGCCACCTCACCTGCGCAGCTGTATACCATCGACGACGGGGACCTGCAGCGGCAAACCAATGAGCGGGTGCTGGGGGTTCCGCAGAGCTGGATGTCACCCGGCGAGGACGCATCCTACGAGTCGTTCGATGGCTTGCGAGTCTCAGCCCGCCTGTACTTCCCATCCCCGGACCTGGACTTTGATGGCCCGCGGCCGCTGATCTATTACCTGCACGGCGGGCCACAGAGCCAGGAGCGGCCGGACTTCACCTGGTTCTCGATGCCGCTGATCCAGTACCTGACCATGCACGGTTTTGCGGTGTTCGTGCCCAACGCCCGCGGCAGTACTGGCTATGGCCTTTCCTACACCAAACTGGTCGACCTGGATTGGGGCGGCGATGATCGACTGGATCACGTCCACGCCATGCAGGTGCTGGCCGATGATCAACGGCTGGACACCTCACGCACCGGCTTGGTCGGCCGCTCGTACGGCGGCTACATGACTCTGACGTTGGCCGGCCGGCACCCGGAGCTGTGGGCGGCGGCGGTCGATATGTTTGGTCCCTACGACCTGATCACTTTCTCCGAGCGCATTCCGCCCACCTGGAAGCCATATTTCAAGCTGGTGATCGGTGACCCGGAGACGGAGGAAGGCCGGGCGCTGCTGACCGACCGCTCTCCCAAAACCTACTTGCACCAATTGGCCTGCCCGATGCTGGTGATCCAGGGGGCCAACGATCCAAGGGTGGTGGAGCAGGAATCGCGCGATCTGGTCGAGGAGCTCAAGGCGCAGGGCAAGGACATCGACATCTTGGTCTTCGAGGATGAAGGCCACGACGTCTTGAAATTCGACAACAGGGTGCGCTGCTACAACGCCATCACCGAGTTTTTCGAGCGAAAAACCCAGGGTGATAGAATGCTCGCGACATAGCGTCGATCTCCGGCCGGTGCTACACCATGGCCGGCATCCGCGGCCCACCGGGGTACAAGCACCCCTTCGGGGTACGAGCACCCTTTCGGGGTACAAGCGAGCCAATCGCAAAGGAGCCTAGCGTGAGCGACCTGGCCTCAGCCGCTGAACGGCCAATCACCGAAGAATCCGATTTCCTGCAAATAAAATCGATCGACCACCTACGCTTCTGGGTCGGTAACGCAAAACAGGCCATGCACTTCTGGTGGAAGGGCTTCGGTTTCAGGCCGGTGGCATACTCCGGCCTGGAGACCGGCAACCGGCGCTCGGCCTCCTATGTGCTCGAGTCAGGCAAGATCCGCTTCGTGGTGACCGCCGCCTACGTTCCCACCGATGAGATCGCCGCCCACCACATGCTGCACGGCGACGGGGTGAAGCACGTGGCGCTGGGGGTGGAGGACGTCGAGCAGGCCTACCAGGCCACCATCGAGCGCGGGGCGGCAAGTGCCTGGGAGCCGCGCGAGACCCGCGACGACCACGGCATCTTCCGCACCGCCGCCATTCACACCTATGGCCAGGTCTTGCACGTGTTTGTCGATCGGGGTGATTACCGGGGGCCGTTCGCACCCGGCTACCAGCCGTTGGACCTGGAGGCCCAATCGTCGGGCTTGGCGGTTATCGATCATGTGGTCGGCAACGTGCAGCTGGGAAAGATGAATGAGTGGGTGAAGTTCTATCACCGGGTGATGGGCTTCCGTCAGCTGATCCACTTTGACGACCAGGACATCGGCACCGAGTACTCGGCTTTGATGTCCAAGGTGATGGAAGACGGCAGTGGGCGCATCAAGTTGCCGATCAACGAGCCGGCCGAGGGCAAGCGCAAGAGCCAGATTGAGGAGTACCTGGATTACTACTTGGGCCCCGGCGTGCAGCATATTGCCATGGCTACCGGCGACATCATCGACACCGTCGGCAGGCTGCGCGCAAACGGGATCGAATTCCTGCGGGTGCCGGAGGCTTACTACGACATCATGTCCGACCGGGTGGGCACTATCGACGAGCCCTGGGAGGCGATTGCCGAACAGGGAATCCTGGTCGATCGCGACGATGAGGGCTACCTGCTGCAAATCTTTTCCCGCCCGATTCAGGACCGCCCCACTTCCTTTATCGAGGTCATCCAGCGACACGGCAGCCGCGGCTTCGGAAAAGGCAACTTCAAGGCGCTGTTCGAAGCGCTGGAGCAGGAACAGCAACGCCGAGGCAATCTCTAGATCGAACCGGCGGGCAGACCGTCTGGGCAACCCGGCAGCCGCCATTGTCTCGCGTCCACAGCTAGGTCCGCTCCCACATGCGATACGTCACCTTTGCCCTGACCGACTCGCTGCGCAAGCCGCGGTTGGGTGCGCTGCACGGAGATGTAGTGGTGGATCTGCTGGCCTCCCGCAGCTGGGCCCAGGGCGCGCTGGCGCTCTCGGCGGAACCGATACCACCTTCGCTGCTGGAGCTCATTCACCTCGGCTCAGACGTGCAGGCTTACTTGGACGAGTTGATGAGCGGAATGGCGGGCGTCAACCCACTCCAGTTGAAAGGCGCCGGCCGCCAGCCGCTGGCCTATCCGATTTCGGAAGTGGCACTGTATCCACCGCTGCCGCGCCCGATGAGCTTGCGCGACTTCTACGCCTTTGAAGACCATGTGCGGGCGGCAAACGCTATCCGAGAGCGGGAAGTCCCACCGGAGTGGTATCAGCGCCCGGTGTTCTACTTCTCCAACGTTTCGGCGATCTTTGGGCCGGAAGAGACGATCCCCTATCCCAGCTACAGCGAGGCGCTGGATTTCGAGCTGGAGGTGGCGTGCGTGATCGGGCGGCAGGGGAGGGACATCCCGGCTGAAAGTGCCGCTGAGTACATCTTCGGTTACACGATCTTCAACGATTGGTCGGCGCGCGACGAGCAGCGGCGTGAAATGAGCGTCGGGCTTGGACCGGCCAAAGGTAAGGATTTCGCCTCATCGCTGGGTCCGGCGCTGGTCACCGCCGACGAGCTTGCCGAACAGCAGGCCGACCGGCCGGGCGTTTTCGATGCATCGATGATCGCTCGGGTGAATGGTGAGACGCGCTCCGAAGGAAACTGGAACCAGTTGCACTACTCGTTCGGCGAGATGATTGCCCGTGCTTCGGCCGATGTTTACCTGATGCCCGGAGACGTAATTGGTTCCGGCACGGTCGGAAGCGGCAGCTTGTTGGAGCTTACCGGCGCTGACGGCCCCTGGCTCAAACCGGGAGATGTGGTGGAATTGGAGATCGAGGGGCTGGGGGTGCTGCGCAACCGGGTCGGGGATCGCAGGGGCGCTCCGGCGGGTAGTTGAGGCCGGATCCCGATCGGAGCCCTGAGCGGATCAACTGAAAACGCGGCGCGGCGGCGGATCGGCCGCGCAAGGGAGGATCACTATGCCGTTCTACCATCGACTTGGCGAGCTTCCGCAGAAACGCCACACCCAATTCCGCAAACCGGACGGCGGGCTGTACCGGGAGGAGGTCATGGGGCTGGAGGGCTTCTCTGGAATCCAGTCGATCCTGTACCACCACCACCTGCCGCCGAAGGTGGTCCAGGTGGAGGAGCTGGGTGATGCCGGGCCGGAGTATGCCGAGTACGGCCCGCTGCGACACCGGGCCTTCGCCACTGCAGAGGTGCCGGAAGGCGGCGATCCGGTGGCAGCCCGCCGAACGCTGCTCGGAAACAACGACGTCGTCATGGGGGTTAGCCGGCCGACCGAGAGCATGGACTACTACTACCGGAACGCCCAGGCCTACGAGGTGTGGTTTACCCACGAGGGCTCTGGCCAGTTGCGATCTCAGTTCGGCAAACTGGCCTTCGACGAAGGCGACTATATCGTGCTGCCCTACGGTACCACCTGGACCATGGAGCTGGACGGTCCAGCGCGCTTCTTCGTGATCGAGTCAGCCTCACAGATCGAGGCGCCCAAGCGCTATCGCAACAAATACGGCCAGCTGACCGAGTTTGCGCCGTATACCGAGCGTGATATCCGCGTGCCGCAGGAGCTGGAGACCTTCGATGACTCTGGCGAATTCGAAGTGCGGGTGAAAGTGCGCGACACCATCACCCGTCACACCCTCGACCACCACCCGTTCGATGTGGTGGGCTGGGATGGCTTCATTTATCCTTGGATCTTCAATATCCGTGACTACGAGCCGCGCACCGGACAACTTCATCTGCCGCCGCCGACCCATCAGACTTTCGAAGGCTGGAACTTCGTGGTGTGTTCGTTCGTGCCGCGCATGTTCGACTATCACCCCGAAGCCATCCCGGCGCCGTACAGCCATTCCAACGTGAACTCGGATGAGGTGATCTATTACTGCGACGGCAATTTCATGTCGCGCAAAGGCATCGATCGCTACGACGTCACGTTGCATCCCAGCGGTTTGCCGCACGGGCCGCAGCCCGGCGCCACCGAGGCCTCCATTGGGAAGCAGAAGACCGACGAATTGGCGGTAATGGTCGACACTTTTCGGCCACTGCAGGTCACGGTGGATGCGCAGGAGTTTGAGAAGCCCGAATACCAGGCCTCGTGGATGGAAGAGGTGGAGCAGCCGCGGGAGGGGACCACCACCGGCTGAGCGAAGCGAAGTGCCTCTGGTGCTGAGCGAAGCGAAGTGCCTC
>CAZJUE010000037.1:0-9207 GCA_964549025.1 uncultured Anaerolineaceae bacterium | reverse complement strand
ACCACCGGCTGAGCGAAGCGAAGTGCCTCTGGTGCTGAGCGAAGCGAAGTGCCTCACGTTCCCCTGAACGCGCCCGTCGTCAAAGGAGATTCCATGGAGATCACACCCGGGGAGATGCCCTGGCATTCGATCCACAAACTGATGATCGGCTCGATCCTGCCCCGGCCGATCGCCTGGGTATCCACCGTCAACCCGGAGGGCCGCCGCAACCTGGCGCCGTTTTCCTATTTCAACGCAGTGTGCGCCAATCCGCCGCACGTGCTGTTCTGCCCTACCGTGCGGAGCACCGATCGGGGGATCAAGGACACGCTGCGTAACGTGCGGGACACCGGTGAGTTTGTGGTGAACATGGTGACCGAGCCGCTGGCCGAAGCTATGAACGTCACCGCCACCGAGTATCCACCGGAAGTCGATGAGTTCGAGGCTGCCGGAGTAACCGCCCGGCCGTCGCTGCGGGTAAAACCCCCGCGGGTGGCCGAGAGCCCGGTGCACTATGAGTGCCGGGTGGCGCAAATCGTCGATGTTGGCGACGGGATTGGCGCCGGCAGCGTGGTGATCGGTGAGGTACTGCAGCTGCAGGTGGACGATGAACTACTGTATGAGGGGGACCACATCGACCTGATGAAGCTGCAGCCGATCGGCCGCCTGGCGGGGTACAGCTATTGCCGGGTCACCGACCTGTTCGAGTTAGTGCGGCTGCCCTCGCAGGTCAAGCGCAAGAAGTAGCGCTCTGCGCTGTTCGGGCCGCCGACCGGGCAGTCATCCAGATGGTCTCAGAATGCGGAGCCGCCGGCTCGGACGCAATTCGCCCAGTCGGCGGGTTGCGGCGAGTTCTCGGTCGTGGAATCGCTATTGCTCGGAAATTGTGACAGGGAAGGGGATCGCCTGCCGCAGCTGTTCGCCCAGGGGTGCGTTGGGAGCGTGGATCCAGCGGGTTTGATCGCCGGCAATCTCGATCGATGCCCAGCCGAAATCGCCCTCCCAGGTCGTCTGGGTGGTGGAAGACAAACTCTGCCCCTGGTAGCGCAGCAGCCCGTACTCGCGGAATGCCTCGTAGAACTCATGCGCGTCGCGTACTGTGTCCCAGGCTGAAACCAGCACCAACGCCCCTCGATCGTCGGCCTCATTGTAGAAGCTCAGGTAATAGTCACCGCCCCATCCGGCGGCGGCGGTCTCGGCCGTTTGGGTGGACAGCTGCTCGGTCAGGGTCAGACGAGTAAACCACTCACCCAGCACATCGCGGTCGATTTCGATCCAACCGGTGCCCAGTGCTGGCGCTGGATCCGGCGCCAGCAGACGCATCGGAAAATCATCCGGATAGTGTTCCGGGTGCAGGATCTGCTCGGTGCTGCTCGGCGGATCGCCGTACAGCGCGTCGACCGCCGCCCAACCGCCGTCCTGGTAGAAGTCCAGCACGAACAGGTATCCATACTGGTAGGGGAACAGGAAGTCTTCCTGTAGGAATGCCGGCGAAGAGTCCAGCACCGGACTTTGGAAGTTGTTCACGAACTCGCGCAGCTGATCGAAGTCCTCATCGGTGGCGTAGGTGACCAGCCACTGCTCCTCCAGCAGGGTGGCATCGCCCTCGACCATCGCCTGGACCGCGGCGCAGGCTTCGCTGTCGGCCTCACAAGCTTCGTCGTTGAATCCCAATCCTTCGCTCAGATCCCAGGTCTGATCCTGCAGGGCGTGTACGTACTCGTGGGCGTGGGTGATCCGCTCCGGCCCTTCGAAACCGGCGCCCTGCACCACGAACATCTGCTCGACCTCGTCGTCATAGAAACCGGCGATTTGCTCGTTGTACAGCTCGAGGTACAGGTCGAGCAGGTCGAACTGTGGGTCGATCAACCCGAATAACGCCAGCGTGCGCGCGTCGTCGCGGGCTTCCTCTTCGCTGTAGTCCTGCAGAAAGTCGTCGATCACGTACTGCCGCAGTTCGTCCGGAGTAAGCAGCCCGCGCGCCACCGGAGCGTTGGGCTGCAGCCCGCGCAGCTCGATCACCTCCCGCTCGATCTGATCCATCTGCCGGTCGACCTCGGGTGGGATGGCGGCGCCGCTGGCCGGACCGGGCGTGGTCGGCTCTTCCGGCCGGAGCGGATCGCTCGGCGCTGGTTCGGGTTGAGTACGTTCGGGCGGCAGAGGAGCTACCGTTTCCGGCTCGATCTCCTGAACCAACTCGGCTGCCTGCTGTATCAGGTCGCAGGCGAAGGTGCAGGCCAGGCTGGCGGCTGCCACGGCAAGGAAAAGGAGCAAGGCGCGGTTGTGCATCGGCGGGCTCGATTGGGCCGCCGGAGTATATCATCCGAAGACAGGTCGGTTCGAGCTAGCTCGGGGCAGCCGTCAGCTGACTGCGGCCCCGGCCCAGCATCCAGCCTGCCGCAATGCCTACTGCCGCGGTCAGCCCCGGGATCAGCCAGCGGGTGGGGTCGGATGCGGGCGCCGGGATGGGGTTCAGGGCGCGGGAAGATGCGAGCCGCACACCGGCGGATTCCCGGGCGCCCAGCAGGGCGGTTTGGCCGCCGGGGCTCAATCGGTACCAACGGCCGTCCATCGGGCCCGATCCATTGACAATCTCGATGTAGTAAACGTAGCCCGGGCTTCCAGGAAAGACCATCAACCGGTCAAATGGGGTGAAGCGCTCGGCTTCACCCTCGCCTGAGAAGTAGCCGCGAGTGACCAGATAGCCCCCGCTGAGCTGCGCCGGGCTGGCCAGCGGATGATCCGCGTCCATGAAGGCCAGCATGTCGAAAGCCTTCAGAGCGCCTGGATCGGTGATTTCGATCTCGCCGAACCAATCCGGTCCAGCGATTGTCACCATTTCGAACGGGCCTTTGGCATAGGCGGCGATGGGAACCAGCAGCGCCGACAGCGCGAAGGTCAGCCCCCAGGCAATCCGCCGCCGGCCGATTCCATTTGGCATTTCGTCTGCTTTGATCGATCTTGGTTGCGCGCTTGTCGCCATGCGCTCAACTCAGCGCAGCGACTCAGCGATCTGCACCGCCGAATCGCGTCCCAAATCGGTCTCCAGCCGGTAGGTCAGCGGTCCCTCGCTCCAAATCAAAACCCCACCCGGAACGTAAAGGCGCAGCGGCCCGGATTCCAGCGGGAGCTCGAAGTAGTGCGGGCCCTCGGTCCACAGCGCCGATTGGTCGTGCACGTGGACCGACTCGACCGATTGCGGCGTCAGCTTGGTGATCACCGGGTTCGGCGGAAACACATATAGAGCTGCCCGCGGATCGTTGATCCGCTCCGGCTCCAGCCAGATCATCGCCACCGCCGGTTGTTCCTGCGATTCGGCTAGATCAAGTACGAACACGCGGTCCGGCAATCCCAACTCGGCCGGCAGCCGCAGGTCGAAATCGACTTCCCGGCGGGCAGTGGCCAGGCCGACTTCGCCGGGTAGGTCGAGCACCGTCAACGCGCCGGCCGGGACCGGCGGGGGAGTAGCACCGGGCTCGCCCTGGAATATGCGTACCGCACCCACCCGCAGGATCTCGCCCACCGCGGCCCGTACGGGTGGGACCGCGACCAGCACCACAGTCAACGCGATCGCCACCGCGCCGGCCAAACGCGCCACCAGGCGGCTCCGGCGCCTGCGCCGCCTGCCGCGGCGGACCGCCAGCCTGGCGGCAATATGCGGTGTCTCAGGATAGGGGAAGTCCCGCGCCAGGCCGCGCAGCAAACGCTCCAGCTCGGGCTGTTCGTTGTCAGTCATCTCGCTCACTTTGCAACCCATATCCGAGCGGAACTGCGGTGGCGTTCATCCGGCCAGCCCCTCCCGCAGCTCTGGGAAGTCGCGCTCGATTACGCCGCGCAAACGACGCAGCGCTCGATGGAGACGCGACTTCACGGTTCCAGGCGCGACCTCCATCGTCTCGGCCATTTCTCGCTCTGACAGCTCGAGGAAATATCGCAGGTAGATGCTCTGCTGCTCGTTGTCGCTCAGCCGGCGCACTGCCCGCCACAGCAGGCGCGCCCCGTCGGCGTCGAAGACCGGTTCTGGCTCAGCCTCACGGCCAGCTCGCTGCAGCGCCTGCCAATAACGCCCCAGCGAGCGCACACGATTGCGTGCCAGGTTGGAGGCGATGCGCAGCAGCCACGGCCGCAACGGCCGGCTCTCGTCAAAGCGGTGCAGGTTGCGGGTGGCTCGGATGAACACTTCTTGCGCTATGTCCTCCGCCTCATCCGGATCCCCCAAGGTCAGGTACGCCAGCCGGAATACCGCCTGTCGATGATCGGAGACGATCGCTTCCCATGCCCGCTCGTCGCCACCTCGCGCCCGCCGGATCAGGTCGGCTTCGGTCACTGCTTAACCACAATACACCGACGGCCCCGGCCGGGTTCCGTCTTGGTCGAAATGCGGGATCGAGCGGTATGCCTAGAGATTCAGTCGGGGTTGGGGCCGACCAGGATGTGCCCGGCAACTTCGCGGCCGATAGCATGCTGGTCGCCGTTGATCAACAGGGTGACCGGCCCCTCAAATGGAGCGGTGGAGACCACTTCCACCCGCGCTTGTGGAAAGAGGCCAAGCTCACCCACGTAGCGCAGGAGCTCCGGATCGTGGTCGCTGACCTCGGCAATCACCGCCGAATCGCCGGGCCGCAGGTCAGAGAGTCGCCGCAAGTCGGCGTCCGGCATGCTGCCGTCGCGAGCGGGGATCGGCGCGCCGTGCGGGTCGTTGGTGGGGTGGCCGAGTTTGGCGGCGATCAGGTCTTCCATCTCCTCGGAGATTACGTGTTCCCACTTCTCGGCCTCCTCGTGGACCTTGTCCCACGGCACGTCGAGCGCTTCGGCCAGGTAGCTTTCCACCAGCCGGTGGTGTCGGATTACCTCCAGGGCGATCTTGGTACCGGCGGCGGTCAGCTCGACGCCGCGGTACGGCTCGTGCTTGACCAGTTTCATGCCGGCCAGCTTCTTGACCATTCCGGTGACCGAAGCCGGCGCGACGTCCAGACGCTCGGACAGCGCGGTGGTCGAGACCTTTCCGCCCTCGCGTTCCAGGTCGTAGATGGTCTTGAGATAGTCTTCGACCGCTTGAGTGTGCATCGAAAATTAGGTATGCCTAAACCAGTGCAAGCGTAACCGCGGTGAGGCTGCATGTCAAGCGGTGTGCGGCATGGGTCAGCGGTGCAGTGATGGGCGCAAAGCATTGAGGTTGCTGGCACCGGCCGACGACGCAGCGACGGCTGTTGGGCGCTGCGGCAGCTAGCCTCCGTCGGTCGAGCTGCCCAGCCGGGCTGAGCGCATGACGCGCGGCGCCACCAGCAGGAGACTGAATGCGATCAGCGTATTGGTGAGCAGGAAGAACACGAATTCTTCCACCGGCAGCACCCCGAACAGCTGCCAGCCGATGGAGGTTGCCGGATGGATGGTCCAGACACCGGCGGCGATCGCCAGGCCGTCGGCGGCCGCCAGGTACAGGGTGGCAGGCGTGATCGACCACAGCGCTGCTTCGCGCAGCTGCCATAGAGCCGGGGCGCCGTAGCCCAACTGGAGCGCCATCGGCGCCAGCGCCCAGACCAGGATCAGCGCCAGATAGCGCAGCTCCGGCGTACCGATCCAGAGCGCCATCACGGCGCCGAGCCAGAACAATCCGACAGGCAAAAGGGCGCCGGCGCGGATCAACCTGCGGGGTGCTGAGTTGGTAGAGCGGAGCGATCCATCCGCTGGCCGGTCGGAGGTCGGCGCTGCCTCGCTCACGCCCAACTCGCGGCGTCCGCCGCTTGAAGCAGATCGCCGGCCGGGCGCCCCACCCCGCAGGATCCACAGTGTCCACCAACCGGTCAGCAGCGGTTGCAACACGAAGAACAGGTACTCCTCGAGCGGTACCCATCCCAGCAGCACGCCAGAGATGCGGTTTGGGTCGTACTCCCAGATTCGGTTGGCGACCAGGTAGTTGTCCCATGGCGTGGTGTACAGCACGGCGACTACCGAGATTACTGTCGGCAGCAAAAGCGCTCGCCGCGGGATGCGGCGGCGCAGCCCGGCAACCAGCAGCAGCGTGGGCGGGAGCAGGAAGATCAGCAAGAAGGAGCCGTAGGTCATTGGCGACCGTTTGACCCCAGTGCGGTCGGCGGGGAGCTGTGCGAGATCATCAACATGCCGGCTTCAGCGCCGGGTCACCTGCATCCACACCGCCGCCCGCGGCTCCAGCGTAGCGCCCATGTGCGGGTGCACCGGTCGATTCAGGTGTCGGAAGTGATAGCACTGCAGCAGGCGGGCCAGGATCAGCTGCGCTTCGGCCCGGGCGAAGGCCATCCCGATGCAGTTGCGTGGGCCGCCTCCAAAAGGAATGAAGGCGTAGGGTGGGCGGTCGGCCGCATTCTCCGATGCGAACCGCTGCGGATCGAATCGATCCGGCTCCGGCCAGTAATCCGGGTGGCGGTGGGTCAGGTAGATCGACAGCAGCACCCTGGTTCCGGCGGGTAGACGGTAGCCAGCGAAGTCCAGGTCAGCCGCCGCGGTGCGGCTGCTCAGGTGGATGGGCGGATACAGCCGTAGGCTCTCGTTCAATACCTGGTCGAGCAGCGGCAGCTGGGAGACCTGTGACAGCTCTGGGACGGCTCCGCTTAGCTGTTGGTCGACTTCCGCCTGCAGCTCGGCCAGCACCTTTGGATGCGTGCCGAGCAGGTGCATTGTCCAGCTGAGCAGCGCGGTGCTGGTATCGTGGCCGGCGATCAGCATGGTCAACAGCTGGTCGCGGATCAACTGGTCGTCCAAGCCGCTCTGGATCAGATGACTGAGCAAGTCGGCGCCCTGGGCCCCCTCGGTCCGCCGCCGCTCGATCAGTCGGTACAGGTACTCATCCAGCGAGCCGAGCGCTCGCCGGTACCCGGGCCGCGGCACCTCGCGCCACAGCAGCCAGGCACCGGGACCGATGTAGCGCAGCGTGCGCAGGATCGGCTTCCATAGGCGATCGAGCTCTGCCGATAGGTCAGCGTCAAAAAGGTTATCCACCAGCACCAGCAACGTCAGCCGGCGCATCTGGTGCAGCAGGTCGACCGGGCGCTCAGTCGTCCACTCGGCGCTGAGCTGGTCGGTGCGTTCCAGGATAGCCGCGGAGTAGCTGTTCATCATACGGCGGTGCAGGCTGGGACTCGCCTGCCGGCGTAGCGCCTGGTGCACTTCGCCGTCCTCGACAAGCAGGCCCCCGCGCAGCAAACGGGTGACCGGATCGTGCTCGGCCCGCCACCGTAGGCGCTCGCGCTCAGTCACGTAGACAAAGCGCGCCGCTTCCGGACCGACCAGCACCGTCGGTTGAAAACCCGGCAGCGAAATGCGGTACACATCGCCGAGTTCGCTGTGGAGCAGCTCCAAGCCTCGCAGCAGCGAGCGGGAACGCAGCATTCCGGACAGCGTACGGAGCGCAGGCAGGCCGCTAGGTGCGGGTGGCTGGGCGATCATGCCCCTGCAACGCCCGCGCCGCTGGAACGTGACAGCGGCCGGCCTTTCCAGCGCGCCCGCCCGGCACGGGTGGCCCACAGCGAGTTCACCGCCAGTGCCAGGCCCACCGCCAACAGCAACGGATGCAGCAGCGCCAGCCAAAGCGGGAAACCAAACCAGCGGGCGATCAGGATCCACAACAGCAACCCTTCGGCGGTGGCAGCCAACGCTATCGCCAATGCGGGGGGCTCGACCGGAGCGGCCGCTCCGAAAACCGCGATGCCCAGTACGAGCAGCGGCAACCAAGCGACCAGCAGCGGCCAACCCCAGGCAAACAGCAGTGGGAGCGCCCGGTATTCGAAGGCTGGATACAGATTCTTGCTCAAGCCGGCCCAGGCGGGTCGCCAACCCCGGTACATGTGCGTGCTCACCAACCGCTGGCCGTCGACCAGTCGCCAGCGCAGGCCGGCCCGCTTGCTGCGGCGCACCAGCGCAAGGTCCTCGGCCGCATGCGACCGCACCGCCGCGTGACCGCCAATCGCCTGATACGCGGCGCGGCGGTACAGCAGGAACTGCCCGATGGCGGCGCTCAGGGCCGGGGCGCGCAACCGTTGTGCAAGCGGAATGCTGAGGATCGTGAACACGCCCCAGGGGATCAAGGGCACCACCAGCCGCTCGCCCAGGCTCACCGTCTCCAGCTGCGGCCAAACCGCCAGCAGATCGGCCTGCAGATCCTGCCGCGCGGCCACCGCTGCACGCAGGGCGCCTGGCCGGTGGACGGTGTCGGCATCGGCGAACAGCAGTAGCTCGCCTCGGGCGTGATTGGCCAGTTGCGCGCAGGCCCAGTTCTTCCCCGTCCAGCCGGGCGGAAGCGGTGCGCCGTCAAGCACGGTTAGGCGTGGGTCGGATGCTGCGAGCTCCGCCAGAATCTCCGGGGTGCGGTCGGTCGAGCCGTCGTCCAGCACCAGCAGCTCGAAGCGCGGGTAGTCCTGTGCCAGCAGCGAGCGCACGCAGCGCTCGATGACCGCTTGCTCGTCGCGGGCCGGCACCAGGATCGACACCAGTGGGAGCTTGTGGGGCAGTGCTTCCGGCGACAGCCGGACCAGCGACCGCCGATTGGTGATCGCGACTACCAGCTGCGCCAGCACGAACGCACCGATCCCGGCCAGCAGCGCAGTCAGCGACAAGTTGTGTCTCCCGAGTGTGCCCCGGTGTGCAGACTGGCTTGGAGCGGCGATCCGACGGTCATGATTCTGCTTTGGGTTTGCCCGGGCTTAGTCGCAGCGAAGGAAGCCGGCGCACTTCCTGCTGGTGTTTCCACACCAGGATGACCGCGTTCCCCACCCATACCCCGATCAGCGCTGCGTCGGACCGCCGGAACAACATGAAAAGCAACAGACCGGTCATTCCCAGCATCACCGCCCACGCCTCCCCCCGCACAACGAAATAGAGTACGGTGAACAGTGCCCCCAGCACCAGCGCAGCCTCGCCGAAAGTGAGCCCGGCCCAAACGCCGAAGGTCACCGCCAGGGCCTTGCCGCCCCTCAAACGGAGGAACGGCGAGAACGCATGGCCGATGACCGGCGCCAGCGCGACCGGAATCGTTGCGGCACCGGAGATTCCAAAACGATGGATGGCCAGGCCAACCGGGATTGCCCCCTTGAAGAAGTCCAGCAGGATGGTGGCCACCCCAGCCTTCCAGCCAGCCACCCGCCAGGCGTTGAACGCTCCGGGGTTGCGGTCGCCGTATCTGCGTGGGTCGTCGCCGCCGAACCAATTGGCAAGCAGTACCGAAAAGGGAATGGCCCCGAGCAGGAAACCGAG
>CAZJUE010000036.1:0-15751 GCA_964549025.1 uncultured Anaerolineaceae bacterium | reverse complement strand
GTCTTTGCCCGCTGTTGATCGACTTGCATCGAGGCCAGCACAATCGACTCTTCGATTGACAGGCCGTCGGTCGCCAGCAGCGCCAACGCCTCCTCAGTGCGACCCATTCCGGCCATGGCTCGAGCCGCGCGGGCACGACGTTCGGCGCTCGGTAGGATTTCCAGCGCCCGTCGGTTGGCTTCCGATTCGGTAACTAGATCCCCTTCCAGCCGCGCCAAATCGGCGGTGAAGTCCGCCACGTGAGCGGTGGCGCGGTTGGCCGAATCCCAGGCCTGGGCCAGCAGTTCCTGGGCCGATTGGACCTCCCCCCGGGACTGATCGCCCATCGCGCGCAACAGCAATGGAGCGACGCCGTCGTCGCGCACCGCGCCGGTTGAATCAGACATAGCCATCCAGCGCGCCAGCTCGCGCTCTCCAGAGCGCCAGATGTGCAGCAACAGGCCGACCGTAGAACCGTTGGCATTGCGTCTCAGGTAGGAGGCCGCTTGTTCCGCCTCCAGGTTGCACAGCGTCACCGTGATTGAAAGCTTGTAGGCCTTGTGCTTCAGCAGCTGTGCCAGCCAGACCTCCGGTTGGTCCAGCGCCGGCAACGCGACACACAGTGCGGAGCGCCAGCGCTCGGGATCGGCGGCAGCCTGACCAGCGCCGAAATTTCCCTCGGCGGCTTGTTCGACCAGGCTCACCCCCAGCAGGGCAGTTTCGAACAGGTCCGCCGGATGAGCCGAGCCAGACCGGACCTGCTGCCACAGCTGGTGGGCGCGCGCACGATGGGGGGCGGCCAGCGCAGGGTCGAGGCGGGCGCCGACCTCACCGCCCAGCGCAACAGCGGCCAGATGGGAAGGCGTCAGGTGCTTCGGTGGATTGGAGGCCGTCACTTCTTCCAGGAAAGCCGGATTGCGCAGTGCCTGCCAGGCCTCTGGGACGCGCAGCAAGCGCCCTACAACGGCAGTCAGGGCGCCCTCAGCGTAGTGTGCGCCGAGCGCGGTCAGGATTTCGTGGTCGCTGTGCATTCCGCTAGACCGCGGGCCACTCGACCTGCATCATCACCCAATAGGACGAGGCAATCATCACCATGCCCAGCGTGACCAGAAATAACCCGGCCCCGCTGGCGGTCTTAACCAGGCCGTTGAGCGCCGCAACCAGCTCCGAAGCGCTGTTGACCAGACCGGTGATCTCTTCTGCCATGCCCTTTTGGCCAAGACGTGCGGTGTGCGATGCAAGGCTTTTGATCTCTCTCGAATAGCTGCGGGTGATCAACACCAAGACCCCCAACACGACGCACATGCAACCGAGCACGAACACGGCCGCTCCGATAATGATTTGCATCTCCGCCGAACTGATAGGAATCATCTGAACCTCCACAATGCCGACATGCAGACCTGCAGTTGCAATCTCCGTGCCAGCGGAGGCTGGTGGGGCTATTCGGTTTGGGCTAGCGGAGGGATTGAGTGATTGGCAAGACCCTGGGGAAGGGGGATGCGGTTAGCGAGTGTGTGGCCGGGTGTGGAGTGTCTGGGGGCAAAGCGCTGAGCAAGATCGACTGATCACGGTGAAACCAGCGCTTGGAATTCAGGGGAAAGATGGCCGAGATCGATCTCCTCATCGTCGCAGAACAGCATCGCACGTTCCACGACGTGGCGGAGCTCGCGAATGTTTCCGGGCCAGTGGTGCGCCTTGAGCGCCTCGATGGCGCGCGGGGTTATTCCGGTCACCGGGTTGCCGGTGCGCTGCTGAATCTGGCGGATGAACGACCCCACCAGCGCCGGTACGTCGCCGATCCGATCGCGAAGCGGCGGTAGGTGCAGGTCGACCACCTTGAGCCGATAGTAAAGGTCCTCGCGGAAGGTGCCATCTTTCAACATCGAGGGCAGGTCACGGTTGGATGCGGCGATGATCTGTACGTCGACTTTGATCTCGTTGACCCCGCCGATGCGGCGGAAGGTCTGTTCGTCCAGCACCCTCAGCAGCTTGGCTTGCATATCGGGCTTGGTGGATGAGATCTCATCCAGGAACAAGATGCCGCCGTCGGCCACTTCCAGCAGACCAGACTTGCGCTTGGTAGCGCCGGTGAACGCGCCGGCCTCGTGTCCGAACAGCTCGGTTTCGATCATGGTGTCAGGTAGGGCGGCGCAGTTGATCGGCACGAACGGCTTATCGGCTCGCGGGCCAGACATCCGGATGACCTGCGCCAGTACCTCCTTGCCGGTGCCGGTTTCGCCGGTAATCAACGCTGAAACAGACGCGGCTGCCGCCCGCTCGGCTTCGTCAGCCACCCGCTTCATTTCTGGCGTGTCTCCGATGATCCACTCGTACTGCTCCTGACTGGATTTGCGCATCATCGCCAACTCGCGACGCAAGGCCACGACTTCGCCGGCCCGCTCGACCGCTCCGATCAGCTGTTCCAAATCCAGCGGCTTCTGCAGGTAGTCCTGGGCGCCTTGTTTCATAGCCTCGACCGCTGTGTCAATTTCACCAAAAGCGGTCATCAGAATGACCGGCGGGCTGGGGTTCTCGCGGGCGATCGGATCGAGCAGCGAGATCCCCGAGCCGTCCGGCAGCACCACGTCCAGCAGGACGATATCGGCCGATCCGGTCTCGATATGCTGTTTGGCCTCCGCCAGATCTCCGGCCTCGATCGCTTCATAGCCGGCGTCGGTCAGTGCACCGCTTACGAAGCTGCGGGCGGTCTCTTCGTCGTCAACCACCAGAATGGTCGAGGTCATTGGGCGTCTTCCTGGGGAAGTAGGTTGAAGTGCAGAGTGAAAACCGTGCCAGCGTCCGGAAAGCTCTCCACCGAGATGCTGCCCTGATGGGCGGTCATAATTCGCCGGCTGATTGCCAGGCCGAGCCCCGTGCCCGACTTCTTGGTGGTGAAGAACGGATCAAAGATTCGATCCAATTGGTCTGCCGGGATGCCCGGTCCCGTGTCCGCCAGCTTCAACTCGACGCTGGTGCCGGCGCTGATCCCGACCGAAAGCGTTCCGCCGTCGGGCATCGCCTGCACGCCGTTGGAAACCAGGTTGACGATCACCTGTTCGAGCGTGCGTTCATCGCCGGAGACCAACGGTACTTCCGAGGCGTAGTCGCGATGGATGCGGATTTGGCTGCGGGTCAGCCTGGGCTCCCAGCGGCCCAGGATGCGGTCCATCAGCTTGGAAAGCTCGAGAGGCCGGAATTTGAGTTCCAAAGGCCGGGCGAAGAACAATACGTCCTCCATCAGCTGATCCAGCCGCTTGCATTCACCGCGGATTTTGTCCAGCGAGGGATATTGTGGGTGATCGGTCCCCAGCCGCGAGCCGACTAACTGCAGGCCGGTACTGATGTTGTTGATTGGATTGCGCACCTCATGGGCGAAAATAGCGGCTACCTCGCCAAGCAGGGCCCGCTGGGCCAACGATTCGGACCGGTCTTCGATGGCCTTGCGCTCGGATTGGTCGCTGAGCACCAGCAGCACCCGCGAATCCGACCCGGCTTCTCGCGGCACCGCCCGCAGGTTAACCGGGATCGGCGACCCGTCCCGTCGATGCAGCGTCATGTGCAAGCGCTCAGAACTGCGCTCATGGCCGATTACGTCCAGCAGGGTGGTGAGGATATCGGTCGGCCCGACCAGAACGTCCTGGATCGGCAGGCCTTGAAGCTCGCCGTCGCCGTATCCCAGCATCCTGGCGGCAGCACGGTTGGCACGCAGAACCTTCAAGTTCGAATCGACGGTCAGCACTCCGTCGTTGACTGCTTGCGATTGGCTGCGAAGCTCGCGTTCGGCCTGGCCGAGCTTGGCTTCGAATTCGGTCAGCACGCCCCTCTGCATCCTTACCAGGATTTGGGCGTGGATCAGGTTGGCCAGCACCTCCATCAGCGAGATTGCATCGTCGGGCAGTTCCTCGAGTTCACGCCATCCGGCCACCAGCAGACCGATCCAGGCCTTAGGCGTACCCAGCGGAGCGCTGCGCACCGCACGCAGCCCCAAGGTGCGGGCCGCCCGATGAAGCGGGTGATCCGGCCGGGTACCGATCGCCCACAGGCTGGGCCGGTCGAGCGGATCGAAGTCGGCAGCCGAAAGAGTTGAAGGGAAGCCAGATGGCAGCGGGCCTTCCAGCAGGTAATCCGGTCCGTCGGCCGAAACCCGGTAGACCCCGGTGGCGGTGGCAGACAGCAGCTCGCCTGCTAGCTCAATCAGTTCGGGCAGGATGTCAGCGGAGCTATCCAGCAACATCGAGGTAACTTCGATCAAATTGGCCAGCTGCTCGCTTTGACGGTGCAGTTGCTGCTGTTCACGCAGCCGATCACTGGTGGATCGGGCTTTGACCAACACCGCAACCGGTGGGTTGCCGATCACGCTGGGCCGCACGTCAACCAGCATGCGACCGCCGTCGCGCAGGCTCAGGGTGGCCTTCTCCACCGCCTGTTCCTGGACCAGCTGCGAGAGGATCGGTGACTCGTCGCTCTCGGGAAATAGGTCTGCGGCTGCCATGCCCTCGAGTTCATTTCGGGCATAACCGCTAAGCAGCAGAAAGGCGTGATTGGCCTCGAGCACCTGGCTGCCGTCGGACTCCAAAACCAAGACCGCCTCGTCAAGCGAGTCGGCCAGGGTGCGGAACAGCTCCTTATGCGGTTGTGGCTTGAGAAACCTGGTGAGCGATTTGGCGCTGGTAGGCAATGCGGCTCTTGGTTAGGCGGGAAGTTCCCGCGTTTTCCTCAATCGGGCTGGCAGGATCCCCTCAATGGCCCGGTACTTGGCCACCGTCCGGCGGGCGATTTTTACACCCTGTCGGCGCAATTTGGAAGCGATTTGATCGTCCGTCAGCGGTTTGACCTCTTGGCGCACGATCTCCTTGATGCGGTCGCGTACCGATAGGCTCCGGTCGAAGAATCGAGCCAGCGGAATAATGCGCCCGTTGGGCAGTGCCACGCCCTTATGGGAGACCGCTCTGGAAATGGTCGACTCGTGCACGCCGATCACCTCGGCCAATTCGGCCCGGGTCATCGGCGACAGGTAGCGGTCGCCCTCCAGTATGAACTTGCGTTGGCGACTGACCAACTCTTCCATCAGGTTGCGCATCGTATTGTTGCGCTGTTGCAGGCATTTGACAAACAGCGATGCCCGCTCGAGGTGTTCCTTCCAGGCTTCGGACTGCTCATCGGAGGCTTGCACCTGCTGCAGCGCCTTGCGGAAGTGCGGATTGACGCGCAACCAACCGGGTAGCGAGGAGAAGATCTCGACTACCAATCCGCCTTCGGCGCGCTCGGAGATCTGAACGTCCGGCGCGTGATATACGTTCGGGTCGGCTTGCTTCGCCGTTCGAGCGGAACCCCAGAAAGCGCGCGCCGGGAAGGGGTTGAGGTTTTCCTGGATGAAGCTGGCTGCGTTGCGAACCTGTCCGCTGCTGACTTCCAGCTGCTGCGCGATTCCTTCGTAGTCTTTCTTGGCCAGTTGTTCGAAATGCGATTCCAGGATCTGCTTGGCCAGGCTATCTCCCGGCTGCACCAGCTGGATCTGCACCATCAATGCCTGCCTGGGCCCGGCGGTGGCTAATCCGGCCGGATCGCATCGTGAGATCAAATCGATCACCTGTTGCACCTGTTCCAATGAACTGCGGGTGGCGCGGGCCACCATAGCGGGTGGGTCCGGCAGGAAGCCGTCCTCGTCGAGCGATGAGAGCACGTAGGCCGCCACCGGCCGATCCTCGACCTCCAATTCGGCAGCCAATTGCTGCAGCACGTGCACCGCAAGGCTTTCCGGTGCGACCGGCTCCCGATCCTCCAGTTCCTCGGGCAACCCGGCCGAGCGACCGCGGCCGGGGCCGGACTCGCGGGGTGACACAAACACCACCGATTCCTCGCCCGCCGCCGGCGCGCTGCACTTGGGACACGGCCCGCGGTGACGCAGTTTGGCCTGGCAATTGGGGCAGACAACCTGCTCGCTGAGTTCCAGTGCCGGATTTTCCGAAAGCTCCTCAAGAATTTTGTCGCGCAATTCGTCGTTGGACAGCGCCAGCAAGCTCATGGTCTGAGCCAGGTGGGCCGTTGCGACCGGTCGGAGCGATTGATCTTGAATCTGAAGCATCTGGACCTCGAGGGCGAGAGTATACAGGCATGTGCAAGTTGTGTGCCAGCGCGCTCTATGGGTGTGCCCGCGGCGGGCCTGGATGATGCGGTGGCCTTCGGCGCCACAGCGCACTGCGCGACGCGGTGGTTGCAGCCTCGGCCGCGCGGTGCTCGACGTGCAGGGCGCGATGGTAGAATGCGCGCGTGACAGAAATCACGGTCGTCGGCGGGGGTTTGGCCGGCAGCGAAGCCGCCTGGCAGGCGGCTGAGCGGGGCCACCAGGTACGGGTCTTTGAGATGCGCCCCGTACGCCATACCGGCGCACATGCCACCCCAGACCTGGCCGAGCTGGTGTGCTCCAATTCACTCGGCTCCCAGCTGCCCGACCGGGCCTCCGGTGTATTGATGGGTGAGCTCGAGCACTTGGGCTCGCTGTTGGTGGAGATCGCTCGTCGCAACCAGCTGCCGGCTGGCGGCGCCCTGGCGGTTGACCGTCGAGGGTTTGCCGCTCAGGTAACCGACCGGCTGCAGCGGCATCCCGGCATCACGATCGTCCGAGAAGAGGTCCGGCAGCTCCCGGACGGACTGACCATCGTAGCCACCGGCCCGCTGACCTCGCCTGCGTTCTCCGATGCGCTGAAGCGGCTGAGCGGGGAGCGGCACCTGTACTTCTTCGACGCACTGTCGCCGATCGTAGAGGCAGACAGCATCGATCGCTCCATCGCATTTCGCGATTCGCGCTATGGCCGCGGGGAGCGCCCGGACGGCGACTACCTGAACTGCCCGATGTCGGCTGGCGAGTATCGGGATTTTGTGGCAGCGCTGGTGAGCGCGCAGCGCATCGAGCTGCGAGAGTTTGAGCGCGAGATCGAAGGCGGAGTGCGGGCCGGGATGCATCAGTTCTTTGAAGGCTGTCTGCCGGTTGAGATCATCGCCGCGCGGGGAGAGAAGTCGCTGGCTTTCGGACCATTGCGGCCGGTAGGGCTGCGCGATCCGCGCACTGGCAGGCGCCCGCACGCGGTGGTGCAACTGCGGCAGGACGACCTGGCGGGCGAGCTCTACAACCTGGTGGGATTCCAGACCAATTTGCGCTACGGTGAGCAGCGGCGGGTGTTCCGCATGATCCCCGGCCTGGAAAACGCCCGCTTTGCTCGCTACGGTCAGATGCACCGCAACACCTTTTTGAACGCGCCCAGGCTGCTCAGGCCGACGCTGCAGTTCCGCACCCGATCGGAGCTGCTTTTCGCCGGTCAGATCACTGGCGTCGAAGGCTATCTGGGCAACATCGCCACTGGCCTGCTGGCCGGGCTGAATGCCGCGCGGCTGGGGGATGGCCAGGCGCCGCTGGAGCTGCCAGCGCAGACCATGCTGGGGGCGATGTGTCACTACGTCACGCACGCCGATCCGGCGCATTTCCAACCGATGAAGGCCAACTTCGGCCTGCTGGCGCCACTGCCGGACAAGCGGCGAATGAACCGTCGGGAGCGAGCCGGCGCCCACGCCGAGCGAGCGCGGCGCGAGTTGGAACGCTGGATGTCGGCTAATTCGCTTCAAACACCCGCCGTAAGTTTCGCATAGCCATCAGCTTTTAGAATCCTCTGTGCTTATCCTGCGCCGCGCTTTGGCCCGTGCCCCTGTGGGTGAGTAGCCAGCTCTGCGCCTGCGGTGCCGTGACCAAGCTATAATCTCGGCATGAGCAAGCAACCTTTGCCAACTCAGACGCCGCGCGAGCGGGCGCTGTTGGTTGGCACCGATCGGCGCGACCAGGTACAGCTGCTTTCGATCGAGGAATCGCTGTACGAGCTCAAGTTGCTGGCGCAGACCGCTGGCTTGTCGGTGGTTGGTGAAGTCACCCAACGAATCAATCGCCCGGACCCCAGGACCTACGTAGGGGCCGGAAAGGTCAAGGAGATCAAGCATCGGGCAGAAGACACGCTGGCCGACGTGGTGCTGTTCGATGAGGAGCTCAACCCGCGCCACCAGCGCGAGCTTGAGGGAGAGCTGGGTGAAGACATTCGGGTGCTCGACCGCACCGCGCTGATTCTGGACGTGTTCGCCCAGCACGCCCGCACGAAAGAAGGCAGCCTGCAAGTTGAGTTGGCGCAGTATGAATACCGTCTGCCGCGCCTGACTCGCGCTTGGACCCACCTGGCACGCCAGGCCGGCGGAGGAGCGGGGCGAACCGGATCAGTCGGTGGGGTCGGCCTGCGCGGCCCCGGCGAAACTCAGTTGGAGGTCGACCGGCGCGACATCAGCCGGCGCATCGACCACCTGCGCGAGGAGTTGGAGAAGGTGCGGGCTCACCGCGGCCGCCATCGCGCCCGCCGGCGCAGCTCAAACATTCCCACCGTAGCAATTGTGGGATACACAAACGCCGGCAAATCCACCTTGCTCAACCGACTGGCCGAAGCGGACGTGTACGTGGCCAACCAGCTGTTTGCTACTCTGGATCCAACCACTCGCAAGGTGAAGTTGCCCGGCGGCAGGGCGATCCTGGTGAGCGATACAGTCGGCTTCATCCAGAAGCTGCCGACCACGTTGGTGGCGGCCTTCCGCGCTACCCTGGAAGAGATCTCTGAGGCCGAGCTCCTGCTGCATGTAGTGGATGTCACACACCCGAATGCCCGGCAGCAGATCCAGGCGGTCGAGGAGACGCTGGAAGAAATCGGGGCGGACGGGATTCCGGTGCTCATCGCGCTCAACAAGATCGATGCGGCCGACGGCGCTGACCTTCAACTCGAAGAGGAGACTCCCACCGTTCGCATATCGGCGCTTACCGGTGAGGGGATCCCAGGTCTTCTGGAGGCGATTCAGCACGAGCTGTATGAGGTCATGGAGCCGCTGCAGGTCGAGCTGCCGTACCGTGAAGGCAAACTAGTGAGCATGTTTCACGAGCACGGGGTGGTCGAGCATATCGAACACATTGACGGCAAGGTGAAGATGAGCGGCCGGATACCGCGGCGGCTGCTGTGGGCCTACACAGCCTACACTCAGGGGGCAAAGGAAAGGACGCTTGGCTGAGAGCCAGGCCCAGGCCGAGCTGCGGGGCCTGCTGGAGCAGCGCCTGCAAGGCGAAGCCCACTTCGACCCCTATCATCGAGCGCTTTACTCCACAGACGCATCCAATCACCGTGTAATTCCACTTGGCGTGGTCTTTCCGCGCACCGCCGACGATTTGGCCGCGGCGGTAGAGATCGCCGCGGAGCTCAAGCTGCCGGTACTGCCTCGCGGCGCTGGCACCAGTCTGGCAGGCTCTGCGGTCGGCAAGGCGCTGGTGCTGGATTGCAGCCGCTACCTGGCCGATATCCACCGCATTGACCCGGAGCAACGACTGGCCGAGGTCGATCCCGGAGTGGTGTGCAATCAGCTCAACGCGGCCGCGGCGCGGCACGGCCTGCAATACGGTCCGGATCCGGCTTCGGCCGATCGTGCCACTTTCGGCGGAATGATCGGCACCAACGCTACCGGCGCCCACTCGGTGCGCTACGGGATGACCGCAGACAACGTGGTGGAGTTGGAGGTGGTGCTGGCCGACGGGACGGTAGCGCACATTGGGGATGTGCCGCTTGACGCCGCCGGGGCGAAAGCAAACGGCCAGGGCCTGGAGGCCGCGATCTACCGCCGGGCGCTGAAGGTGCGCACACAGTATGCCGACGCGGTCGCCGAACATTGGCCGGCCACCTGGCGGCGCTCCTCTGGCTACGGCCTGAACTACCTGACCGGCTATACGCCTTCCAGGCCGGCTGCCTGGTACGGCGAAACCTATCCGCCGCCTTCTGAATTCAACCTGGCGCCGCTGATCTGTGGTTCTGAAGGAACCCTGGTGGTGATGCGCCGGGCTACCGTGCGGCTGGTGCCGCGCCCGCCGCACGCGGCCTTGCTGGTGATCGGTTTCGACAGCGCGGCCGAGGCCAGCGACTTCACGCCGGCGATTCTGGAGACCGAGCCGGCGGCGATCGAGCTGCTGCCACGGTTGCTCATTGAGCGGGCGCGGGCGGTGCCGGCCTATTCGCGCCGACTGGGGTTCGTGGAGGGCGATCCGCAGGCGCTGTTGGTCGTTGAATACACGGGTGACACGCCAGCCGAGGCCGCCGCGAAGGCCCAACCGCTGCGCTCCCACGGACGCCTGCTGACCGAGCCGGCGGAACAGGGTGATCTGTGGGCGGTGCGCAAGGCCGGCCTGGGGCTGCTGATGTCGGTTCCGGGCGACTCCAAGCCGATCACCTTCATGGAGGACGTGGCGGTTCCGGTCGAAAAACTCGGGCAGTACGTGCGTGAAATCGATCGGCTGCTGGCCGAGCACGGGACCCACGGCGAGTGGTACGCCCACGCTTCGGCCGGTTGCCTGCACATGCGCCCGTTGATCGACCTGAAGCGCGTCGATGGTGTGCGCAGGATGCGAGCGATCGCCGAGGGGGTGGTTGAGCTGGTGATCCAGATGCGCGGCTCGATTTCCGGCGAGCACGGCGATGGCCTGTCGCACACTGCCTACAATCGGCGGCTCTTCGGCCCAGAGATCACCCGAGCGTTCCGTGAGTTGAAGTCGGCCTTCGATCCGGACGGCATCCTGAACCCAGGCAAGGTGGTGGCGCCTGAAAACAATCCACCGCAGCTGGACCGCGACCTGCGCTACGGTGAGCGGTATCGGGCGCAGGCGCCTGTCACATTCTTTCCCTTCCGCAAAGAGGGTGGTTTCCAGCGCGCAGTGGAGTCATGCATTGGCGTCGGCATCTGCCGTAAGGCCGAAGGCGTGATGTGTCCGTCGTTCCAAGCAACCCGTTTGGAAATGCACTCCACCCGCGGCCGGGCAAACGCGCTGCGGGAGGCGATCTCCGGCGGCTTGCCGCAGGGTGCGCTGACCAGCCACGAGACCTACGAAATCCTCGACCTGTGCCTGGAGTGCAAAGGGTGCAAATCCGAGTGCCCAACCGAAGTCGATATGGCGCGGCTAAAAGCCGAGTTTCTGGGACAGTACCACCGGGAGCACGGGCTGCCGATACGCAGCCGGGCGTTCGGCGAGGTGGCGGCTATTCTCTCGTTGGCGCAGCCGTTGGCTCGCGTAGGCAACTGGATCGCCCGGACGCGGCCGTTCCGCAGGGCGCTGGAGACGGCACTGGGGATCGCCCGGCAGCGAGTGCTGCCGCCACTAGCGACCCATCGCTTCCGTCAAATGCAGACTTCCACACTATCGGAGGGGGAGCCGGTGGTGCTGTTCGTCGATACCTACACCGAGCTGAGTGCGCCGCAAATCGGTGCAGCGGCAATGCGGGTGCTGGCCGCGGCCGGATGCCGAGTGGAAGTGGTACCACAACAGGTGTGCTGCGGGCGACCGATGATCTCCAAGGGATTGCTCGCTCGCGCCCGTCAGCAGGCCGAGCGAAACGTGCAGGCACTGGTCGGCCACGCCCGCCAGGGGATTCCGATCATTGGCCTGGAGCCGTCCTGCGTATCGGCGCTTCGGGATGAATACCGAGAGCTCTTGGCCGACGACCCCGACGCAATCCTGGTTGCAGACGCTGCAAGATTACTTGAAGAATTCCTGACCGAACCTGCCCGAGACGGGGTGAGGCGCATCGATCGAATTCGGTTTTCCGACCGGGCAGAGCAAGCGCTGCTGCACAATCACTGTCACAGCAAGTCCCTGGTCGGCAGCGAACCGACGCTCAGCATGCTGGAGGCCGCCGGGCTGGCAGTTCAGGAGGTGGATTCGGGTTGCTGCGGCATGGCCGGATCGTTCGGCTACGAAGCTGAGCACTATGAGCTTTCGATCCAAATTGGTGAGCTGCAGCTGTTCCCAGCGGTTCGTAGGGCGCCGGAACAGGTCAGGCTGGTGGCGCCGGGGGTGTCCTGCCGGGCCCAGATCAGGGATGGGACAGGGGCAGAGGCGGCGCATCCAGTGGAATTGCTGGCCGATCGGCTGGCCACTTCGGAATCCGGTCCTTCAGGCTGACGATAGGATTTGCGGCGAGCGGCGCCACAGGTTGCTGGCTCTAGTCCGCCTCGAAGATCTCGTGGTATCCGCGGTCGAGTTCGTCGTCGGATAGGTGGGCATAGCGTTGGGTTACCGCAATGCTGCGGTGTCGGGCCAGTTCCTGCGCCAGTTTCAGGTTGCCCCCAGAGCCGCGCAGGACCGTGGTCACGAAGTAGTGCCGGAAGGAGTGCGGGGTGATCGCCTCCGATGGGCGATCGCCCAGGGCCTCAGCAGTCCGCCGCCGGACGATGGCCCGCGCGGTAGTGGTGGAAATCGGCAGTACCTTGCTGGCGGCGGCTCTATCGTGGCGAGCGAACAGCGGCAGCGAGCGCAGTGGGCGGCCGGAAGTGCCGTCATTCACCGCACGGGCGTCCAAGTAGGCTTTTAGGTAGCGCAGAGCGCGGGTTGAGAAACGCACCACCGCCTGGCGATCGCCTTTGCCGATCAAAATTGCCCGGCCTTCGTTCCAATCGAGATCCCCGCGACGCAAACCAACCGCTTCGTGCACACGCAAACCGGTATCGGCCAACGTGAACAGCAGGGCCCGGTCGCGCATGGCGATCAGCTGCCCGCTTTCGCCGCTGTCAGGGTCGGCACGCAGGCGAGTGGCGTTTCCCAAGACGGTTTCGATATCCCGCCGCGGAAACTGAGGCAAACGCTGGCCAGGACGGCGCGAGCGGCGCCGAATCAGCAGTCGCAGCCGGGGCAAGTTGATTTCGGCATGTCCTTCAGCCGCCAGGTACTCGTACCAGCCGGAAATCGCCGACAGATATAGGCGTTCGCTGGCTGGCGCGTAGCCTCGCAGATGGCGAACGAATTCGGCAATCCAGTCCTCTGAGACTTGCAGCGCCGGCGCGGATTGGGGATTGATGTCGAGTTGGTCTTCGAGGCAGGCCGTAAAGGCGTTCACCGCGTTGCGGTAGGTCCGAGCGGTGTTTGCGCTGCGGGCCAGGCGCACCGAATCTAGATATGCTTCCAAGGTGTGCTGGATGCTTGGAGCGTTCATAAGCTGCGGTAGCGGCGGCTCATTCTAGCGCTGGGGCTCAAATCCTGCATCATCCACATCTTCCCCATGGAGCGTCTGAGCTTGCGGTAATAGAACTTATCATAACCAACTAGATTATACCTACCGCCCCACTGCTGTCAAGCCAGTGGCTGACTCGTGGAGTCAGCGAATGCCTGGATTGGCGGCTCTAAACGGTGTTGACGACAATATTCTGCCGCTGCATGCATCCAGGGCCGAAGTGCTGCCCTACCCTCTTGAAGTGATGCAATCTATCGACCGGCGTGCAAACGGGGAGTAACGCCTAGGCTTTCTGCTTGGCGTACTTGGTCTCGTCCTCGGCCAGGCTTTGCACGTTGTTGTGGATCTTGGAGATGTCGCCGCGGTGCCAGCAGCGTTCGAACGCCTCAACCATTTGTGGATCGAATTGCCGTCCAGATTGAGCCAGGATCTCCTGAAAAGCCTGCTCCTGAGGAACGGCCGGGCGATACGGGCGGTTGGAGGTCATGGCATGGAAGGTGTCAGCCACCGCCAGCAGCCGGGCGCCGACCGGGATGTCTTCGCCGGCCAAGCCGTCCGGATATCCGCTGCCGTCCCAGCGTTCGTGATGGTGCAGCACCACCGGCAGCGCGGGCTCCAGGTAGGGATTGCCCCGGATCATATGCGCGCCGTACACGGGATGCATCCGCATCTCGGCCCACTCCGATTCACTCAGCGGTCCGGTTTTGCCCAAAATTCGCTCGCCAATGCCGATCTTCCCCACATCGTGCAGGATGGCCCCGAACTCGAGCGCCTCCAGTTGATCCTTCTCCCAACCTAGCTCAAGCGCGATCGCCTGGGCGTAGGCGTTGACCGCCTCGACGTGGCGCTTGGTATAGGAGCCAGCTCGGGTCTCGATGGCGTTGGCCATCGCTCGCATGACCGCCTTGAGCTGGTGAAGCATCAGCTCGTCGGTGCGTTGCAGCCGTGCCTGGACCGCCTGAAGCAGTTCGTGGCTGGTCACTGGCTTGGTGATGTAGTCATCGACGCCGAGCGCCTTGGCGGCGAAGATGTCTTCGCGGGTGCCACGGGCAGTGACGAATATGAAGGGGATGGCCGCACCCTCCGGCCGCTGGCGAACGGCTTTATAGAGTTCGATGCCGTCCATGCCGGGCATCGAAATGTCGGACATGATCAGTGCCGGGGTTGACTCGCGCAGCTTGCGGAGTGCCTCGTTGCCGCTGGCGGCGGTGGTGACTTCGTAGCCGGAGCTCTCCAAGATGTCGCGGAATGCGACCAGCATCGCCGGATCGTCTTCGACGATCAGGAGCGAGGTCGCTCCGTTGGAGTTTTCTTGGTTTGTCACAGCGGCAGGTGCCCCCTCCAGCTGACCAAGCCGGGCAAGCGCGCCCATTATTGTCCGCTGGCCTGCAGTTCGCAATGTTACGCTGGTCAACCCCCGGCTGTATACTTGCCCGGCAAAACCCATGGCGAAACGGAAGGATTCTCGACGGGTGCTGGCGCGCAACCGCAAGGCCAAGCGGGATTATCAGCTGGAAGAGCTGTTTGAGGCCGGATTGGCGCTTTTGGGCACCGAGGTCAAGGCAGCTCGAGCTGGCCAGGTCAGCCTCAACGAGGCTTACGTGGCGATCGAAAGCGGCGAGGCGTGGTTGCACAACGCCCACATTGCCGCCTACCAACCGGCCAGCAGTGCCAATCACGACCCCATCCGTCGACGCAAGCTGCTGCTGCATCGCCGTGAGTTGGACCAACTGGCAATCAAGGTTCGGCAGCGTGGCTGGACATTGATCCCTACCCAAATGTATCTGAAGGCCGGACGGGTGAAACTCGAGATCGCGCTGGCCAGAGGCAAACGGCAGTACGACAAGCGACGGGAGATTGCAAAGCGCGAGGCCGAGCGCGAGATAGATCGGGCTGCCGCGCGCCGCGGGCCGAGATGACGATTGCCGCGATCAATCAGCGCCCTGAGGCGGAAAAGCGTGCGCTCTATTCCCGCTTCATTCCCTCACAGCTGCTCGAGCGCTTTGGCATCAGCCGGGCCTTGGAGGACGCGCAGGGACGTTCTTTGGTGCGCTTCTCATTTGAACCCGGATCGACCGACCTGGTGGTCGAGCTGCGCCATCAGGTGGAAGCCAAGGATCCGCTGCTCTACGCCCATATTACCGATACGATGAACGGGCAGCTGCACGTGCTGCTGTACATCATCAACGATCCGGAGTCCCCCCGATTCGATATCGACCGCATGCCGGATGGCACCCCTACCGAGTTGGGATCCCTGCGACGCAACCTCCCCGCCGAGCTGGCGGCGATGGAGGCCGGCCTGGCCCCAGGGCAGATCCGGCGCGGTCTTGGGATCTTGAAGTTCGCAGTTCCGTCGTTCGAGGAATTCGTGGCCGAGGCTGGCCAGAACATGTATTTCCTGGAGCCGCTTTACTACCACAACGCGGTGATCTTCGAGCGCTACGGGTTCTCCTATTCGCGCGGCCTGCGCAAGATGCAAGACCTCAACGAGGGCTTCCAACCAGGTGGCGAGCTCGCGGTGCGCCTGGATGGGAGTACGCCCTTCCGCGCAGCGGAGCATTCCAGGTCGATCCGCGGCCGCAGCTGGGCGATCCACGACGGAATTGCCGGTGCCCCCTACAGCGAAGTCACCATGTATAAACGCGTCGGCCGGCAGGCCGAGGTCAATACCTTTCCCGACGCCATCTGGTAGTGCGACAACTACAACGCCT
>CAZJUE010000035.1:7882-15982 GCA_964549025.1 uncultured Anaerolineaceae bacterium | reverse complement strand
TTGATTCAGAAGTCTCCGGCATCATGTTCACCGCCAACCCGGTCAGCGGCGAGCGCGGCCAGGCCGTGGTCAACGCAAGCTGGGGCCTGGGGGAGGCGATTGTTTCAGGCATGGTAACCCCCGACACGTTGACCATCGATCGCGCCGCACGCAAGATGCTCGACCTGGAATTGGGGACCAAGGAGATGGCCATTCGCTACGGTCCCGAGCGAGGCACGATCGAAGTCGAAATCCCCGAAGCGGACCGTCAGCGCCCTGCACTGAGCGAAGAGCAGGCTTTGGAATTGGCCGAGCTGGGCAGCCAGATCGAGGCCCACTACGGAGCGCCGCAGGACATCGAGTGGGGCTACGCGGGAGGCCGTTGGTACGTGCTGCAGTCACGGCCTATCACCACGCTGGAAGCCGACGCCGAAGTCGACGAGTACAACCGGACGATGTTTGTGGAGATCTTCCCCGATCCGCTTTCGCCGGTGTTCCTGGCGGTCATCGAGCAGCTGTTCAAGTCGATGCTGGATTTTACGTTTCGCTATTGGGGATTCAGGCCACCGCAGGATATTCCAGCCCTCGGCTCGTATTACAACCAACCCTACTTCAACCGCCGCTACATCGAGGCGGCTTTCGGTCCGCTCTCGCCGGCAGTTCGGGACCCGCTGGTGGCACACATCGTGAATCCATTCGGCCGACATGAGGCCGAGCCTGCCCGCGAGCTGTCAGTGCCGTACCTCAAACTGCTGGTCAATACGCTGGGCTTCATCATTCGCTTTCCCCGCCAGCTTCCCGGATTGCTGGCCCGCTACCGTGCGCAGGTGGACGCGATGGCAAGTCTTCCATTGGACAGTCTGAGTGACACGGAGATCGTGGCCCGAGTGCGCGAGCTGGTGTTTGAGGACGCCAGCGTGCTTTTGAACTACGACTTCTTGATGATCGCCGTGATCGGCCGGACCTACGAGATGATTGGAACGCTGCTGTCTCGCAGCTTCGGCCAGCGAACCGATGAGCTGCGGGCCAAGCTGATTTCAGGCATCACCGGCAACGTGACCATGGAAACCAATAAGCGCATCTGGGACCTGGCGCAGGTCGCCAAGCGCTCGCCCGAAGTGAAACGAATCCTTCGGCATACGGACGAGCGGGAGCTGATTGACCGCCTGGAGGCGACCGAAGCGGCGGCCGAATTCGTGGCCGAGCTGAACCAATTTCTGGCCGAGTACGGGCATCGGGAAGTGCGGATGGATATCCTGTACCCAACCTGGGTGGAGGATCCGCTGCCTGTGCTCCGCTTCATTCGCGGTTACCTCGACTCGGACGATTCGCAAAGCCCACATGTGCAGCAGGCGCGCCTGGTCGAAGAACGGGAAAGCCTGACCGAGCAGGCGCTGCGCGGTGTGGAAGGCGATGCGCTTGGCCGGCTGCTAATCTCGCCGATATTCCGCTGGGTATTGGAGCAAACTCAGCTGCACTCCAGAGAGCGCGACACGATGCATTTCGAGCTGACCCGGCTGTTCCCGCCCGCTCGGCGGCTTTTGCTCGAGCTGGGCAGGCGCTGGGCCGAGCGCGGCTTGCTGGAATCGCCAGACGATATCTTTTACCTGACGTTGGATGAAATGGCCGACCAGGATCGGGCGCCAGATCCGACGCTGGAACTGATCGCGCAGCGACGGGTCGAATTCGAAGCCAACCGGCAACGACCCTGGCCGAACATCGTGCGCGGCGAGCAGGAAATTTATCCTGCTGGCGTCTCCGCGCCTACCGTCGATGGCGAGCTGCATGGAACCCCCGGTAGTCCAGGGGTCGTAACCGGCGCGGCCCGAGTGATCCGCGGCCCGGAGGAATTCGATCGTCTTCAGAAGGGGGAGGTGCTGGTGGCTCCGCTGACCAATCCGGTCTGGACCCCGCTCTTCGCCATCGCCGGCGGGGTCATTACGGAAGTCGGGGGAATCCTCTCGCATGGGGCCATCGTCGCCCGCGAGTACGGGATTCCGGCCGTGATGTCGATTGGCGGCGCCACCCGGATCATCGGCGATGGTCAGCCGATTACCGTCGATGGGAATCGGGGGGTTGTGCAACTGGGTGAGCCCAACTGATGGCCGCTGCGATCAAGCCCACGCGCTTCCCTGCCGACCGACGTGAGGTCCCCTGACTACCCCTCATAGGACCAATCCCAGTTCCAGTAGGCCAGCCCCTTCCATTTCCCCCAACCCTCAAAAGCAGCTTCGACCTCGGCCGGCCCAATTGGCTCACCGTCGTGCCATTCATGCGAAACCACTTTAAAAGCCCAGGAGTCGATCGGCACGAAGTCATAGCGGCCGAGCAGCATCAGAAGGTTCGCCGCCGCGTAGCTCCCCACTCCCTTGATGGCCAGCAGCTGCTGGCGCAATTCCTCGGTTGGTAGCGCACTGGCCTTAAGCGCTTCGAGGTCGAGCTGCCGCTCCGCTATCCGGCGGGCCAGTTCGAGCACGTACGGCGCTCGATAGCCCAATCCGGTCTCGGTGCGGAGCGTGTGCTCGTCACTCGCCGCAACCTGCTCCGGCAGTGGGAAGGCGCTTCGCGCTGGATCGTCCGGCAGCGTCGAGCCGTATTGCAGCACCAGGTTCTCAGTCATGCGGATCGTGCCAGACCAGGCGGTGTTGGTGGTCAGGATGGTCTTGACCGTATCTTCAAACAGTGTTGGCGAGCGCAGCACCCGGCCTTTGGCCTGCTTCGGGACGTGCGCCAACTTGGGCTCCTTGCGCGCCCGCTTGTAGAACTCAGAGAAGTCCTGCTCAAGCCCCAGCATCCAGCCCGCCTGCCGAGCGACCTCCGATCGCTCGCTCTGGCTGAAGCGGCCCGGCGACTCGACCCGTACGCCATCCGCCGCAGCGCGGATTTGCAGGCCGGCCACTCGACCGCTCGCCAGGCGGGCAACGTAGCTCAACCGCGAGAATTCATCGTCGGTCTCAAACGGCGCCAGTCGGACCCAACCGTGCGATCCCACGACCGATCGCAGACGAAACGGGGGATGGGCTTTCAGTGTCAGCTTCACGCCTATGACTATAATCCAGCTGCGCTCCCCCCAATCGCCAAAAGAGGACCGATGGCCACCCCCCAAGCCAGCTACAAGCTCGATGAGGTCGGTCACTTCACCATCAACAACTACAACTGGGCGCAGCCGTTTTCGAACTTCTTCCCCGGCATCGCCGGCAAGTGGGGCATCCCGATGTGGATCTTCTATGTCAGCCGGGCGCAGGGAGTGTGCTCGGTGGGCGTGCACGACAAAGATCACGCCATCCTGGAGTTCCTGTCCTTTAACAAGGCGCTGCAAGTGGTCGGAGACCAGGGCTTCCGCAGCTTTCTGCGCATCGACGGCGGTGACGTTTACGAGCCATTCCGTAAAGTCGACGACGCAACGCTTGAACAGGCAATGGTGATCAGCTCGCACGAGCTGGAGATCCGTGAGCGCAATCCGGAGCATGAGCTAACGATCGGCGTCAGCTACTTTCCGCTGGCCAACCTGCCGCTGGCCGGGCTGGTCCGCCGGGTGACCATCACCAACCAGGGATCGCAGGAACGCCAGCTGGAACTGATCGATGGGCTGCCGGCGATTCTGCCGCACGGCGTGACCTTCGAGCACACCAAGGTGATCGCCCGCCACATCGAAGGCATGATGGGCGCGTTCGAGGTGGCGGGCGTGCCGCTCTTCCGGCTGAAACAGACGCCGGGCGATGTCGAGCAAGTGGGCAAGATCAGCGGCGGCAACTTCTACATGAGCGTCGACGAAGCCGGTGAGCTGCTCGGTGAACAGACCATCGTTGACCCGTACCTGGTCTTCGGAGAGCAGGAAGTGCACCACTTCCCCTGGGCTTTTGCTGGTCAGTCATTGGACGAGTTGCTGCGATCCGACCAGGTGCGCGAGAACCGCACCCCCAGCGCGCTGACCGCCGTGCGCCGCACCGTCCCCGCCGGCGAGTCACTCACCATCCACTCGATCGTCGGCTACGCGCCCACCGACGCCACGCTAGCCCGCTTTGCCGAACAAGCTGCGGACCTGGCGTTCTTTGAGCGTCAACGCTCCGAGAACCAGCAGGTCATCGAACGGATCAAACACACCGCCTTCACTGCCAGCGGCCAGCCGGCATTCGACCAGTATGTCCAGCAGACCTTTCTCGACAACGTGATGCGCGGCGGCATGCCGTTGACCTTTGAGTCCGGAAACGACAAGACGGTCTTCTACACTTATGCCCGCCAGAACGGCGACCTGGAACGCGACTACCACTGGTTCGTGCTCGAACCGACCTACCTTTCGCAAGGCAACGGCCACTACCGCAGCGTGCTGCAGAACCGGCGCATGGACGGCTGGTTCTTCCCCGAGATCGAAGATTTCAACCTGACCACCTACCTGAACCTGATCCAAACCGACGGCTACAACCCGCTGGTGGTCAACGGCTTCAGCTACACCGCCGAGGATTTACAGGCTGTCGATCGATGGATTCGCGAGAATCTGCCACAGGCCGCCCGCCAATCGATCAGCTCTCTGATCCGGCGGTCCTTTACACCGGGTGGCTTCGTCGGCGCGCTGGATGCGGCCGGGGTCTCAATCGAGCGCCCTTACGAAGAGCTGCTAGCTGAGCTGCTTGGAATGTGTCGCGCCAACGAGATCGGAGACCTGCACGAAGGCTTCTGGCAGGACCACTGGACCTACAACCTCGACACCATTGAGACATTCCTGATGATCTACCCGGATCGCTGGCAGGAGGTGCTGCTCGATCGCCCGATCTACAGCTACTTCGACGATCCGGATGTGGTGCAGCCCCGCCAGGAGAAGACCGTGCTGGTCGATCGGCGGGTGCGGCAGTACGGCGCGGTTGCCCGCGACCCGGAGAAGGAGGCGTTGATCGCTTCCCGCGAACGGGAGGCCTACAAGATGCGCGCCCAACACGGGCACGGTGAGGTCTACCACTCCAATTTGCTGGTCAAGCTGCTGTGCATCATCGCCAACCGGATCGGCAGCCTGGACCGGGAAGGTATCGGCGTCGAGATGGAGGCCGGCAAGCCCGGCTGGCTGGATTCGCTCAACGGGTTGCCGGCGCTGTTTGGCTCTTCGCTAAATGAGAGTCTGGAAATCGAGCGGGCCTGCAAGCTGCTGGTCAACAGTTTTCGACATACCGAGCTGCCTTCCCAGTCGATGTATCGCGAGCTGGCTGAGTTCATCCGGGGGCTCACTACCGCGCTCACCGAGCGATTGGAATCCTCCGATGCATTCGCCTATTGGGAACGCAGCCAGGAGCTCAAGGAGGCCTATCGGGAAGCGACCCGTCTTGGGATTGACGGCGCGGAGCTCAAGCTCACCGGCCGGGAAATCGAAACCTTTCTGGGCGTCTGCCTGGCGGTGATTCGGGATGGATTGAACTCGGCCTGGAACCCGGATTCGGAACAGCCTCCACCCACCTACTACATCACCGACATCGTGAAGTACGAGATCGCAAAGAGCGACGTGGCCGAGTCGGATGGTGGCGCGCTGCCAGCGAAACCACTGGCCTACAACCACCGCGCGATGGCGCCGTTCCTGGAGGGGTCGGTGCACATGCTACGGGTGCACCCGGAGTACGCTCGCGTGATCTACGACGCGGTCAGAAATAGCGAATTGCATGATCCGGAGCTCGAGATGGTCCGCTGCTGCACCTGGCTCAGAGATGAGCCGCTGGAGATCGGCCGCATCAAATCCTATGCCCGCGGCTGGATCGAAAACGAGTCCATTTACACCCACATGGAATACAAGTGGTTGCTGGAGGTCCTTCGCAGCGGCATCTACCACGACTTCTTTCGGGATATCCGAAAGGCGCTCCCTCCGTTCATGGAGGCCTCGACATACGGACGCAGCCTATTGGAGAATTGCTCGTTTATCGCCAGCAGCGTGTTCCCCGATCCGCTCTCGCACGGCCGCGCCTTCCAGCCGCGATTGAGCGGCGTCACCTGCGAGATGCTGAACGTCTGGGCGGTAATGTGCGCCGGCGCGCAGCCGTTCTACGTGGACGAGAACCGAGAGCTGAACCTTCGGCTGCGACCGATCCTGGATGAGGGTTTCTTCACCAGCGACACTGTGGTTCGTGAATTCTGGAACGGCGGTGGCCAGCTGGAACGGTTGGAGATCCCGGAACACAGTTTCGCCTTCCAATTCCTCGGTCACACGCTGGTAGTCTATTCCAACCCCGAGCGGAGGCCGAGTTTTGGCGGGATCGGCGTCAAGCCCGTCGAATACAAACTGTCCTATCGGGATGGCTCAACCGTGACCGTTGAGGCCGACGCCCTGGGTAAATCGCTAGCCAAAGATGTTCGAGCGGGGCTGGTGCGCCGGATTGACGTGCGGCTTGGCTAGCTGAGACCGAGTTGCGGTCGCATTTCGGCAGGCGGGCACCGCCAGATTGATGCGCTGTTGGCTACTCATATCCTGGTGTGTCCGCAAGGCGTAGCCGGCTGCGCACGAAACCCCCGCTCCCGCGAGCTACTTCTTTTCCACCCACAGTCAGCACCGATTCTCCCTCATAACGCTTGCCACTCGCACTCAGATAGCGGCCCTCCGCGTGCAGCACCCCTTCCGTGACCGGCCGCTTGAATTCCACCTCGAACGAGGCAGTCAATACGAAGAATTCGTCCACCATCGAGTTCACCGCAAAGAAGGCCGCGTCGTCGAGCGCTTTGAAGTACACCGAACCGTGCAGTGCGTCTGCGGCGTGGAAGTACTCCGGGCGCACGGCGAATTCAACTACCGCCCTGCCTTCGGAGATCTCGATCGACGGCGAGTACAGCTGGTTGACCGGCGCAGAGAGGTACATGCGCTCGAGCCTGCGGAAGTGGTCTGTTGTCGTCACCTACTCCGTACTGCTGCTTCCAGCGGCTGGCATTGCGCGGCTGACCAACCGGCCGTCTACCGTCGAGCGCTAGGCGCAGCGCGGCAGCACCTGGCCGGACCGGTTTTTGCACTCCTCCACTTCCTCCGGCTTCGAACGTGAAGGCAGCAAGGCACCCACAAACACACCCGCAAGCACCAGGCCCGCACCGAACAGGAAGTTGGGCGAAATCATTTCGCCGGCCAGCGTTGCCGCCACAACGATGGTTACCAACGGTACCAGTACGAAACCGTAGGATGTCATGGAAGCTGTCCAGCGGCTGAGTACGAACATATACAGCAGGAAGGCGAGCACGCTCATGATGAGCACCAGGTAGAGGAAGGCAAGCCAGGTAGTTGCCTGAGACGGGATCGTCCAGCTCTCGCCAGCGACCAGCGAAACAGCCAGCAGAATGAGCCCGCCAACGGTCATGCCAATGGCGTTGGTCATAATCGGCGGATTGGCCGGGAATTTCTTGATCAGCACCCCACCCTCGGCGATGGACAGGGAGGCCAACAGGATCGCTGCCACATGTGGCAGCGACAGGTTGGAAGAGCCTCCCAGCCCCATAGTGACAGCGATTCCAGCGATCGCCAACAGCGAGCCCGCCACCCCGCGGCGCGTCACCGACTCCAGACCTTGGACCGATGCCAGGAAGATGGTCAGCAGCGGCACGGTCGCCATCAGGATCTGGAAGCGGCTGGCTGGGGTTTCGACCAAACCCCATCCCGCCAGCGCAAACGCCAGCCCGACGGTTAGCACCCCAAAGAGCACTGCGCCAGCCAGCGCACGGCCTTTGGGCAGCGGGATGCCTCTGAAGTAGGCCAGGATCCAGAGCACCATCGCGCCGATCAGAAAACGGGCACCTCCCGCCCAAAATGGCGGCAATTCGACATACACGCGGCGCAATGCGACCGCCGCGCCTCCGGCTGCCAGCACAAAGACTGCAAATGCCAGCACGGTGGTATTGATCGGCGCGCCTGCGCGAGTTGCGGTCTGGGTCGTCACTTAGTCACCTCTTGGTTTCTCCTCATTGTCTTTGCAGTTCGACGGATGTGCCATTGACTGGCGAGTTCGATGTGGAACCGGCAAATGATACCCCGCAATGCCTGGCTCAGTCCTGCCGAATGGTCGGCATAACGATCGCCCGCTACGGGCGCGACTCCCATCCCGATTCTTCGACCGCCATGAAGATATCAATGGCTGAAATCATCCCGACGATCATGCCGCGCCCGTCGGT
>CAZJUE010000035.1:0-7782 GCA_964549025.1 uncultured Anaerolineaceae bacterium | reverse complement strand
GTCGGTGGTGGTGACGATGCCGTACTCGTCATCGGGCAGCGAGATCACCAGGCTGTGAATGCCCCGACGGCGCATCAACGTCGCCGCGTGCGCCACGGTCGCTTCCGGATCGATGAAGATGGCCGGCCTGCTCATGATGTCCTCAACGGTGATGGCCATACTACGCTCCTTTGCTCCCTCGATGGCCTGGCATCACAACTGCCAGGTCGCACCGATAAGCATAATGCACCCGCCCTCGGGTCGCAGAGGTCGACCCAGCTCGCTTCCACGCCTTTCAGTCCTTGGCGCGGCGGCCCGCTTTGAACTGCGTCTCCTGGGGTGCCACTGGCGAATAGTCCGTATTGTTAGTTGACGCTTACGTAAGAATATGCTAACATTCATCGTATGCTCGACCAGAAGCTGAACGCCATCTCGCAGCCGCGACGCCGCCGGATCCTGCAGTTGGTACGAAACCGAGAGCTGTCGGCCGGCGAAATCGCCGGGCACTTCAAAGTCACCCGGCCGGCGGTCTCTCAGCACCTTCAGGTGTTGGTTCGGGCCGGCTTAGTCGATCGGCGGCGGGAAGGCACCAGCCGCCTGTACCGTGCACGACCGAACGGGCTGGAGGAGATTCGGGAGTACCTTGAAGCATTCTGGCGTGGCCGGCTGGACGAGCTCAAGCGAGTCGCCGAGGAGGACTACGAAAGGAAGCAAGCATGAGCGTAGCAACTGAGACCGATGTCGTCGAAGTCCAGGCCCACATTGAGGCCCCTCCGGAGGAGGTGTTCCCCTATCTGATCGAGCCGGAGCGCATGATGCGCTGGATGGGCACCGAAGCCGAGCTCGATCCACGGCCGGGCGGCGTGTTCAACGTCAACGTCACCGGCCGCGATCGGGCGCTTGGCGAATACCTTGAAGTCTCGCCGCCAGAAAGGGTGCGTTTCACCTGGGGCTGGGAGGGGAATGACTCTGGTGTCGGTCCAGGGGAGACCGAAGTGGAGATCACGCTGCGTCCAGACGGGGACGGCAGCCTGGTGGTATTGCGACACAGTGGTCTGCCCAAGGCAACCCGGGACTCGCACGCCGAGGGCTGGGAGCACTACATGGAACGTCTACGGATTGCCGGCGCCGGAGGCGAAGCAGGTCACGATTCCTTCCAGGATGAGCCCTCGGAGGATATGTAGGATCCCGAACGCCAATCGCCGCTGACAAACGCGTCGCATTCCCAAGGATCACCGCAGGCGGTGGTCCTTGCTCTTCACAGAATGGATGGTGAGGGGCCGCCGGAGTTCAGGAAGCCGGCAGCGCGTGCCGAGCTTTGATCTTGCGTCCCGGCTATCAGCCGCTGACCAAGACCAGCTTTCCAGCGTATCGGCCGCTCTCCATCTGTCGATGCGCTCGGACGGCCTCCAACATCGGAATGCGCTCGGCCACCACCGGCTTGACCTTTCCCATGTCCAGGTACTCGAGCAGCTTGGCCAGCGTTTCCCGGTACCACTCGATCGGTTTGGAAGAATCGGGCGGCATCGGCGCCCGTTTGCCGTCGGGGAGCAGGCTGAGCACAGTCCGCATCAGCAGGCTAGCTGGAATGACCCAGATCCCCGATCGGACAGTGGCCGCCACACCGAACCACACCAGTCGCCCTCCGTCGCGCAATGCCCGGTAGGAGCGCCAGAGTTGTTTTGCGCCGCCGATAGGATCGAATACGGCATCCACCCCATCGCCGGTAAGCTGTCGGATCCGCCTTACGAAATCCTCGGCCCGGTAATCGATCGGCGTGGCTCCCAACCTCGAAACCAGCTCGTGGTTGTGCTTGGATGCCGTGCCGTACATCTCCAACTCCGCCAGCCTGCCGAGCTCGAGTAAGGCGGTTCCTACCCCGCCGGCCGCGCCATGGATCAGAACCCGCTCCCCGGGCTTCACCTCGGCCGCCCGATGCAGCATCGCGTATGCGGTCATGTAGTTCGCTACCAGGCACACTGCTTGCGCCGAATCCACGTCCTCTGGGACAGGAAGCGCCCGGTCGGCGGGAACGCAGACGAATTCTGAATAGCCCCCTTCACCAATTAGCAGTGCGGCCACCCGGCTTCCCGGTTCGAAGTTCGACACGCCTTCGCCCAGCGCTTCGACTTCGCCAACCACATCAACCCCGGGCGTAAACGGCACCTTGGGAAAGCCGGGGAAAGATGCGCTCCGTTCCATCAAGTCGTGGTTCGAAATCCCGGCAGCGAGCACTTTCAACCGAACCTCGCCGGGCTGCGGTTCGGGCCGGGTCTCCTCAACCACCTGCAGCACCTCCGGCCCGCCACGTCGGGTGATCACCACCCGGTGATTCAGCGTCTTAGTTGACGCCCCTTCCCTCTCAACTACTGCTTCCATTCGTTTTCCTCCATTTAGACCCAGCGCCAGGCGTGCCAGATCGTCAACAGGTTGAAGCCAAGGCCAACTACGATCAGGAACTTAT
Organism: uncultured Anaerolineaceae bacterium; assembly: GCA_964549025.1. Lineage (GTDB taxonomy): Bacteria > Chloroflexota > Anaerolineae > Anaerolineales > E44-bin32 > JADFRG01. The sequence continues at coordinate 5,339 of CAZJUE010000035.1, read as the reverse complement.
CGTAGGTCCCCGGATAGCCAGGCAGCCCGATCAAGTTGAAGCCGAAGAGCAGAACCGCGGCGACGATGGTCACCCAACGCACCGCCGGATATCGCAATACCAGCGAAAGGTAGACCATCACAATCGGGATCAACAGCAGGATGGCTACGCCCAGGAACATCGTCTGTGAGGCCTTGACGTCGCCCATTTCTCCCGCCTTGAAGTCACCGGCGAAGATGCGCAGCACGTCTCCCAAGAAGTAGGTCAGCATTAAAGCCACCCATAGGCTGGACAGGATGGTCCGCGTATCCGGCATAGTTCTTTACCTCCTGTTATCTGTGCGGCCGACGGCCCAGCCTAATGTGGTTTGGTCTGGCGCACCGGCATTTGGCACCTCAATCGCCTGCCACATTGATGATCACATTCCCCACCTTGTGCCCATGCTCAACATATCGGTGGGCCTCGGCAATCTGCTCCAGCGGATAGCTGCGATCGATGACCGGCTTGAATTTGCCGGCTTCAATAAGCTCCTTGATGAAGAGCAGGATCTCTTGACGCTCACTGGCTTCCCCGCCACCGAACACCACCCGCTTGCCATTGCGTTGACCACGCAGACCGCTCATTGCCGCAGTCCACGGCATTTGCAGCATCTCTTTCAGCCCGCCTGCAACCGCCAGGTAGAGCCCTCCGGGTGCCAGCGAACGCTTACAGCGTGAGAATGAGGTCTTGCCTACGACGGCATCGAAGATGGCATCGTAGCGCTCCCCGTTCTGGGTGAAATCCTCCTGGGTGTAGTCGATCACCTGATCGGCTCCCAGCGAGCGGACCGTATCCAGCTTTGCAGTGCTACACACCCCGGTGACCTCAGCCCCGAAGGCTTTTGCCAGTTGGACCGCTGCGGTGCCTACGCCGCCCGACGCCCCGTTGATCAAGACCCTCTGTCCACTCTGGATGTTGCCCAGGTCTCGAAGGAAGTACAGTGCGGTTGTTGCGCCAAAGGGTACGGCGGCGGCCTCCTCGAAGGTCAAGTTGCTGGGTTTTTCTACCAGTGCCCGGTCTTCCGCCCAACAGGCATATTGAGCATAGGCGCCCAGATCGGTTCCGTTGATGCCGTATACCTGATCGCCCGCGGAGAAGCGCCGTACCTCGCGGCCGGTCGCTTCGATGGTGCCGGCTAAGTCCGAGCCAAGGATCAACCACTTGGGCTTGGTCAGCCCCATTCCAATGCGGGCCATGAGACCCAGCCCCGGAGGCACGTAGGTGAGCCCGCGTGCATTCACGTCACCGGTCGTGACCGATGTTGCGTGGACCTTGATCAGGACTTCATTGTCTCCGGGCGATGGCTTCTCGAGCTCACTGATTTGAAGGACCTCCGGGGGTCCGAACTTCCTGCATACAACCGCTTTCACGGGTGACCTCCCAGAAATCAGCCGCTATCCGGCCCAGTTCCATGCATGCCAGACGGTCAGTGCGTTGAAGATGAAACTGACAACAATCAGGAAGTTGTCGTAGGCACCTTTGTAAGGCAGGCCGGAGAGGTTAAATAGGACCAGCAGAGCGGTCACGATAATGGTCATCCATCGGATGGCCGGGTAGCTCAGCGTCAGGCTCAGGACAACCATCGCGATCGGAATCAGCATGATCACCGCGATCAGCATCCACATCCCTTGGGTTGCCTGCATCCCACCCGCGAGCATCCCCGGCTCGATATCGCCGGCAAAGATACGCAGGACATCGCCCAACAGATAGGTCAACATGACGGCCACCCAGAGCCCCGACAGAATGATCCGGGTATCCACCATTGGTGCGCGCCCTCCATGCCCGACCAGTGGCCCCACCATGGGGTCCTGTGGCTGAAACGAGTTGCTGGGGCTAGGTTATCGGTTCGATGCTTGCGTTGGAAGTAATGGGGTGCCCTGGAGGGCGAGGACTAGTGTCACTTTCCCCAAGGCGCGCTACATCGCGTTCCGGCTCTCAGCGCTGGCTTGTTCCGGCGACCAAAACCACGGGCACAGATCCTGCGATCCCCCTGTAGAATTGTGCTGCTCAGGGAACCGACCAGATGAACGACTCACCGCAGTACGAGCTTTCGGCGCTTCAGCGCCTGCAGAAGATCAGCACCGAGATGGTCAGCGAGCTTGAGCTCGATCGCCTGCTCGAGTCGATCATGCGCGGCGCAGCTGACCTGCTGACCGCCTACTACGCGCACCTCTATCGCTACGACCCAGAAGGGGACTCGCTGAAGTCATGGATCCCGTTGGAGCTGCCGCAGGGTGTATTGGCGTTGGATCTGGAGCGCGGCGAGGGCGCCGCCGGAACGGTGTTGGCGACCGGACGCGCACTGCGCATCGACGATTACGACAGCTGGGAGGGACGGACCGATAAGTGGCCGAGCGGCGCCACTGGGCCGACGCTCCAGGTCCCGGTGAGACACGGCCACCGCTTCCTGGCGGTGCTGACGGTCGGCCGCCGCCCAGGCGACGAGCCGTTCGGAGAAAATGACGAGCAACTGTTCGAGCTCTTCGCCAACCAGGCGGCTATTGCCATTGCCAACGCGCGGCTCTATCGGGATGCAAAGAGATCGGGCGAAGAGTTCGCCAAGCTTTACGAGACCTCGCTCGACATCGCATCGGAGCTGGAACTCGAGCCAGTGCTGGAGGCCATCCTGCAGCGCGCCTCCGATCTGCTTGACGCTCGCACGGCCAACCTGAGGGCCTATCGGCCGGAGAAGGATATGCTGGTCTCGATCCTGCCGTATCGCCAGTACGGGCCGCTAGCGGAGCTCGAGTTGGCGCCCGGTGAAGGCGTCTCCGGCCGGGCTTTCAGCAGCGGCGAGCCGTTGGTGATCGAGGAGTACGACAGCTGGGAGGGTCGTTCCGATAAGTACCCTGCCGGGCTCTTCGCCCGGGTCATGGCGGTTCCCTTGAAGCGCGGCGATAAGGTAACCGGCGTATTGACCGTTGATCGCACGCCGGAAAAAGCGCCGTTCTCAGACCAGGATGTTCGATTGCTCAGCCTTTTCGCCAACCAGGCCGCGCTGGCCATTGCCAACGCAGAGCTGTACACCGAAGCTCAGCAACGCGGGCGCGAATTCTCGCATCTCTACGACACCTCGCTGGACATCACTGCCAAGCTGGAGCTGAATCAGGTGCTGGAGTCGGTGATCCGCCGAACAACGGATCTGGTCGAAGCACAGCAGGGCGAGGTAGTGGTGTACGACGATGATACGGGGATAGTTACCGACTTCCTCAGCATCGGTCTCTCCGAAGTAGGGCTTCCTGCTGATGTGCACCCCTCCGGACAGGCGCCCACCGGGCTTGACGGAGTAGTTATCGAGCGGCGCAAGCCGGTTCGGATTGAGGATTACGATCGCTGGCCCGGGCGGCTGCCGTCCTCGCCGATCGGCCTGATCGGCCCGATGATCGGCGTCCCGATCCTGCATCAGGACCGCATTCTGGGCTCGTTAAGCCTGGCCCGCGCCGGTGGGGAGCGTCCATACACCGACCAGGACGAACAACGCCTGCTGTTGTTTGCCAACCAGGCGGCGGTGGCCATCCAAAACGCCCGTCAGGTGGACGAGCTTCGCCAGCTGCACGAGGAGCGGCTGGCGACCGAGCGTCTCAACGCGCAGATGGAAACCGCCAAGGCAGTGCAAAGCGGGCTGCTTCCGGCCCATCCACCCAAGCTGCAGAATTGGGACTTGGCATTTCGCTGGCGACCAGCGCTGCAAATCGGCGGCGACTTCTACGACTTCATCGAACTGGACGATAGCTGCTGGGGCGTGGTGGTCGGCGACGTGGCCGATAAGGGGATTCCAGCCGCTATCTTCATGTCGCTGGCCCTGAGCATGATTCGCGCCGAATCGAGCGGCCGCAAGGATCCGGAAGCAGTCTTTCGGCTGGTGAATCGCAGCCTGGTCTCCGGCTCGCACTCCGGCATTTTCGTCACGGCGGCCTATGGTGTGCTCCGGTCCGACGGACGCGCCATTACCGTCAGCTCCGCCGGACACAACCCGGTGCTGATCCGAAAGGCGTCCAGCGGCGCAGTCGAGGCGCTTGACCTGCCTGGCACCGTGTTGGGGGTCGAGGATGATTCCCGGCTGGAGCACACCGAGATCGAGCTGGAACCAGGCGATGTGGCGCTGTTCTATACTGACGGGGTCACCGAAGCGATGAACGAAGAGGGCGTCCCCTTCGGCCAGGATCGACTGGAGGCCCTGATGGCTTCTGATCTTCCGAAATCAGCAGACGGGATCTGTCAAGTACTGGTCGCGGCGGTCGCCGACTACACCGGTGTCGCCGAGCAATCCGACGACCTCACCCACATCGTCATCCGGGCTGTGGACTGAATCCCCCCCAAACAACAACCACAGACCAAGCACCAGTTCGTTCAACAGCAAGACGAAGCCAAGCATGCCCAGGCTGCCACCGAACATTTCCGCGATGGTTGCGCAGCTGAATGCACGGCATCACGCCACGCTGATGATCAGGTTGCCTTGTTTCTGCCCGGTCTCAACGTAGCGGTGGGCTTCAGCCATCTGCTCGAGCGGATAAATCCGGTCGATGTCGGTCATGGTGACCTAGAGCTCAAGTGACGGGTCCATTGCGCACTTCCAGAACCACGTTTCCAGCCTTGTGGCCGCCTTCGACGTAGCGATGCGCCTCGACAGCCTGCGCCAACGGATAGCGACGATCGATGACTGGCCGCAACGCCCCGGCCTCGACCAGCTCCTTCAACCGAATCAGGGTCGCCACGCTGCCTTTGGCCAAACCCTTGGACACCGTCAGGTAGTTACCCTCTGGAGCCAGCAGGCCCGCGCAATCTGAGCGCGAGACTTTGCCGACCGCGTCGAAGATTACCTTGTAGGGATCTGCGCGCTCCCGCCAATCACCGGCCGTGTAGTCGATCGCGCAATCAGCACCCAGCGAGCGAACCAGCTCGACGTTCTTGCCGCTGCACACTCCGGTGACCTCCGCTCCATAGTGCTTGGCGAGCTGGACCGCGTAGGTGCCCACACTGCCAGACGCCCCATAGATCAGCACCCGCTGACCAGGTTGGATTTCGGCCGGCTGCAGGTAGTACAGCGCGGTGGTGCCGCCCACCGGGATGGCGGCGGCTTCACCGTAGCTCACGCTGGAGGGCAGCGGCGCCAGCGAGGCGCTCTCATTGAGGCAAACGTACTCGGCGTACGAGCCGGCGCTGCTGAGCCCGGTCGATCCAAAGACTTTATCGCCCGGCTTGAAGCGGCCCACCGCGCTTCCGACTGCCTCAACCTCGCCGGCCAGCTCCGATCCTGGGATCAACTTGCGGCGCATGCCCATGAACAGCCGCAAGGCCAACTGCATCACGCCGGGCAGTCG
>CAZJUE010000034.1:0-16029 GCA_964549025.1 uncultured Anaerolineaceae bacterium | reverse complement strand
GCAGCCTGCTGGACGATCTGAAGGACCTGCTCAGCGGACTGGTGGATTGAGCCGACGGCGAAACGCCCGCGGCACTGAGGGAGAGCCGAAGTCCCGATGGGATTGAGTGCCCCAGGGACCTCACCCGAAGCGCATGACCCGCCAGGGGCTTCGCCCAACGCGCTCGGCTGGCTGGAGATCTCGCTACTGCTCGACGGTGAGCTGGTTGAGCCGGCTTCCGAGCTGCTGGGGCGGGTCGCCCCGGCAGGTCTGGTCATCGAGCCTTTTGGCGACCACATGCTGGTTCGTGCCTGGCTCCCGCGCGACGATCAACTGCAAAACCGCCTGGACCGGCTCGAGCGCGGTTTGTGGCATCTGGGCCAGATCGTGCCGTTCCCGCAACCCAATTTCAAAGAGATCCCTGAGCAGGACTGGGAAGCCGCCTGGAAACACCAATTCCGCCCGCTGCCGATTGGGCAGCGCCTGCTGATCCAACCGGTGGTGCCGAGGTCCAAGCGAGCAGAAGCCGGAATTTCCGCAGCGGGCTCGGATGAAAATGCCCCATTCGGCGCCGGCTTGCAGGGTGAGGCAGGCTCCGGGAGGAGTCCAGATGACCCGACCGCTCAACCCGCGTGGAATGACGCCCTCGAGCTGATCAGCGGCGACCACCCGACCCCGCCCGATCCCAACCGTCTAAACGTGTACCTCGAGCCAGGCATGGCGTTCGGAACCGGCACCCACCCCACCACCCGGCATTGCCTGGAGCTACTCGAGGAATGGGTCCGACCCGGAAACCGCGTACTCGATCTGGGCTGTGGATCCGGCATACTGGCGATCGCCGCCGTCCGGCTGGGGGCGGAACGCGCACTGGCGCTCGACACCGACCCGGACGCAGTCGAGCTCGCCCGTGCCAACGTACGGCATAACTCGCTGAATCGCGAGGTGCAGGTTGAGCATGGCTCTTTGGCGGAAGTGCCGCAGGAAACGAAGTACTCATTGATCGTAGCCAACATCCACGCCGCAGTGATCCAGCAGCTGCTGAAAGAGCGGCTGGCTGGCCATCTGGCCAAGCCCGGTCGGATGATCGTGTCGGGAATCCTGGATGAACAGCAAGCGGCAATCGAACGCCTGGCCATAGATTTAGGCCTGCAGATCGAGCAGGTTCGCCGATCGGGCGATTGGCGCACGCTGGTTCTACGGGAGGACTGAGCGGCCTGCAGCCGCTGCCGGCCGCACGCCAGCGCAAAGGTAACCGCCCCCGAGTCCGGGGGCGGTTCGATTTCAAGGCCTGCCGCCGATTGACAAGACGGCGGCAGATGATTGCCAACCCGCTTTTCTAGTCGCTCTCCGGGCGCGGCTGCGACTTCTTGAAGCGGTAGGTGATGCGGCCGCGGTTCAGGTCGTATGGGGACAGCTCCACCTTGACGCGATCGCCCAGCAAGATGCGGATGTAGTAGCGGCGCATCTTGCCGGATAGATAAGCCAGCACTTCGTGACCGTTCTCAAGCTCCACCCGAAACTGGGTGGCCGGAAGCGCTTCGATTACCGTGCCCTCGACTTCGATCTTCTCTTCTTTTTTGGGCACTGTTAGCGCCTTCTACGAGAAAACTTGCGCTGGCGACGCTTCAGTCGGCGAATTGCCTTCTTCTTCTGGATTCGCCGCAGCTCGCTCTTGGAAACGAACCAGCGCTTGCGGCGGACGGTGCTCAGGATACCGCTCTTGGAGACTTTCTTGCGAAATCTCTTGAGCAGCTGTTCCTGAGACTCGTTCGGCCGCAGGATTACCGTCGCCATCTAAGTTCTCACCTCGCTTCCACTACCTCTATGATTCCGGCCATTGCAGGTCGAGCCGCTCACGCTCGGGCTCGAACGAACTAACCATGACTTCAACCATCTCACCGGGAGTCAGCTCAGCGACCCCGTCGGTCTCCTTCAGCAGCCCCTCGATACCGTACTCAAACCGTACGTAGGCGCCGGCCGAAACGTGCCGCACGATGCTGCCTTGCATGAGCTGGCCGACTTCGACTTTGTCCGCTGCAGCCTCCCATGGATTCGGCAGCAGCCGCTTGAGGCTTAGCCCGATGCGGTTAGCCTCTGCGTCGAGCCGGATCACCATGGTCTCGATTTCCTGTCCGACTTCCAGCACCGCAGCGGCGTCCTCGACCCGGTTCCAGGACATCTCCGAGATGTGGATCAGCCCGTCCGCGCCACCGATATCCACGAAGGCGCCAAACTCGCGCAAGCTGGTTACGATCCCGGTCCGCACTTCCCCCATCTCCAGGGTCTTGATGATGCGGGCTTTCTGCTCCTGCCGCCATTGTCGGATGGCTTTACGCTCCGACAGCACCAACCGGCGTCGGCGTGGGTCGACTTCAATGACCTTCAGCGGCATGGTCTGGTCAATCCGACCGGCCAGGTACTCGCTTTGCGCCTTTTCGTCCAGGCCACGCGGCAGGTCGCTGATATGTGAGGCTGGCACGAAACCGCGCAGCCTGCCAAAAGGCACTATCAAACCGCCGCGATTGAATCCACCGACCACACCTTCCAGGATCTTGTCGCTTTCCATCAGCTGCTGGGCCTTGAGCCAATCGTCGCTCTCGCGCGCCTGGGCAACCGAAACCACCAGGTTGCCATCGTTGTCCACCGGATCGACGACCATCACCGAAATCTCGTCTCCGATCCCGATATCAGCTTCTTCATCCGGCAGCAAGTCCAGATCGGCCCTCGGCACCACTCCATCGCGCTTCAGTCCTAGATCTACGATCATTCCGTAGTCGTCGGTAGAGATCACTCTGCCGGTTAGGAGATCGCCGCGCCTGGCGTCGGGGACTGCGGTGGCTTCCGTCAGCAGCTGTTCGAATTCATTCATGAATCAAATAAGCCTGATCAGCGCTCATGCACCGACCAGGCCGTCAACTTCCTGCAAGCGTTGCTCTGTCGACCTACTAGATATTTCGATAAATTCCCTAGCGTCGGTCCAGTTTTTGAAGCGCCCGATCATTATACAGGTGCGCAAAATGCTTGTCAATAAATGCACCCGGTCAGGCGCCTATTCCGGCTCCTCCAGCAAGGCCCGGTCTGGTCCACGATCGATCTCCCAAGGGTAGATCACGTAGGCGTCGGTCACCGCCGCATAATAGTCTGGTTCAGCCTCGGTGAACAGGCTGCGATAGGGATTAAAGTGCAGCACACAAGAGTGCGGGAAGCCACCGGCAGCCGACACCCGGTTCTTGACCGCAGTGATGGTGCGGCCGGAGCCCCAGACGTCGTCGACCACCAGCACCTGACGGCCGCGCAATTGATCGTCATCGGGGAATTGAATGAAGGCGGGCCATGCGTACAGTTTGGCGGCCTCGCGCTCGACCTCAAACGGGAAATCAACCGCAGCGGTCATCACGTCCTTCACGTCCAGCGCCTCACACAGCATGCCGCCCGGCACGATGCCACCACGGGTGATGATCACCATGGCGTCGAATTCGGTTTCGAATTGAGGGATCAAATGGTCTATCAGCCGGCCGACTTCTTCCCAGCTGACCAGTTCTTGTCGTCGGGGCATCCACCTACCCCCCGCCGCACATAATAGCACAGCCCACGGAGTCGATTACCGGGCGCCGGCGCCGGAACCTAATCGGCTTGCTGTTCCAGCGCGCTGAGTACCTTACGCAGCGCAAGCACGCTGGCCCCGGAGTGCGAATCGGCGTCGATTTCGTCGACCTGATAGCGACGTTGGAAGAGGTTGGCTTCGAAGTCAGCTTGCCCGATCAGCCGCTCGACCGCCTGCAGCACCGCTTGGCGGTGCGGTCGCTCCCATGCACGCGCTTGCTTGGTCCAGTAGATCACATAGGAGTATTCGGGGTCGGGCTGGTCCGGCACCTGGCGCCGATCAAGCAACGCCCGCAGCGCTTCCCGGATGGAGGTCATTCAGCGGATTCCGGACGCCGGCGCTCGCGCCAGCGATCCACCAGCATCCGAATCACCGACGGACGCCGCTCCACAATCACCCGGCGTTCGGGGGGCTCGACTCCCACGCTTTTCCAATACAGGTAGCCGAACACCAGCCGAAGCGTCGCCACCGTCGGTGCCGCCAACAGCAGACCCACCACACCGGCAATGCTGCCGGCCGCCAGCAGCGCCAGCAGCACCACCAGCGGGTTGAGGTCCAGACTGTGGCCGATAATGCGCGGATACAGGATGTTGTTTTCGACCTGCTGGATAAGCAGAGAGGCTGCCAGCACCAGCAATCCAAAGCCGATCGGGGTGAGGCCCCAGAAATTAGTTCCCTGAAACAGCGCTACCAGCACTGAGATGATCCCGGTGATCCATGGTCCGAACACGGGGACAAACTCCAGCACGCCCGCCAGCAATCCGAGCCCCAGGGCGAAGCGCACGCCCAAGATTGCCATGATCACGCCGGTCGAGCCGCCAACCGCCAGGCCCAAAATCAATTGTCCACGCAGGAACGCCTGCCAGATCGTGCCCAGATCGCGTATCAGCGACCGCACCTCGGCCTGGTGCGCCTCAGGCACCAAGTTCAGCACCGAGCTCGACAGACGTTCGAAGTACAGCAGCAGGTAGAAAGCCACCACCAGCACCAACAAGGTGGTGCCAACCGCGGTGGCCGTCGCTCCCGCCACGCCGGTTAGCACAGTCCCGGTTTGGGTGAGCAGCGGCGTCAAGGCCGAACTAATGGTGTCCACGAAGGGGTCGACATTGATGTTTGCCAGATCGACCGACCACGGGCCAATCGTGAAGCTCAGGTCCATCAGGTCGGCCACGAAATCGGGCAAACCCTCGGATACCGATTCGAGGAATGCGCCGAATCCGGCCAAACGCTGGGCGGCCGCGATACCAATCCCGGTGGTGGCACCCAGCATCAACGTCACCACCAGCAAGAACAACAACGCGGTCGACATCCAGCGCCGCATCCCGCTCCAGCGCTCCAGCCGACGGGCCAGCGGATACAGCATATAGGCCAGCAGCATCCCGAGTACCACCGGAACGAATAGCTGCCGGACAAGATAGAGCAGGTACAGCACGGCCAGCAGCAGCAGCACCCCCACCACGAGCCGGGTGCCGGGCTGCCATTCCGGTGAGCTGGGCGGCCGCGCCGAGCGGTCGCTCATGCAGCCGCCTTCGGTGCGGTAGGAAACGGATCTTGATCGAACAGGTTGGCGAAGAGGTAGCGCCCCAGCACTCGGGCGGTGGCGATCGTCGGCGCGGCCAAAACCACGCCCAAAACCCCAGCCACCGAGGCGCCGGCGATGATTCCCATGATGATGACCAGCGGGTGCAGGTGCACACGGCGTCCGATGATGCGCGGGATCAGATAGTTCAGATCGACCTGTACGAACACGGTGTGCAGTCCGACCACCAGCAGCAGCATCGCCCAGTTGGGAATCGGAATCCAGGTGGAGCCCAAGAAGTAGGCCAAGATCGAAGCGATCACCACCCAGATGGTGTGGCCGACGCTCGGAAGGAACTCCATCACTCCGGCCAGCACGCCCATCGCCAACGCAAACGGCAGCCCGATCAGCGCGCCGACGATGGTGAACCCGATCGCCACCACCAGCGCCAGGCTCAATTGGCCGCGAAAAAAGCCGGCCCAGATCTGATTAATTTCCAGCGCCAGGCGGCGGAAATCCTCCCGATATCCTTGAGGAGGCAGCTGACGCACCCAGCGCCTCAGCGTCAGGCTGTCTTTGACCAGATAGAAGGAGATCACCAGCACAAACACTCCCATGACGACCGAACTCAGCAGGTCCAGGGCCAGCGTTAGCGTGCGCCCAAAAACCGGTTCGACCAATCCGCGCAAGGCGGCAGCCACCTGCTCGACCACTTGCGCGCCGTCGATGGTGACCTCGCCGATGGTGATCACCCCACCCATGGTGGTCTCAAGCCGGGCCAGAATCGCTTCCAGCGCCGCCCCCAGCTGGCTGAGGCGTTCGACTACCACCGGCGTGATCAGGGCTGGCCCGGTCACCAGCAACGCCACCAGCAACAAATAGACCAGCAGGGTGGCCAGCCAGCGCGGCGGGCCGAAGCGCCGCTCAATCCGGCTCACCAGCGGCGCCAGCACGTAAGCCAGGATACCGGATAGCAGCAGCGGAGTGACCACCACCCAGAAACGCACCAGCAGGTAGGCCGTCACGATCAACAGGGCGGCCGAGACCATCGCTTTGGTGGTGGAGGACCAGCGCGGACGTGGCCTGGAAGATGCCATCAGGGAATTCTATACGATCGGACCGAAGCCTCACAGCCCATCGAGTGCAAATAAAAAGCCCTCACCGCAGGTGAGGGCTTTGCAGTTGTCGTGCCCGCAAGTCAGCGGCGAGACCGGTTGCCGCCGCGTCGGTTCGAACCGCGACCGCGCGGGCGCCCGCCGCCACGTCGCGGCTTGCGATCGCGCTCGATTGCTTCCTCGGGCGTCCAGCCTTCCAGCACCGCGGTGCGTGACAGGCGCACTTTGCCCTCGCGATCGATGTCGGTCACCATCACGGTGATTTCGTCGCCGACCTTGGCCACATCTTCAACCTGTCGCACGTGTTCTGGCGACAACTGGGAGATGTGCACCAACCCGTCGGTATTGGGCAGGATTTCGACGAAGGCGCCGAAATCGGTGGTTCGTACGACCTTGCCGGTGTAGATCCGGCCGATCACCGCTTCCTCCACCAGTCGTTCGATCTGCTCGCGGGCGGAGTCGGCGCCGACTCCATCCGTGGAAGCGATGAAGATCGAGCCGTCGTCTTCAATGTCGATACGGGCGCCGGTTTCGTCCTGAATGCCGCGGATGATCTTGCCACCCGGGCCGATCACCGCGCCGATCTTTTCCGGATCGATCTTGATCAGCGTCATGCGCGGCGCGTGCGGCTTAAGTTCGGCGCGCGGTTCGGGCATCAGCCCCTGGATCTTGTCCAAGATCGTCAACCGGGCCACCTTGGCTTGCTCCAAGGCCTGCGACATCAACTCTGAAGTGATGCCCTTGATCTTGATGTCCATCTGCAGCGCGGTTACGCCCGTTCGGGTGCCGGCCACCTTGAAGTCCATATCGCCCAATTGATCCTCGATGCCCTGGATGTCGGTCAGGATAGCGTATTGCTCGCCCTCCTTGACCAACCCCATGGCGATGCCGCCCACCGGGGCGGCGATTGGCACACCGGTATCCAACAGCGCCAGGGTGGATCCACAAACCGAAGCCATCGAGGTCGAGCCGTTGGAGGACAGCACCTCCGACACCAGCCGCATCGTGTACGGGAACGTGTCTTGATCCGGCAGCACCGGGAGCAGGGCTCGCTCAGCCAGCGCCCCGTGTCCGATCTCCCGTCGTGAGGCTCCGCGCAGGAAGCGAGTCTCACCGGTCGAGAATGGCGGGAAGTTGTAGTGGTGCATGTAGCGCTTCTCTTCGTACGGGGCCAGGATGTCCAGCTCCTGTCGCTCCCGCGGCGTCCCCAGCGTGGCCAGCGTCAACACCTGAGTTTCGCCGCGCTGGAACATCCCTGATCCGTGGGCCCGGGGGCTGAGGTCGACCTGCACCTCAAGCTGGCGCAAGTCCTTGGGACCGCGCCCGTCCAGCCGTTCTTGACGCTCAATAACTCGTTTGCGTACCTCGGCTTTGACGTGTTTCCACAGTACGTCCCTCACCTGGCCCTGGTCGAGTTCCTCCAGCGCCTCTCCAGCTTCGCTTTCCAACTCGCGCATTGCGTCGTAGAACCCAGCCTTGCCGTGCGTGGCCAGGGCGATTTCGCTGATTCGACCCCCCGCCCAATCAAGCACTGCCTGAGTGACCTCTTCGGGTGGCGCGATGCTCGGGTACTCCCGCTTGGGTTTGCCCAGCTCCTCCCGCATGCGATCCTGTACTTCGATCAGCGGAAGCATTCGCTGGTGACCATATTCCAGCGCCTTCACCAGGGTCGCTTCGTCCATTTGATCGGCGTTGCACTCCACCATCATGATCGCGTCTCGCCGCCCGGCCATGCGCAGATCCAGGCCGTCTTGGCGCTCTGTTTGATAGGGCGGATTGAAGGTGAAGCTGCCGTCCTCCGCCTGACCGACGCGCAAGGAGGCGACTGGTCCGTCAAACGGGATGTCTGAAATGGTCAGCGCGGCCGAGGCCCCCAGAATTGCCAGCACATCGATCGGGGTTTCACCGTCGGACGACAAAGAGTACAGGATCACCTGTACGTCGTTGCGCATGTCTTTGGGGAATAACGGCCGCAGCGGACGATCGGTCAGGCGGGCGATCAGGATCGCCGATTCGGGCGGTCGCCCTTCGCGCCGGAAGAACGAGCCGGGGATCTTGCCCCCGGCGTACATGCGTTCCTCGTAGTCGACGGTCAGCGGGAAGAAGTTGATGCCCTCACGCGGGGTGCGGCTCATGGTCGCCACTGCCAGCAGCAGCGTGTCACCCTGTTGCACGGTGACCGCCCCGCCAGCTTGTTCGGCGAAGCCGCCGGTGGTGATCGTGATGGTCACACCATCAACGACCACTTCGTAGTTTTTTTGGCCTAACATTGAAATCCCTCCGGGTCGAGCCCGCAGAGGGTCAGGCACTGGAGAGCGTGCTTCAGAGACTGAAGGACGGGCTCCAATTCCCGACCCAGAGCAGGGCTATTAGATCAGGGTGCTGCCTCCGCACGACGGTAGGTGACACCCGCCAACATAAAAGCTGAGCAGCGTGTTGGGCTGCTCAGCCTCACAATCAGGTTCTGCGCCGTATGCCAAGGCGATCGGTCAGCGCGACGTAGGCGTCGGCGTTCTTGGATTGCAGATAAGCAAGGTGGCGCCGCCGACGTCCCACCATCTTGAGCAGTCCGCGCCGTGATGATTCGTCGTGCTTGTGCTCTCGCAGGTGCTCGGTCAGCTGCTCGATCCGCTTGGTCAGGATCGCGATCTGCACTTCCGGCGAGCCGGTATCGCTATCATGGCGATGATACTCGCCGATCAGTTCGGTCTTTTGGTCTTTGCTCAAAGTCATCATTTCACGCTCACCGCCCTAAGGGGCGGTACGCTTGGCGCGGATTATACCATTCGGTGCCCGCAGCGCTTCCCGCTGCTCCGCCGACAGGCTGGGAAGCAAGTCAGTCACCAGCCGCTTGGACGACTCTCCATTGCGCCGCAGTTCGTCGCGCAGGAAGTGCACCGTCTCAGCCGGCGCCTGCCGGGCCAAGGCACGCATCAGCTCCAGCAGCGCGGTCCGCGGACGGCCCCGCAGGCTCCCCCCCATTCCCTCGATCAATCCAAACACCCTGGGAAGGTTTTCGAACCGTTGGTCCAGCACCGCCGCACGCAGCGAGTACAACCCCAGCAACCGATGCTTCTGGTGCAGCCACTCGCCGCTGCGCTCAAGGAAACGTCCCGGGCTCTGCCGGCGCAGTCGTCGCAGGCTGATGTCCGCCAGCTCCTTGACCAGCTCCAGCGGGACCGAACCGTGGGTCCAGCGCTCTACCAGGTCTGCGGCCTGGTCACCGTCCATTTCCGGCAGCAGCTGGGCCGCAAGTGAGCGGGCCTCCCCGCGGCCGCTTGCCCACAGCGCGGAGGCGGTGTCAGCTACCGCGGCGGGGTCAGCGCGCAGCTGCTTTCGCAGCCGGCGCGCCAGCGAACGCAGTACCGGCGCCGGAACCAGGTTGCGCGGCCGCCCGTCTTTGCGTCGGCGTACCTGGTAGGCCTCCAGTAAATCCAGTGTTGCCCGCTGGAGTTGCTCCGGATCGCCAGCGAGTTGCGCGATGTGATCCAGTTCGGATTGCAGGCGCTGTGGATCGATCGCCATCAGCCCTCTGCAGCCGACGTTGCCTTGAAGGCCAAGCCGCATCCCCCCGCAGCGCTCAGGCGGGCTGGCCAGTGTCGCGGCTCACGGACGAAATCGTCCATCAATAGGCCCGGGCGAAGACCGCCCGCTCCTTGGCCGGATTGCCGCAGTGGATGCAGACGCCCTCGCCGCCAGGCTGCTCCAACGGGATCACTCGATTGGTGGCCTTGGTGTCCTGCTTGATTTCGGCCTCACAATCGGCGTCTCCGCACCACCAGATGTCCGCCCAACCGGATTCGACCGCCTGCTGGAATTCATCGTAATCCTTGGGCTCATGTGTGTTCTCCTGCATGAACGCGGTTGCCCGCTTGTACAAGCTCTCATGGATCTCGTCCAGCAGCTGCTTCACACCCCCATCGAGCTGCTCGAGCTCGATCGTGCTGCGCTTTCCGGTATCGCGACGAGCGGCGGTCACTCGCCCGGCATCCACGTCCTTCGGACCGATCTCGATCCGCAGCGGCACGCCACGCATCTCCCAGTCGTTGAACTTGAAGCCCGGCGTGACTTCCTCCCGCTGGTCGATATGCAATCGTAGGTCCGCCAGGCTCTTGCGCACCTGTTCCACGGTTTCCATCACCGCCGATTTCTCATCGTCGTTCTTGTAGATCGGGACGATCACCGCCTGATAGGGCGCCAGCCGCGGCGGCATCACAAGGCCCTGGTCGTCCCCGTGCACCATGATGATGGCGCCGACCATTCGGGTAGAGAGACCCCAGGAAGTGGTATTGACGTACTGCAGGGTGTTCTCGTGGTCCAGGTACTGGATCTCGAAGGCCCGGGCGAAGTTCTCGCCCAGATAGTGCGAAGTGCCGGCCTGCAGCGCCCGGGTGTCGCCCATCATGGCTTCGATGCTGTAGGAATTGACCGCCCCGGCGAATCGCTCGCTTTCGCTCTTGCGACCTTTGATCACCGGGACCGCCGCCTCGTTCTCGCTGAAGTCGGCGTACACGCCCAGCATGCGGTCGGTTTCCTCGCGGGCCTCCTCGGCCTTCGCGTGGGCGGTGTGTCCCTCCTGCCAGTAGAACTCGGTGGTGCGCAAGAACAACTTGGTGCGCAGTTCCCAGCGGACCACCGAATTCCAGACGTTGATCAGCACCGGCAGATCCCGATAGGACTCGATCCATTTGGCGTACATGTGCCCGATCACGGTTTCCGAGGTAGGACGCACAACCAGCGGCTCCTCCAGCTCCTTGCCGCCGCCGACCGTGACCACTGCCAGCTGGGGCGAGAAGCCCTCTACATGGTCTTGCTCCCTCTGCATGAAGCTCATCGGGATCAACAGCGGAAAGGCCGCGTTCACATGTCCGGTGGCCTTGAACCGGCGGTCGAGCGCGGCGGTGATGTTCTCCCACAGCGCCCAGCCGTACGGCCGCACCACCATCGTGCCGCGCACCGGCCCATAGTCTGCGAGCTGGGCCTTCAAAACCAGCTGGTTGTACCAATCCGAGAAGCTTGCGCTGCGGCTGGGGAGCTTGATTTCAGACATTCACGACCTCACACTTCGTTCAAATTGAGTCAAAGCAGTCGGCGGGAGACTGCCCTGGATAGCGGCTCGAACCACACGTGCTCGAGCTGCTCAGAGCGGGTCTCCAGCAGAGTGATCGGCGAGGCGGCCAGCAGGTCCATCCACTCCTGGACGAAACGCCACATGATGGCGTGATCCCAGAGTTCGTCCCATCGGTCATCTTCCCAGACGAAACCGGAAGTCTGCGCCAGCAGCGTGCGGTACTGCTCCACGATCCACTCCGGCGACACCGGAAGCTCGGAAAACCACCAATCGCTCTTGAGCACGAAAGCCACCAGGTCGAGAATCGCTGGGCCGACTGCAGCCATCTGCCAGTCGAAGACCACCTGAGAGCCGTCCTCCACGACCGAGATGTTTCCCGGCCAGTAGTCGCCGTGAAGCAGCGTGGCCGGCTGCATCTTCAGTGGCTCGATCACGTTCTCGGCGTGCAGGATCAGGTGGGCCATCGTGTGCACCCGATCCGGCCAGGATTCCAGTCGGCCGCGATCGACGATCTGCTCCAGCGCGTTGGCGGCTGCGGCTACATGGACCTCAAAGTCCGAATCGAGCGGCCGGCTCAGCCACGGGAAAGCCGAAAGATCCTCGGCCAGGCCCCAAAAGCGGTCATGCAGATTGGACAGCCCGACGATCGAGTTGAGATAGTCCTGCTCGGTCCACTCGTCCGCCTTGCGGTGCGGGTTCACTTCCTCCAACACCATCCAGTCGCCCGCTTCGGAGGCGGCGATCAGGCGCGGCGATTGAAGTGGGAATTCGGACGCCAGATAGCGATAGACGCCGACCTCGCGTCGCCCGGCACCGGCCAAACCGGTCCGGGTGGTGCCGCGCGGCTCCTTCACGATCAGCCGGCAGGTTCCCGATTGGTCCTCGCCTTGGTAGTCGATCTTTGCTCCGCGCAGCCGCCCGATGGATGGCCGCAGATGCGCGATGGTCTTGGGATCCGCCCGTTCGATCCAGATGGTCGGATCCCCGAAATACCGACGCAATCCAGCCGCCAGGTCGGCTCGGCTGAACGGCCAGGGCCACGTGTCCTGGGGCTGTTCAAGTGCCTCTGCGCTTTGTCCTTCAGTCACGTCCTCTCTCCATCCTCCGGCCCGCAAAACGGGAGTGGACCCCGTCCGGAACAAAATACGGCTTCCCGCTGGTCTGGGAAGCCGTGCACTGCGTGGCTGGGCGCGGTTCGTCTATCCAGACCGCCAGGTTATTTCGATTGTCGGCTGCGGGCTAGGGTTCGACTTGAACGGCATGGCGGGATTATACACGAGCACGGATCACGCGTGTTCGGCGTGGGCCTCGGCTGCCTCCTGGATGGCGTCCAGCCGGCTGAGTCGCTCCCAGGGCAGGTCTAGGTCGTCTCGGCCGAAATGCCCGTAAGTTGCGGTCGGACGGAATATCGGCTCGCGCAGCCCCAGGTCGCGGATGATCGCACCCGGGCGCAGGTCGAAGTGCTGCTCGATGATCTGCACGATGTCCTCATCCGCCAGCTTTCCGGTTCCGAAGGTCTCGACGTTGACCGAGAGTGGATGTGCAACCCCGATGGCGTAGGCCACCTGGATCTCACAGCGGTCGGCCAGGCCGGCGGCCACGATATGTTTAGCCACCCAGCGGGCGGCGTAGGCGCCGGAGCGGTCGACCTTGGTAGCGTCCTTGCCGCTGAAGCAGCCGCCTCCATGGCGTCCCATGCCGCCATAGGTATCGACGATGACCTTTCGTCCGGTAAGCCCGGAATCACCGGCCGGCCCGCCGGTTACGAAGCGGCCGGTGGGGTTGATGAAGATCTTTAGGTCGTCATCGACCAGGTCCGGTGGCAACACCGGCTGGATCACCGCGTTTCGGATGCCCTCTTCCAGATCCTCCGGATCGATATCCGGATCATGTTGGGCGCTGATCAGCACCGTGTCCACCCGTTTGGGTTTGCCATATTCGTACTCGATCGTGACCTGGGATTTCCCGTCGGGCCGCATCCACGGCAGATCGCCGTTGCGGCGCGCCCGGGCCATCTGGCGGGTCAGCCAGTGGGCCAGCTCGATGGGCAGTGGCATCAGCGAATCGGTTTCACGGCAGGCGTAGCCAAACATCATGCCTTGATCGCCGGCGCCGATGCTTTCGACCTCATCATCGGTGACCTCACTGGAGCGGGTCTCCAGCGCATGGTTGACGCCGCGGGCGATGTCGGAGCTCTGAGCTTCCAGCGCCACGCGGACCTCGCAATTTGCGCCGTCCAGCCCCTTGCTTTCGTCGTCGTACCCAACCTCCAGGATCACCTGGCGCGCCAGCGCCTCGAAGTCGACCTTCGCTTGGGTGGTGATTTCACCCATCAAAATCACGAAACCGGTCTTGGTGCACACTTCACACGCCACTCGGGAGAGCGGATCCTGCTCCAGGCAGGCATCCAGCACCGCATCCGAAATCTGGTCGCATAGCTTGTCGGGGTGTCCTTCGGTGACCGACTCGGAGGTGAACATCAGCTGGGGCGAGCGCATGAAGCTTGTAGACATAACTGGTACTCCGTTCTTAAGTCAAAACCCCTTCCGCGCGAGAAGGGGTCAAGCCACCCTCTCATCTTTCAGACGATATGCCTGCCGGAATTGGCACCACACTGTGCAGTAGGTTGCCGAGGCTTCACCGGGCCGGTCCCTCTGCCTCTCCGGATAAGCGGGCCTGGGGTTTTCTTGAATTGTGGCCCGCATCATACCACAACGCTCTTGCGCTGGTCCCAGAACGGAGTTGAATCTCCACCGGCCCGATTCCTGCATCGTTCTTTTGAATCGGGCTCAAACATTGATTGGGTTTTACGAAGTAGCAGCACGCCTGTGGCGCCTGGCCCTGCTCGGGTTGTGGATCGCGCTTGGCAGCGCATCCCTCGAGCTACGGTCCGCGCCGGTCGAGCTCGCGGTGCGCGGGTCAGGCGGAACTCGCTCCGAGAGCACGGCCCCCATGCTGGCCCGTTCTCAGTCGATCGCCGAGACGTCCTGGCTGCGCCACCTGCCCTGGGCTGCTTCGGGCAGCTTCGGCGGCGAGACTCTGCGCGTGCCGAGCGCTAGCCCTGGCGCTGCTACCGCGGGCATGGCTCGCTCTGGCTCCGTAGCTGGCCTCGGGGCCGGAGCTTTGATCGGCTCGATCGGCAATCTGTGGAGCCGCCCACTGTACGCCCTGCAGAGCGGTGTGCCGGCAGTTGCAGACGACCAGTTCGTCTGGGGACCGAACGTCGGCCGCTTCGATATCGGAGGATACCTTTCCGCCCGCGGCTCTCCGCTGGCCGCCTACGCGGCCGACATCGAACTATGGGCCAGCTATTCCAGCGTAAATCCCAAGATTCTGATCACGCTTCTTGAATTGCAGCACGGCTGGCTGCGTCAGATCGACCGGTCACTATCCGCTGCACAAATCCGAGAGACGATTGAAACCACAGCCATGCAGCTGGCCTCCGTTTTCTACGAGCACCTGCACGTCTGGGGCAGCCGGCGTCCGGCGGTCGGCCCGGCTCCTACTATCGGTCCTGTCATCCAATTTGGGGACGGAACGGCCAGCTTGCTGTCAGCCAAAGAAAGTTCCGCCAGCGTGGCCCTGTCGTGGTTGATCGCAGCGGATCTGACTGCAGGGGAGTTCAGCATCCAGGGCGCCGGCGGTTTCCAGACGCTGTACGTTGGGCTCTTTCCTGGCAGCGACTTGCAAGCGGCCACTAATCCAATCAATCCGCAGAGCGCCCCTCCCGCATCGCTGTTGCAGCTGCCATTTCCGATGGGGGCCACCTGGGTGGCCAGCGGGCCACACAGCTGGTATGGCGGGAGCTACCCGCCTCCCTACAGCTCGGTGGATTTCTTCACCGGCGGCGCCACCTGCAGCAATCCTCCGAACGCCTATGCGGTTGCAGCGGCGCCAGGCAGCGTGACCCGCCCTGATGGCTATCGATGCTGGCTTGAAATCGACCACTCTGGAGGTTGGGTCACTTCCTACTACCACCTGCGCAACCTATACAGCGGCGCGCCCATTGGACGCGACGGGAAGGTGGGGACGATTGCGTGCGAAACCTGCGCCGGCGGCTTTGCCACCGGTCCGCACGTGCATTTCAGCCTGAAGTACAACGGAGCCTACGCCAGCCTGGAGTGGGTTGACCTCTCCGGTTGGACGGTGCACGTTGGATCAACGCCGTACACTGGTGGCTCCTATGAACGCGACGATGAGGTACTGGTGCCGTACGTTGCAATTGAAAACGATTATCAGGAATACTTCTCCAACGGCCAGAGCTCGATCCGCTTTTTCGGTGACGGATCTGGCGACACCGACCGGGTGAAAATCAAGCTGTATGACCTCTCGATCGGTCCGCCGGTCGACGTCGGGGCAACTGACTTCACCATAGAGTGGTGGATGAAGGCCATGCCGGGCTTCAACAATGCGCCGGGCGTGTTGTGCTCAGCAGGCGACGACTGGCGCAGGGGGAACATCCTGCTCGATCGCGATCGTTTCGAGCAGGGCAGGGACTACGGCGTCTCGGTGGCAGCCGGTCGGATCGTCTTCGGCGTCGGCGGCAACCCGGACGGCCAGCTCAGCCTGTGCGGTTCGCGCATCGTAGCCGATGGGGCATGGCACCACGTCGCCGTGCAGAGGCGAGCTGCGGATGGTTGGCTGTGGCTGTATGTTGATGGAGTGCTGGATATCGAAGCCGACGGGCCGGACGGCGACATCTCATACCCGAACGGCGCGACCCCCTCCAACGGCTGCAATG
>CAZJUE010000033.1:0-16203 GCA_964549025.1 uncultured Anaerolineaceae bacterium | reverse complement strand
CCCGTGACACCGCGCCGGGGTCGAGCGGACGCAGCTCGTGCTCCTCAGCCAGGCTGCCCAGCAGACGTGCATACAGCAACTGATTCTCTCCAGCGCGGTCCATGCTGACCTCGAAGTCGCTGGCGACCTGGAACAGCTCGCGGAATTCTGGATCGTATTCCATCAACAGGTAGTACAGCATCCGGTCACCCAGCAGCGCCACTTTCAGCTGGATGGGGACCGGTTCAGGCTCCAATGAGACGGTGCTGATAAAGCTCTGGAGCTGGCCAGGGGTCTCGATACGGATCTCCTGCGAACGCAGCGCCTGCTTCAAACCCTCCCAGGCGTAGGGGGACTGCAATAGCTTGACCGCGTCCAAGATCAAGTAGCCGCCGTTGGCCCGGTGCAATGCGCCGGATTTGATCAGGTTGAAGTCGGTGATCAGCGCTCCCAATTGAGCCGCGTGCTCCACGCGGCCCAGCAGGTTTTGGTATGTCGGATTTACTTCGTGTACCACCGGAGCTTGCTCGGAATCACCGTGGTCGACGATCAAGTTAACTCGGTAACGCCGCAGCGTGCTGCGGCGCCCCGCGGCCATTAACGCCCCCATCGGCCCGGTCGCCATCGAGGAGTCGTCACTATCGTCCGATTGGCCATCGTCGACGATGTCGCGTACGTTTTTGACTACGTCAGCCTGCACCGCGCTCAGATGCTCCACGATTTGCGGGAAGTCTGCGTACTTCTCTTTGAGCTCGGTGATCAATCCGCCGACTGCCACTTCCGCCATCTCGCGGTTCAGTCCAGCCATCTGCTGCCGTAGCTCGCGCTGCAGGCGCGGCGCTTCCAGCATCAGTTTCTGCAGGCGCTCCTGCAGCTGGTTTATTTCTTGCTCGAGCTGTTGGCGGGTTTCTTCGCTGAGCTGCTGAAACTCCTCCGGTGAGATCACCTCACCATCCCGCACCGGCGCAATAGCCAATCCGGCCGGCGTCCGGATCAGCGCCAGGTCTTGCTGCTCGGCTTCCTTGCGCAGTTCCTCCAGCGCCGTCTCCTGCTGCTCGCTGATCTCCGATTGCAGTTCCTGTACCCGGGTGCGGTATTCCTCGCTCTCGAAGGTCACCGGCAACACGTTGCGCAGGTCATCCACAAACTCGTCCATATCGAGCTTGAAGTCACTGCCGGTGCCCGCCGGCAACCCGATGGCCTGTGGTCTGTGGGCTTGATCGAAGTTGTGAACGTAGCACCAATCTTGAGGCACGGCGGACCGCTCGGCCGCGGCTTCGAAGCGCTTGCGGACCAGGTTCTCCTTGCCCAGCCCCTCGGGGCCGAAGGCGAAGATGTTGTAACCCGTCCGCTGGATGCCAACTCCGAAGTCCAGCGCCGCGACCGCCCGCGGCTGGCCGATGAAATCGGTGAGCTTTTCAAGTTCCTTGGTGGTCTTGAAAGTGAATTGAGCCGGGTCGCAACGCTGACACAGAAGCTCCGGCTCGAGGGCCTTCACGGGCATCTTGAGTCCTCCGAGGGGGCGGCTCGAATCCCGGTGCAGCGCCGGGTGGTGTGGTTATAACACAGCCGCCCCCCGGGGCGGCTGGCTTATTCATGCTAGGGGAGGTGGTTCAGGAGAGATAGTCGCGCAGGTGTCGGCTGCGGGTTGGATGGCGCAGCTTGCGCAGCGCCTTGGCTTCGATTTGGCGAATCCGCTCGCGGGTGACTTGAAAATACTTGCCAACCTCTTCGAGCGTGTAGTCCTTGCCGCCCTGCAGGCCGAAGCGCATCTCCAAGACCTGACGTTCCCGCTCAGTAAGCACCGACAGCGCGTTCTGCACCTGTTCCTTCAGCAATTCCTTGGCTGCCGCGTCGACCGGCTCAGGCAGCGTCTCGTCTTCGATGAAATCGGCCAGCTGGCTGGAATCCTCCGACCCCACCGGGGTTTCCAACGACATCGGCTCCTGGGCGATTCGCATGATCTTGCGTACCTTGCCGGCCGCTCGCCGCCACTTTCCCTGCAGTGCCGGGTCGATCGGCTCTTCGTCGGCCTGGGCCTTCAGAATGGCGTTGGTATCCTCCGGCTCAAGGAATTCCATCTCCAGCGCGATCTCTTCAGAGGTTGGCTCCCGGCCAAGGTGCTGCACCATTCGACGCTGCACTCGCATCAGGCGGTTGATGGTCTCGACCATGTGGACCGGAATGCGAATCGTGCGCGCTTGATCGGCGATCGCTCGGCTGATGGCCTGTCGAATCCACCAGGTGGCGTAAGTGCTGAATTTGTAACCCTTGCCCGGATCGAACTTCTCGACCGCTCGCAGCAGTCCGATGTTGCCTTCCTGGATCAGGTCGAGAAAAGCGATCCCGCGGCCCATATAGCGTTTGGCCACGCTGACCACCAAGCGCAGGTTGGCACGGATCAACGCCTTCTGCGCCTCGTCGGCCAGGTCCAATAGCTGCTGGTACTCGGCTTTGAGTGGCTTGGCCTCCGGCAGCCAGCGCAGGTAGGTACGCTTGGTCGGCAAGCCCTTGACCTTCTCCAGCCGGGCCGCCAGCTTGTCTGCCAGCTCGGCCGGCATAGCGTACAGGGCCAGCATGACCCCTAGCGCGGCTTTCGCAACGTCCTCCCACGCCGGATCGGTGCCCCACAGGCCATTATCGAGCCAATCGCGCAGGTAAGACGGCTGCTCGCTCTGCCAGGTTTGCCGGAGCTGAACAGCCTCCTTGAGGATGAGCGCTAAATCCGGCTCGGACTCACCCATCCGTTTCGCGTCTTCGTTGAGCCGTTTCCACCCGGTCCTCAAATCGTCGAACAGGGCAGCGTGTCCGGCCACAATCGGTGCGGCATCGGACTTCTTGCCGCGCCCCTTCATCAAGCCTTCCATATGCTCGATGGTGGCCATCCGCAGCGCCAGCCACATCTCCTGATCGGAACTCAGCAGGTCGACCCGGCCGATTTCCTTGAGGTATAGACGGACTGGATCGTCGCTGGTTTCCGGAGGCGCGGTCAGCGGCCCGGTTTCGGGCAGTTCAGCCAATACCTGTTCGGCTTCTTCTTTGCCCTTGTCTTCGTCGAAGTCTGGGTCGACGTCCACCGACTCGTCGCTGGCGATCTTGACGTTCTCTAGATCACCGTTCGCGCTATTCTTCGTATTGGCCATACCGGTTACACGCTTTCTGCCAGCCCCCTGCGGCCGGCCAAGGCTACGTCCAAACGCCGCTTTTGCGCGGTCAGCTGCTGCGCCTGCTGCGCCAGATTTCGAATCAGTTCGGCTTGCTCATTACTCCCCTGAACGGCTTGCTGCTGGAAACTCAGCTGTTCCAGCATTCCAACCACTCGGCGCATGCGCAATCGCAAGAAGTCAGCCGAAACCGCCTCCTTGTGCAGATCCAAATCCACCTCTCCAGCTTGATCGGCAAAGGTTTCCGCTTGTTCCAGCGTGGTGCCGTCTAGCAGTTGCTTCCAGCGCTGCGTGGGCTCCTCGTCAACCTGTGCCAATGCGGAGCGCACGGCCTGGAACATCATCTGGGAGTCGGTGTTGAAGAAGTCCTGCACTGAGAGCTCGTCCAGCTCCAAGGAGTGCAGTTGCCGGTCGACCCAGTAGGTGAGCTCCGGATCACGCAACAGCAGGCCCAAGCAGAAAGCTTCGTTAGCCGAGCGGGTGCTGCGCAGCGGCTGCTCTAAGGGCCCACCGCCGGAAGCACGGACGCTGGTCGCCCGCAACCCTATCAGTGCCCGCTCGTCGACTTTGAGTCGGCGGGCCAATCCCTGACGATAAGCCTCCCGCTCAACCGAATCAGCGACGTCCTCGATCAACGGCAACACCTGCCGAGCAATCTGGCCCTTGAGCTTTGCGTCGTCGAGGTTCTGGCCGTCGGTGAGTACATCCACCACGTACTCGACCACCGGTTTGGCCTGTGCCAGCAGCGCAGGCCAGGCCCCCCGATCATCCGCCACCACTTCATCGGGGTCTTTGCCGTCCGGCAGCGCCACCACGCGGATGTCGGCATCCAATCGCCCTTCGTGCCTCACCAGTCCGCGAGCGTCAAAAACTGGATCCATTTCGCGGTCCAGCGCATCGCGCGCCACCGTGAGGCCGCGCAGCGTAGCGCGATCTCCGGCGACATCGGCATCCATGGCCAGCACGATATTGCGCGAGAAGCGCTTGAGCAAACGGAACTGCTCGGCGGTGAGCGCGGTGCCCATCGGCGATACTGCATTGTTGAAGCCTGCCTGGTGCAGCGCGATCACGTCCATGTAGCCTTCGACCACCACTGCCTGCTCGGCGGCGCGGATGGCGCGTCCGGCGGCATCCAGGCCGTACAGCGTGCGTCCCTTGTCGAACAGCACCGTCTGCGGAGAGTTCATGAATTTCGGCTGGTCACCCGGATCGAACACCCGGGCCCCGAAGCCCAGCATCCGGCCACGCTGATCGCGGATCGGAATCATGATCCGGTTGCGGAAGCGGTCGTAGGACCCTCCCCCGTCGCGTTCAATCACCAATCCGACCTGCTCCAACTGCTCCGGCTGGTATCCCTTCTCCAGCAGGAAACTCTGCAAGGCCTCCCATGCTTTGGGGGCATAGCCGATGCCAAATGCTTCCAGCGTGTCCGGCTGCAAACCGCGGCCGGTCAGGTACTCCGTCACCTCCGAGTTGTCCAGCAGACGGCTACGATAGAAGGTGACCGCTCGCTCCAGCAGCTCACGCAAACCTTCCAGCGCTTCATCGGCCGCTTCCTGCTCGGGAGTACGTGGGCGCAACTCAACGCCGGCGCGCTCGGCCAAGTGCTGCAGCGTCGTGGAAAAGTCCCAGCCTTCCTTCTTCATCAGGAAGCTGAACACGTCGCCGCCTTCGTTGCAGGCGCCAAAGCAACGCCAGGTGCCCGTATCTGGAAAGACCACGAATGCCGGGGTGCGGGTATTGGGGTGGAATGGGCAAAAGGCGGTGTAGTTCTTGCCGGATTTCTTTAACTGGACCGACTCGCCAACGACCTCCACGATGTCAGTGCGGTCTTTGACCTGCTCGATCACACTCATGGTCGCTACGCTACTTCCTCAATTCACCCAGTTCCGAGGGACAAGGGCGGGGATTATAGACTCCGCATAGAGGGGCTGCAATGAAATAACTCGTTTTGAGCCTGAGAAGTTCATCCTATCCGTGGGAATCGTACAAACCCCCAGACCTCAACGAAGTTACTCTCTGTTGCCGTACAGACTTGAGCGGTTTCCAGCGTGGAATCCGTACGCCGGCCGCGTCCGATCGATTGCAGGCAACCGGCCGTCGCGCCGCCAAGCTGGCTCGCGGCAAAGCGCGCCGCGCTAAAAGCCTTCCAATTTGGAGAGATCGGCCACACCATCGGCCAGCCGCACCACTTGTTGCAGCAATGCCAGGCGGTTCTCCCGCAGCTGCTTGTCTTCGGCCATCACCAGCACGTTGTCGAAGAACTCGTCGATCACAGGCACCAGCGGCAGGAATCGCTCCATGAACTCGTCCACCGAATCCGCCGGGCGTCCGCTCCCATTGGCGACCGAGACCGCCTGATAGAGTTTACGGCTGGCTTCTTCGGTGAGCGCCGCCTCAACAAAGTCATACTGCTGGGGCAGATCGCGGGTGATGCGCGCCGAGCGAGCATAGGCGTTCAGCAGCTGCATCCAGTCGTCGCGCCCTACCCAGTCGGCCAGCTGCCCCACTGCTTCGGCGGCACGCGCTGGGTCGTGACCCTGCTCCGCCAGCACCGCCTGCACCACGTCGTGCGGCCAGCCCTGATCGAGCAACAGCCCTTCCAGGCGCCGAACGATGAAGTCCAGGCAGCGGTCCACCACCTGGGCCTCCTCATTCTCAAGCCCTGCCAGGCTTCGGCCTTCCGCCTCGGATGCCTGCTGCTCGGCGTAGGTCTCCAACGCCATCCGCAACGCCGCGCCCAGATCGAGCCGGCGCTGTTTCTCCACCAAGAGCTGGACCAGGCCGATCGCCGACCGCCGCAGAGCGTACGGATCGCGGGTCCCGGTCGGCTCGACGCCCACCGCGAACAACCCCGCCAGGCTGTCCAACCGGTCGGCGATCGCCAGCACCAACCCGGGTTGGCTGCCGGGCAGCTCATCGCCGGCGGCTCGCGGCAGATAGTGTTCGTAAATCGCCTGGCCGACGGCCTCGCTCTCTCCGGATTGCACTGCGTAATAGCGACCCATCGAGCCTTGCAGCGCGGTCATATCGACCACCATCTGGGTGGCCAGATCGGCTTTGCACAGCTGGGCGGCCCGCACCACGGCTGCCCGCTGCTCTGTGGACAACTCGAATTGCTCCGCCAGCCGCTCCGCCAACCGTTGGATGCGACGGGCTTTGTCAGCCATCGATCCGAGCTCGCTTTGGAAGGTCAGCGTCTCCAACCGGGGCAGGTACCCTTCCAGCGGGCGCTCCAGATCGCGAGCGACAAAATAGGCCGCATCGGCGAAGCGCGCCCTAACCACTTGCTCGTGCCCGTGGGTCGCCAGCTCACCCCCGACCGCATTGCTGACGGCGATGAAGTGCGGCGACAAATCGCCATCGACCTCGACCGGAAAGCAACGCTGGTGTTTCTTCAAAACCATCACCAGGACTTGGCGCGGCAGCTCCAAATACTCATCGGAAAACGCACCACGCAAACCGACCGGCGCCTCCACCAGGTTGGTGACCTCTTCCAGCAGCTCGGCGTCTTCAAGCACTTGGCCGCCGACCTCCGCGGCCAGCCCTTTGACCTGCTCGGCGATGGTTGAGCGGCGCTGGGCAGGATCGATCTCGATGCCCTGGCCGGCGAGAGCTTCGAAGTAGCCGGCCGAGCTCTTCACCGTCAGCGAACCGCTGCCCTGGCCCCGCAGTCCGTGGGTCTCGGGTCGACCGGGCAACTGGGCGTATTCGAAAGCAACCGGGTGTTCGCCGTGCAGCGCCAGGATCCAGCGGATCGGGCGCGAGAAGGAGGTTCCGCCGCCGTTCCAGCGCATGGATTTCTCGAATCCGATGCCGTCCAGCAGCTCGGTCAGCTCAGCCGGCAACACTTCGGCCGCCGCCTTACCAGCCTCCCGCACGACCGCTATTGCGTATTCTCCGCCGTCAAGTTCTTCCCGCTCCAACTGCTCAGGCGTCAGCCCGACGCTGGCGGCGAAGCCGCGCCCTGCGGCGGTTGGCCCATCATCGCCGTCGAACGCCTTGGACCAAGGCGGACCCTTCTGACGAACTTCCCTGTCGGCCTGTGCCGCGGCCAGCCGCTCGACGTGTAGCACCAGGCGCCGAGGGGTTCCCATCACCCGAACGGAAGCGTGATCCAGCCGCAAAGCCTCCAGCATCGCAGGCGCCCCCGCCTCGAGCTGATCCAGGGCTGCCGAGAGATCGCCCGGCGGAAGCTCTTCGGTCCCGATCTCGAGAATGAAATCGGCCGCTTCGGCAGGTGGTCCGGGCGCTTGCTCTACGGCCGTCTGGCGGGACCCGGTGACTTCTTGTAGACCGGCTGTCGTCGATTCCGAATTTTCGCCTGATTCCGCCCTGGCCCCCGTTGGAAGCTGCACACCGGCTGTCATCGCCGTCCAGGGGTGGCCAGCCTGCTCGCGCTGCTGCAAATAGACTTCTGCCACCCGGCCCGCCAGCCTGCGCATCTCTCCGAAATAGGAGGCGCGTTCGGTGACGCCGATTGCACCGCGAGTGTCCAGCACATTGAAAGTGTGTGAGCACTTGAGCAGGTAGTCGTAGGCCGGCATCAACAGGCCGGCTTCCAGCGCCCGTTGGGCCTCGGCCAGGTAATCCTGGTACATGCGCAGCAGGCGGTTAATGTCGGCCGCTTCGAAGTAATAGGCGCTGTGCTCCCGCTCAGCCGCCAGGTTGAGATCGCCGTAGGTGTGGGTCGGGTTCCAACGCACATCGGCGAAGTGCTCTACCCCCTGCATCGCCATCAGGATTCGCTCCAAGCCATAGGTCAGCTCGACCGAGACCGGATCCAGCCGCTGCCCGCCAGCTTGCTGGAAGTAGGTGAATTGGGTGATCTCCAGCCCATCCATCCAGACCTCCCAGCCGAGGCCCCAAGCGCCCAATGCCGGCTGCTGCCAGTTGTCCTCCACGAAGCGCATATCGTGCTGTCGAAGATCGATCCCCAGTTTTTCCAGCGACCGCAGATACAACTCCTGCGGGTCGCCCGGATCAGGTTTGAGGATCACCTGGTATTGATAGAACAAGCCCATGCGGTTGGGGTTTTCCCCGTAGCGCGCATCGTCCGGACGCACCGACGGCTCGACGTAGGCCACCCGCCACGGTTCCGGACCCAGCACCCGCAAGAATGTCGCCGGGTTCATGGTGCCAGCTCCAACCTGGGTGTAGTAGGGATGCCAGATCACGCAGCCGTAGTCGGCCCAGAATCGATCGAGGGCAGCTACCGCTTCTTGGAAGGTAGGTCCTGGCCGTTCGCTCACCGAAACCGGAAGGGGTGAATTAGCTTGATGGGTGGGGCTCTAGACGGCCGACGCCCAAGCGCCTGACCCGTCGAACGAACGAGGCGGCCTTCAGCTCACGCTCCAGCAAGTAGCTCAAGTAGCTCTCGATGGTGGCCTCAAGTTCTTGGGCCACCGGTGGGCTGAGTTCCAGCCGGCTGGCTTCCGGATACGGGCTACGCTGATAGTGACGCAGGACTTTGAGCGCCGGCAGCGAAAGCGGCCGGGCCTGATGGTTGGCGGGGCCGCAGTTGGGACACAGCACCCCACCCTCCATAGCCGAGAAGAATTGATCCACCGGCTTCAGCGGCTCCCCGCATCCCACGCAGCGCTGCAGTTCCGGTCGGTATCCCACCAGATCAAGCAGGCGAATCTGGAAGTAGCGCAAGGCGTTCTCAGGAAGAGGATCTTGGTCCAGTCGCTCGAGAGTGTCGGTCATTAGCTGGTAGATCGCCTGGTTGTCGCTTTCCTCCACCCCGAATCGGTCCAGCAGTTCGGCGGCGTAGGCTGCCTGCCCCAGCCGGATCAGTTCGGACCGCAGGCCAGGATATCCAGAGATGGTTTCAGCCTGGGTGACGATGTCGAGTTCCCGGCCGCGCGCCAGCTGCAGCCGGCTGCGGGTGAATGGTTCCAGGTGGCCAGCCTTCTTGGACCCGGGGCGCCGAATTCCCTTGGCTACCGCCCGCACTCGGCCTTTGGTTGGCGTGAAAAGCGTCAGCAGCCGATCGGCTTCGCCGAGGTCCTGGCGTCGCAAAATCACCGCTTCGCTACGATAAAGACGGTTTCGGTCGGCCACGCGCGGGATTATACCAGCGCGGCTCGAACGACACATTTAGCGGGTTTCTTTGGGTTGCAACCGTGGTCGGCAGGCCGCAGGATCGAGGGAAGGTCTAGGCCTTGCTACCCGGCCTGCAGGTCACCTGGTCCGAACGCGTGCGGAAGCAGCTCATCGAGCGTGCAATTCAGGTGGACCGCGCCTTCCAGGTCGGTGGTGACCACCTGCAAATCAACGCCAAACTCGGACAACGCCTGGCGGCACGCGCCGCATGGCGCACCGGCGTTTTCAGTCACAATCACGATGGCCTCGAATTCACGCTCGCCGCTGCTGACCGCTGCAAACAGCGCCGACCGCTCGGCACACATGCCCTCCGGATAGGCCGCGTTTTCGACATTTGTTCCCGAGTAGCTCTGGCCCGAGCTGGTCAACAACGCCGCTCCAACCGCGTACCCCGAATAAGGAGCGTAGGCGTGCTTTCTAACGGCCAGTGCCTCGGCATGCAGACGCTGCAACCCCTCGTCAGCCAGCATCGGTCGCGCCGCCATCGGTGTGCGCCTCGGCCTGATCCGTGCCATCGTCCGGCACCGGTTCCAGCGGTCGCGCCCGCACCCGCCGTATGCGGCGCCGCACCACCTGGTCGACGGTGAGTTCCAACCCGCCGCTCACCAGCTGGTCGCCCGGCGACGGCACCCGGCCGAGTTCGCTGTAGATGAAGCCGCCTAGCGTCTCACCGGCGTCTTTCGGCAAATCGGCGCCGGCGATCTGATTGACGTCGTCCAGGTCGATGCCGCCGCTGAACACAAACTGGCCGTCTTCCGCCAGCTGGTAGCGGGCCTCTTCGGCGAAGTCGTACTCGTCGCGAATTTCGCCGATGATCTCTTCGACGATGTCTTCGATGGTGACCAGCCCGGCGGTGCCGCCGTACTCGTCCACCACGATCGCCATATGAATGCGCTGGACCTGCATCTCTTCGAGCAAATCGTCCACCTTCTTGGCTTCAGGGACGAAGTAAGCCGGGCGCATCAAAGCCCCAATCGGATCCTGCTGGCGGCCCGCACGCCAGGCTTCCAGCAGATCTTTCACGTACACGAGCCCCACCACGTCATCGATGGTTTCGCGGTAGATGGGAGCGCGCGAATAGCCGGTCTTGAGCAACAAGTCGGTGGCCTCTTCAATGCCGGTGGATTCGTCCAGGCCCAGTACATCGATGCGCGGAACCATAACCTCGCGTGCCAGCGTGTAGTCCAGCTGGAAGATCGAGTAGATCATAGCCTTCTCATCTTCCTCAATCGAGCCGCCCTCCTCGCCGGCGTCCACCAGCGTCATAATCTCTTGCTCAGTCACCATCGGGTGCTGTGGCCCATTGATCGAGCCAGCCATTCCCCCGGCTAGCTCCAGCATGCGCTGGCCGACCGGCGCCAGCACCGCCACCACCAGCGCAACCGGACCACCCAGGCTGATCGCCCAACGCTCTGGCTGCCGCAGCGCCAGGTTCTCGGCCAACAACTCGACGAAACCCATCAGCAGTCCGCTGACCGCCAAGGTGATCGCCAACCCGCTCAACTGCACACTCTGAATTGCGGAGTAGCTGGCAATCGCCAAGCCAACCACGATCAAGCGGACCACGTTCAAAGCGATGCGCAGCGAAACCAGGTAGCGGGTGGATTCCGAGGCGATCTGGCCGGCGCGCTCGGCCCCGGCGTCTCCCTGCTCCACCATGTTCAGCAGCTCAACTGGACGACTGTGGACCAGTGCGGTGCGCGCCGAAGCTACCAGACCTTCCAGCAGCAAAGCCAGCAGGAAAAGCGGTACAGCGAGCTGCAAGTTAATCATGTGTGCTTTGGTTCCGTATCCAACTCTGATGCTCGGCGGCCCTCAATCATCGGCCTCCAAATCGCGGATCACCCGGGCCGGGACGCCAGCCGCCAGCTTGTGGGCCGGTACGTCCTTGGTCACCACCGCGCCGGCCCCGGTGCGCGCGCCGTCGCCGATTTTGACCGGAGCCACCAGCATGGTATCGCTGCCGATGAATGCGCCGTCACCAATCACTGTCGGGTGCTTGCGCTCGCCGTCGTAATTGCAGGTGATCGTACCGGCGCCGATGTTTACTTCGGCGCCGATCGTGGCATCGCCCAGGTATGAGAAATGACCGACCTTCACCCCCTGGGCTAAGGTGCTGTTTTTGATCTCCCCGAAATTGCCGACGTGCACTCGATGGCCCAGGTGGGCACCTTTGCGCAGCCGGGCGAAGGGTCCGACGTCGACCTCGTGCTCGAGCACTGCGCCTTCAAGGACCGAGGCAGTGATCACACAGCGATCGCCCACCTGGGCATCACGCAGGATCGCGTTCGGCCCGATCTGGCAGCCGGCGCCGATCGAGCTGCTGCCCAGCACGTGGCAGTTGGGCAGTAATACCGTGTCTGCGCCGATGCTAACCGTCGCATCGAGGTAGGTCGTTCTGGGATCGATGATCCGAACGCCCTGTGCCATCCATCCACGGTTGATGCGGCGCCGCATGGCGGCTTCTGCCTCAGCCAGGTGCTCCATCGTGTTGACACCGATCGCTTCATCGAGTTCACCAACCCGGAGCGCCTGCACTTCACCCCCGGCGGTTACCGCCTGCTCGACCAGATCGGTGAGGAAGTGCTCACCACGGGGCGACTTCGGCAGGCCGGGCAACTGCTGCCACAGCCAATCGGCCGCAAAGCAGTATGCGCCAACGTTCAGCTCGTAGGTCTCCAACTGATCTGGGTTCGCCTGGTCCTCCTCCACCACCGCCACAATCCTGCCCTTGGCATCGCGCTGCACCCGTCCGAAGCCACGCGCCTCTACGCTTTCGACGGTCAGCAAGCTGAGCGGGCCGGAGTTACGCTGCTGGAGTTCGATCAAGTCGGCCAGGGTCTCGGCCTGCAGCAGCGGCATATCGGCGCTGGTCACCAGCACCAAATCGGAGCTGCCCGCCAGCAACTCGGCCGCCTGCAGCGCGGCGTGGCCGGTCCCCAGCGGCTCGGCTTGCTCCACATAGCGGCCGTTGGCGCCGATCGCCGAACGGATGGCTTCGCTTCCGGGAGGCACGACCAGTGTCGGCTCGCGACCGGTCGCCTCCCGGCAGGCATCAACCGACCATTGCAGCATCGGCAGGCCTGCCAAAGATTGAATCACCTTGGGGGTAGACGAGCGCATGCGGGTTCCCTGGCCAGCGGCCAGTATCAGCGCCTCACACCGCATGCGCTGATTTCCTGGACACTAGAGCTCTGATGCGCTGCTGCGGTGCTGAAGGTAGAGGGAAACTAAGGGGAGGTCTTCGGACACGCCGGTTCTAGTTATGCAAGCTGGGGCGCCAGGACTCGAACCTGGATCAACGGATTCAAAGTCCGGTGTGCTGCCATTACACCACGCCCCATTGAATTGGGGCACATTGTATCACCTAGGGTTTCCGGACGATTTTGCGCTATTCGTCTTCTTCGTCCAGCAAGCCGCGCTGCTGAGCCTCGTCCCAGCTCAGTGTGCTTTCGTCGATCGGCCCAGTATCGCTCGGCTTCTCGGTAGCCTTGTCCCAGAAGGATTCGGCGTCCTGCTTGCTGAGCGAGCCGGCAGCACTCTTGAGGTCATCCCCGCTGACCTCTCGCACAGTCTGCTCATCAGCAGCTTCCTGTGGCTCCGGTTCGGCCGCGCCGTCCCCGCTGGCCGGGGCTTTCTCAGCCGGCTCGGAGGACCCCGAATTGCTTGCGCCCACCTTGACCTCCCCTACGCTGTACAACCCGCTTACCAGATCGGTGGCTGCCTTACGACAATACTGCAGCACCGCCCCGATCTGCTTGGCCCCCGACTTCGCCTTGAATACGATCACCAGCGCGTGATTGGCGCCGGCGCTGGCCAGGTAGAAGTCGTAGCGCTCGCCATCAAAGTACATGAAATTGGCCGGGACGTCGGTCTCCAACAGGTCGCTGATCTCAACTCCGGCGCCAAACGCCTTCATTAGCGGCGGCAGCGCTTCACGTAGATCGACCTCCGCTAGTTCACCGGCCTCCACGATGATCTCACCCTCGTTATCCAGCAGGAACGTCGCCTCGGCGCCAAGTTCGTGCTGCATCGACATCAGCCACTCGGCGACGAATTGCTTTTCCTCTTCAGTAGCCCCGGCGCCATTGTCGCCCTTCAGTTGCAGCGCCCGGCTGACCGCTTCCAAGAAGTGACTGGTGCGAATCGGCTTTCGCAAAAACGCGACCACCCCCAACTCGTGCGCCTTGCTCTGGGCTTCCGGGGTCGTATCGCTGGTGACCACGATCGAATGGGTGTCCGGATCGCTCTCACGCCAGCGCTCGAGCAATTCGATTCCGGAGATCCCCGGCAGATCCAGGTCGGTGACCAGCAGGTCCACCCCGCCTCGAGCCAGCTCCAACAGCGCTTCCTCGCCGGACGGTGCGTCGATAATGGTGAACGGTTGACCGGAATTCTGCAAACTGGCGCGCAAGGTATTGCTCACCAGGTGGTCGGTCTCAACAATAATGACCCGTGGGCTGGCCATGGGCGAATTCTAGCAGAATGGGGAAGAGCGGCAATTACACGAATGTCCCAAGCTCCAGCAGGGATTGGGGACCGCTTGTCCCGACCCGGGAACCGGGTGGGGGCGTGTCTCGACCCGGGAACCGGGTGGAGGCGTGTCCCAACCCGGGTGCCGGATAGGGGCTTGTCTCAACCCGCGAACCGGGTGAGGGGTGGCCCCAACGAAGCGCCGCCGGTTGGGACCGTCGACCGCGGCTAGCGGGCCCGCAGGCGCGGGTTGGTGACCTCGTCGATGGTGCGTCCGACCAGGTAGAAGCCGCCGCAAAACAGCATGATGGCGATCGCCGGCGGGACGATGGTGTGCCACTCATCCCGCAGGTCGAACAAGCTCATGTTGTTTTCCAGCGCAAGCTGAATCATCATCCCCCAGCTGAGTCGCAGGTCAGTGCGCTTCAGGAACGACATCAGGGCTTCGATCAACACGGACCCGGTGACGATGAACATCACATTCACCGAGATCAGCGAAACCAGGTTTGGCAGAATGTGCAGCCGGATCAGCTGCCAGCCGCCTCTTCCGGCGACCTTGCTGGCCTCTACGAACTGCTTGGACTTGATCGATCGAGCCTCGGCTTTCACCAACAAGGCCAAAGAGCCAAAACCGGCGAAAACGCCGAACACCAACCCCAGCTGTAGCCAGTTCAACTCGAAAACCAGCCCGGCGATCAACAGCACCACTGCCGGCGGCAGCAGAATGAACGCGTCTGCAACGGTCATCAACACCGTGTCTAACACGCCCTCGTAGTAGGCCGCGCTCACCCCGACCAGGGTGGCGACCAGCGTGCCAATCACAGCCGCCGAGAGCCCTACGCCAAAGGAGGTACGGGCGGCGTACACCAGCCGGCTCAACACGTCCCGGCCCTGCACGTCGGTTCCCAGCAAGTGCCTGGATGATGGCGCCGAGGGATGCGGCATGGCGTCGAAATCAAATCCGATCTCCGGATCATAGACCGAACTCTGCCAGACGGTCGACATCAAGAGCGGCTGCACCAGCGCCATGAGGGCGAACAACAAGATGCTGGCCAGCCCAATCACCCCCAACGGCTTACCTAGAAACAGCCGGGCGTCCTGTCGCCAGGCGCGCAGGTTGCGCCCAATCATCCGCAGCCGTAGCCGCAACGCGGCGCGCAGCCCGCTTTGATAGGCTTGCTGCGGATTGATCAATCCTGGAACGTGGTCTTCTCTGTCCATCAGTAGGATTCCACCTGCTGCACCTTGCGCTTGCGCGGATCGCGCCATGCGCTGAGCACATCGAACACCACGTGGGCCAGGAGCAGCCCGATTCCGACCAGTGAGAGCACACCCATCACCACCGGCAGATCTGCTCGATTGGCGGCCGCCACCAATTCGCTGCCAATGCCATCAATAAAGAACCGACTCTCCAAGAAGAAGCTGCCGATGATCACGAACGGCAAGTGCACTACAAAGCGGGTCAGCACCGGCAACACCGCCACCGGCGCCACTTGATGGTCGCGGATTCGAGCCTCCGGCGCGCCCGTAGCACGGGCCTGAAATACGAAACCCTCGTGCATCGCCTCCGACATGGTGGAGCGCATGATCAGCATGGTTTCTCCGAACGACAGCAAGATCAAGGTCGCCAGCGGCAGCATGAGATGGTGCAGAATGTCCAGACCCAGCG
This sequence comes from uncultured Anaerolineaceae bacterium, assembly GCA_964549025.1. Lineage (GTDB taxonomy): Bacteria > Chloroflexota > Anaerolineae > Anaerolineales > E44-bin32 > JADFRG01. The sequence continues at coordinate 810 of CAZJUE010000033.1, read as the reverse complement.
CCCAATAGCCGCTGGTCAACCAGGGTGCCACGGCAAGGCCAAGCACCAGCGCAAAGCCACCCACCCGGGCATGCACCCGATACCAGCGCATGGAGCGGGTGATGCCCAACACCAACAACCCGCCGAGGATCGCGCCGAACAGCGTAAGCAGCACTCCGACCAGCATGCGGTCGAAATCGGCGAACACACCCACCCAATCGAGCGGATTGCGCAGGCCGTCGACCGGGACCCAACGCAGCCGGGCGGCGAAAATCCCGGCCATGATAAACGCCAGCCACGGCGGAAACGAAGTGTAGAAGGCGGTCCCACCGATCGTGGCGACCAAATCGACCCAGCCGCGCTGGCGCCATGCGACCCGTTTGCCCAACCATATCCCCAGCACAAAGCCACCCACCGTGCCCGGGACAAACAATATCAACGTATCGGGAAGCTTGTCCGCCAGGATCTCGGTGACCGGCCGGCCTTGCGGCGCCGACGAGCTTCCCAGATCGCCTGCCAGGAAGCTGCCGATCCAGCGGGTAAAGCGCCCCAGCAAGCCCATCTCACTGGGCCGCAATTCACTCAGGCCCCGCTGATAGCTGGTCACGTTGGCCGGCGGTTGTTGATCAGCGGTTGTCGGCGTCGCCTCGCCTTCGGACGGGGACGACTCATTCGCATCAGCGACAGGCCCCCCAGCCTGATCCCCCGACCCGGCATCAGCCTCTGCGGTTGGCGCTTCAGTTTCAACCGCGATTGGCTGCGCCGGACCGCTGGATTGCGCCACCCGCTGGTCCTCGCCCATCGCTTCATCCAGCAGCGCGACCATTTCCG
>CAZJUE010000032.1:0-16232 GCA_964549025.1 uncultured Anaerolineaceae bacterium | reverse complement strand
AACCCGTTTGCCGGTGCGCTGGCGCTGGGCTTGCACACGGTGGCAGCGCTGGCCAAGCTTTTCTCGGAGCAAGTCGAGAGCATCATGCCCGGTCCGTTGGAAGCGGTCCAGGCAACCGGCGCCAACCGACTGCAAACCATCGTCTACGCGGTGGTCCCGCAGATCGTTCCCCCGTACATCTCGTTCACCATGTATCGCTGGGACATCAACGTGCGCATGTCGACTATCATCGGATTCGCCGGCGGCGGGGGGATCGGATTCCTGCTGCAGCAGAATATCCGGCTGCTCGACTACCGGGCGGCCAGCACGCAGATGCTGGCGATCGCCATAGTGGTGGCCTCCATGGATTACATCAGCTCGACGCTGCGGGAGCGCTTCGTCTAGCGTCAAAATCACCCCCGGCAATATTAAATTTGGGGGCGGCCACTGTTGTGGCCAGCCGTTTTGCGTGCGGCAAACCCACCTAATTGCCCATCCAAGTCGCAATGATATAATCCGCCCCCATGGACGACCCGGTACTGCTGCTGAACGCCAATTTCGAGCCGCTGAATGTGTGCACCACCCGGCGCGCCATCGGCATGCTGCTGAAGGGTAAGGCGGAAATGCTGCTCAACGGACGCGGCTACATCCGCACCGTGCGGGAGGCCTACCCGCGCCCATCGGTCATTCGTCTGGGCTACATGGTCAAGCGGCCGCGGCCGCGGGTGCGGCTGAACAAGCGCGAAATCTTTCGGCGCGATGGATACGTCTGCCAGTATTGCGGATCCCACAGCAGCCGGCTGACCCTCGATCACATCGTGCCGCGCCACCGTGGCGGTCAGCACGATTGGGAGAACCTGGTGGCAGCTTGTCCGGCCTGCAACCTGCGTAAAGGGGGCCGCACCATCGACGAGGCGCGAATGTCTCTGATGCGTGCGCCTGCGGAGCCGCGCGCTTCGGCAGAATATCTTTATGGCGCTCACCTGCCGGAAAACGAAGACTGGCGCCAGTTCCTGGTCGGCTGGTAACTCCTAACCAATCTCGGTTTCGATCAATCCAAGATTGCCGTCTCGCCGACGGTACAGCACATTGACCTCGTTGCTGCCTTCGTTAAGAAACACGAAGAAGTCCTCGTGGCCCAAGAGGGACATCTGTTCGATCGCCTCGCCTTCGCTCATCGGCATCATCTGAAAGCGCTTGCGCCGTACGATCCGCGGGCCAGGCTGCTCCTCCTCTTCTAACTCCAGATCTGGCGCCAGCAGCTCGCCCATCGTGCGCCCGTCGCCGCGGGCTCGCCAGCGCTTGCCTTTGTAGCGCTCGATCTGGCGGTGGATCTTTGCCAGAACTGCATCGACCGAGGCAAACATGTCTGAGGTGCGTTCCTCGGCCCGCAGCAGCACGCTCTTGCCCCGCACCGTCAGCTGAACGATTTGGCGATCATCGGCACTGCGGGCAGTCTCTGCGTGGGTCAGATCGACCGTCGCTTCCTCCAGCACGTTCAGGTACTTGTCCAACTTCGATACACGGGTCACCACGTAATCCCTCAGCCTGTCGCTGAGTTCCATCTTGTGGGTGTTGAAACGGACCTCGACCGGCATTCCATTCCTCCGAATCCAATTTCACACGGAAGAGTCAGGCTCTCCCGACGGTTACTCCCCAGACTTGCAAGGCGCCGGCCTCCCGCAGCGCGTGAGCGCAGGCGGAGAGCGTGGCGCCGGTTGTCATCAGATCATCGACCAGCAGGACCCGCTCCCCGGCAAACGACTCGGGTTCGGCGCGAAAGGCCAGCCTAACGTTGTTCCAACGTTCACTCGGCGCCAGGCCGACCTGCGAACGAGTTTCCTCGACCCGCCGCAGCTTCCCGGGCCGATGCACCGTTCCAAGCTTGCGGGCGAGCCGCTCGCTGAGCAGGCGGGCCTGGTTAAAGCCGCGCTGACGCATGCGGCGCTTGCCCAGCGGCACCGGCACCACTTGTGAGGCGGGCCAGTTCTCCTGCCGCACAATCGGCGCAAGCCAGCTGCCCATCTGAGCAGCCAGGCGCTGATTGGGTCGGTATTTCAAATGCAGCAGCGCCGAAACCAGGCGCCCGGAGTAGCGCGCGTAGGATCGAACCTGGAGATGCGGCTTGCGGCGCTGACAAGCGGGACACAATCGCAGGCGGCCCAATCCCAGGCCGCAATTGCGGCAGAGCGGGGCCCGAATTCGCTCCAACTGCCTGGTGCATTCGTCGCACCACACTGCGCCAGCTGTGCCACATCCGGCACAATGAATCGGAAACAGCAGGTCTAAGCCTGCCGTCAGCCACTTGTCGAAAACGTGGACTTTGCCGCGCATAGAGCGCCGTACCTTGTGTTTTGGGGGCGAGCCCAAAGGTTAGCGCAGAATTCCCCCAAGCGGAGAACTAACCAGCAGCATGCCGGCTGGACCGAGCAGGATGATCAGGATCGACGGGAAGATCAGCAACGCGATCGGGAACACCATCTTGATCGGAGCCCGGTGCGCCTCCTCCTCGGCGATCTGGCGGCGGCGGACCCGCATCTGATCGGACTGGATACGCAGCACTTTGGCCATGCTGACGCCCAGCTGCTCGGATTGAATCACGGCGGCCACAAAGCTGGTCATTTCATTGACGCCCAGCCGTTCGGCCATATCGCGCAATGCGTCACGCCTGAGCTTTCCGAGACGGATTTCCTGAATCACCCGGCCGAGTTCGAGCGCCAAGTCGTTCTCCCACTTCTCGTGAACTTTGGCCATCGCCGCATCGAAACCCAGGCCGGCCTCCACCGAGATCGTCAGCAAGTCCAGCGCGTCAGGCATCGCCCGGAACACCGCCTTCTGGCGCGCGGCGATCCGCCCGCTGAGCCACAGGTTCGGGAACCCGAAACCGATCAGCATGAACAGTGTGGAGAGGCCCAGACCCTCCAGCCAATTGCGTCCGGCACGCATGAAGACCAGGAACAGCGTCGCACCGAATAGAAAGGCGAACACGAACCGCAACATCAGGAAGAAGGCCGGGTTCATTTGCATCGGATTGCCGGCCATTTCAAGCCGCTTCTTGGCCGACTCCAACGTGGCCTGCGGAGTGAACCGCTGTGCAATTTTGCCAATTCGGTTGAAAAAGGGAATCAGGATCCGCTGGCCGAAGTCCTGCGAGAGCTCTAGCTCTTCCAGCGTCATTGGTTCTTCGCCCAGGCTGACTTCCGCCAGGCGCTCTTGAATTGTGTCCTCGGCCTCGGGCATTCGCATCCCAACCACCACCAGGATGATGGCCAGGACGATCACGCCTCCGATGATGAGTGGCAGCATCTGTTTCTCCCTTTTTCTAGATGTCGATGTCCACGATGCGCTGGGTGGCGTAGAACCCACTGCCGATCATCAGGGCGGCCAGGATCAGCATTGGAACGCCGCAGGTGCGGGTTTCCGGGTTGAAGAACTGCATGAAGTATGGGCGGTTCACCAACCACAGCAGCGCCATCAGCGCGATCGGCAGTGCCGAGATCACCCAGGCAGTCGCGCGCCCCTGTGCGGTCAGGGACTGAATCTCGCCCTTGATCCGAACTCGCTCACGAATAGTGTAGGAAATCACGTCCAGGATCTCGGCCAGGTTTCCGCCGACTTCTCGCTGCACGTTGATCGCGGTGACGGTCAGGTCCAGGTCGTCACTGTGAATGCGGCGCAGCATGTGCTCCAGCGCTTCTTCCATTGTGATACCCAGCTGCATCTCCTGGACCACTCGCCGGAATTCGTCGGCAATCGGTGGCGGCATTTCCCGGCTAACCGCCTCCATGGCCTGCATGGTCGAAAAACCGGCCCGTAGTCCGTTCACCATCAGGTTCAGCATGTCGCCCAGCTGGTTGTCGAAGGCCTTGAGCCGGGCGCGTTTGGCCTGTCCAACATAGATACGTGGAATGAAAATACCAAACACCGCTGAGGCGATCCCGAATATCACGCCGCCCAAAAAGAATCCAACAAAGCCGGTGATCACGGAGGCCATAACGACCGCAGCGAGGAATTCTGCCGGGCGCAGCTTGATGTCCGCCTGCGCCAGGTCGGCGGAAATCGAGGCGAACAGGTCGGTCCCTTCGCCCAACCGATTAAGGAAGTCGGAAAGCGCGCTGGGCTGGTCGATATCGAGCGCGTCTTCGCCGGAGCCGCTGGTAGTCAGCATCCCGCCGGTCTCGGCGTAGCGTCCCAACCGCTCCTCGACCACCGATCCGCCCCCGATCACCGAGCTAATTACGCCGACCACCAACAAAAGCAAGCTAAGCCCGCCGCCAACATATAAAACCAGGATCGGATCCATATCTAGCTTCCTTGTGGTCCTTGACTAGTTGGGGTCAATTGCAATCCTTGTAGCTAGCGATAGGACCGGTCGCCGACACCAAAGATCGAGGCGGGCAGCTGGATGCCGGCCTGTTCGATCTTCTCCATGAATTTCGGCCGCAGCCCGGTGGGACGCAACCGGCCGATCACCTTGCCGTCCTCCAGACCGGTCTGCTCGAAGACGAAAAGATCGGTCATGGTGATCACGTCACCTTCCATTCCCTGGATCTCCGAGATATGGGTGACTTTTCGAGTACCGTCCCGCATGCGCTCCAGGTGCACCACCATCTCCAGCGCCGATGCGATTTGCTCGCGAATAGCGCGGGTGGGCAGATCCATTCCGGCCATCATGGTCATGGTTTCGATACGCGACAGCGTATCGCGCGGGCTGTTCGAGTGGGCGGTGGTCATCGATCCCTCATGCCCGGTGTTCATTGCCTGAAGCATGTCCAGCGCCGCCTCGTCACGGATCTCACCGACAATAATGCGGTCGGGGCGCATTCGCAGCGAGTTCACCACCAGGTTTTGGATGGTCACCTCGCCTCGGCCTTCGATGTTCGGCGGGCGGGACTCCAGCGTGACCACGTGCTCCTGTCGCAGCTGCAGCTCGGCCGCGTTCTCGATGGTGATGATGCGTTCATCGCCCGGGATGTACTGCGACATCACGTTGAGCATGGTGGTCTTGCCTGAGCCGGTACCGCCCGAGATCACCATATTGATCTGGGCAATGACCGAGGCTTTCAGAAACTCGATCGACTCGGCGGTGACGGTGCCGTATTCGATGAGCTGCTCAACCGTGATGGGATTCTTGGCGAACTTCCGGATGGTCAGGGTGGGCCCCACCAACGAGATCGGTGGGATGACCGCGTTGACGCGCGAGCCGTCCTGCAGACGGGCGTCGACGTATGGGCTGGATTCGTCGATGCGGCGGCCGAGCGGCGCCACGATCCGGTCGATGATACGCATCAGGTGATCATCGCTCTCGAAGGAAGCCGGCTCGCGAACGATTTTGCCGGCCCGCTCGATATAGATGTTCTTGGCGCCGTTCACCATGACCTCGGTGATCGTGTCGTCGGCTAGAAGCGGCTCAATCGGACCCAGGCCGAGGATCTCGGCAACGATTTGTTCGAACAGTCGGCGCCGCTCAGGGCGAGAGAGCACGATGTTCATTTCGCCGAGGATGCCCTCGAACAGCTCCTCGATCTGCCGGCGAACCTCAGCAGTCTGGGTTACGTCCATGGTCGGATCGAGCTCTTGCAGCAGCCGATTCTGGACCTCGTTCTTGATGTCGTGAATGCGTCCACCCGGGCCCTGCCCAGGTGGCGCGGTCCGGCGAGCGCTCAGGCCACTGAGACGCGAGGTGCCCCCGGTCGATTCAGGCGCAAAGGGCTTCTGCTCGGCCGGAGCAGCTTCTTCTTTGGTCTCGGTCTGGCCTTGCTCGATCCGTTTCAATAGCGACACGGACTAACCTCCCTGCCTAACGCCCGAACAGCCGCGGCCGTTCGCGTACCGCATCTTGTTCCTCTGACTCTTCATCCAATACCAGTCGTTCCTTGATGGTTCCCATCAGCTGCATGATCGCCCGGGCCTGCGGCCCGCTGCGATCGCTGAGCAGCAACGGGACGCCCTTGTTGATCGAAGCCGTCACCGTCTTCTCGTCCAACGGTATCACCGCTTCGACATCGTGTTTCAAGTTTTCCGCCACCGCATCGGACGAAATTCCACCCTTACGATCCATCTTGTTCAGCACAAAGCACACGTTCTGAGTCGGAAACTCCAGAATGTGCAGCAGGTCGAACAGATGTCGCGCGTCCTTGATCGCCGGAATATCCGGAGTACACACTGCGATCAGCAGGTCAGAAGCATCCAGGATTGCCAGCGTCATATCGTCCATCGTGGAGGAGGTATCCACCACCACGTAGGCGAAATGCCGCTTCAGGAACTGGATGATGGTGCGGATGTGATCCGACTGTACCTCGTCGGCCATCTCAGGCCGAGGCGGCGCAGCCAGAACCCGCAAGCCGCTGTCGTGCCGCAGCAGGACGTCATCCACGATCTCGGGATCGATCTCGTTGGTGCGGGCGGTCAGGTCGTTGATGGAGTACTTATTCTGCAGATTGAGGAACACCGACACGTCGCCGAACTGCAGGTTGCCGTCAACCAGTACGGTCGGCGTCTCTTCGGTGTCCAGCCCCAACGCCAGGTTGGTGGCCAGGGTGGTGCATCCCACACCGCCCTTCGGGCTATAGAAGGTCAACACCCTGCCGCTGGGCCGGTGCGTCGGTCCATAACCTGGCGTGCCCGGGATCTGATCCGTCACCGTCGGCACCGGTCGCTCGAATTCCTTGCGGGCTTCGTGGGCTCGCACCGACAGGTTGCGGATGGTCTGGATCAGTTCCTCACTGGAAGGCGGCTTCACCATGAAGTAGCGAGCACCGGCGAGCATCGCCCGCTGCATGTAGTCCGGCTCGCTCTGCACCGAGAGGATGATCACCTGTGTGAACGGGACCTCCTGCAGGATCGACTCGGTGGCGGTGATCCCGTCCATGTCCTCCATGTTGATGTCCATGATGACGATGTCGGGCTTGGACTGGGTGGCGATCTCGATCGCCTCCTGTCCGGAACGCGCCGCGCCCACGACCTCGATGTCGGTTTCGAATTGCAGCAGCTTGCGGATGTTCTCCCGCGTTTCTGCAAAGTCGTCGACGATCAGGACGCGGACGTTGTCTTCCGCGCTTTCAGTCATCTAGGAATCTCCAAGGGTGGAGGCCGGATCCAATACTAGCCTTCCGGTATTGGCTGCGGTTCAAAGTCAGGCGGGAACTCCAATGGAGGCGCTTGGAGCACCGGCTCCAGTCCAAACGGCAGCCTGGAAGGCACTGCGATATTGTAATTGTCGATCAAAGCCTGCAGGGTCATGCTGTCGGTTTCCAGATCCGCGGCCGGATCGTTGGGGCTGCGCAAAGTCAGCGTCAGATCGACGCCTGCGCCCATCGCCCAGTTCAGCGCCAGCGCATCCTGCGGCTCCACGATCAGTGTGATGATATCGGGCGGCTCTACGGCAGGCGCTTCGATCGGGGCGGCTTGCTGCGCCGCCGGCGCGCCCGCGCCTTCTGGCGCCTCTGTGGCTACCACCGTTGGCTGCTCCACTTCTTCCTCAGGCAGGGCGAAGTTCCCCACCCCCAGGATGGTGGCGTTGGCGATCAGCCGCTGAGTCACCAATCTGGGCCGGGCGGGGCCGGAGGGAACCACGAAGAAGTCCTCGCCGGAGGTTTCGTCAAACTCAATCTTGCCCACCACGGATCCCGCTTCGGCTTGCTGACAGATAAACTCGCCCTCGTCCACACTGATGGTCGCACAGCTAAAGGAGCTCAACAGGTCACCGTTCGCATTGAACAGGAAGATCGACCGATTCGGGGTCGGACTCTGGAAGTCTTCGTCAAGATCGACGATCAACATGCTGACCAAGACGTCCACCTGGTCACCTTCGCGCAGCGCATATGCCACGCCCGAGAAACGATCCATCGGGATCGAGATCGCGGTGAATCCAGCCGGTATGGCAAAGGCGGCATCTGAACCGACCGCCAGCAGATCACCCGCTTCCTCTGTGATCATGTTCTCCGTCACTGGCACGCCGCGAGCGATATCGACCCTCGCTCGTCGTCCGACCACCCGGGCCGGATCATCCAGCATGGTTTCAACCATGTAGTCAGCCGGATAGGGTGACACAATGATCGCCTCTGGCGGAATCACCGATCCGCGAGGGATGTGTTGGGCCGCGATCACGATCTCGGCCTCTCCGAGAGGCGTTGGTGTCGGGGGTGCTTGCTCCTCACCGCCACCTCCGAGTCCACCCAGTACGACGAAGACCCCCGCTGCCCCGACCAGGAGCAACAGTGCTAGCAGAATGAACACGCGACCACGGCGCATTATGCCTCCTTGATGAGCGTCGACACGCCCGGCCGGACAGCGTGTGCGTATGATACCGCTACGACTCTAAAAGTCAAGTCGGCCGATTTTGGGAGCCAATTTTGCACAATTTTGGAATTTTTGCGCATAAAAGCCCGAGAAAACCTTCAAAAAAGAAGCCCTATCGGAGATAGGGCTCCCTCGCTATTGGCAGGTGGTCGAGGAATTCCTCGAAACCTATCCCACTGGGGGGTTAGATGTTGCTCACGATATTGCTGAACACGTTCCCAATGGCGGGTCCGAGCAACGCCAAAATAACGATCACGACAACGGCGACCAAAACAAGGATCAACGCGTACTCGACCAAACCCTGACCTTTTTCCTTCGGTGCGTAAAGCATTCCATTCACCTCCTTTCCGTATCAGTTTTGCCCAGATGTTGCTCCCAGGCGGCCCCATTATATGGAGGCCCCTTTGGGCACACAATAGGACGTATTTCCGATGCACTACAGGGCGGGAACCCAGAAGGAAATCTTGGTGCCTTCACCGGGCTGGCTCTCGATCTCGAACTCTCCGCCAACCTGGGCCAGTCGATCCGGAATCGCCCGCAATCCGTGCACGGGCGTTTCTTCATCTTCCATCAAGGCCTCGACGTCGAATCCGCGCCCGTTATCCTCAACGCTGGCACGCACCTGGGTCTCGTCAAGGTCCAGCAATACCTTGGCCTGCGTAGCCTGGGCGTGGTCGCGCACGTTTTGCAACAGGGACTGCACGGTGCGGAAAACCAGGACCTCCAGGTGCGCCTCCAGACGCCTCTCGGTTCCAGTGACCACCACGGTCAGATCCAGCCCGGTTTTCTCTTTGAAGGCCTCTGCGTAGCGTCGAATCGTGGGTACCAATCCGAGGTCGTCCAGCATCATCGGCCGCAGATCGAAGATATAGTCCCGCACCTGCTGGAACGTTGTGCCGGCGGAAGCCTTCAGGTTGTTCAGCTCGTCGCGCGCCTTCTCCACATCAGTATCGAACAGTCGCATAGCGATCTCCGACTGCAAGATGAAGTTGGACAGCGCTTGGGCCGGGCCATCGTGGATCTGGCGCGAGATCTTGCGCCGCTCCTCCTCCTGAGCATCGATGATCTGCTCAATGAGCGAGGATTGGGAACCTTCCAAATCGCCAATCTCCTCCGGCGAGCGTCCCTCCAGCAGGTTCAGCGTGCTGCTGATGAACTCTGAGTAGCGCTGGAGGGTCTCCTGATCGCTTTCCAGCTTCTCCAGCTGCCCTCGCATGGTGAACAACCGCTGCTGGGCGTCCTGCGCCGCTTCGTAGGTCTGGCGAATGTCTTCCCGCGGCACGGTGTCGAAGTTGGATTCGATTTGCTTCAGGGTCGCCTGGATCGAGGCATTTCGCTGCGCCAGTTTCTCAACCTCACCCTGGCTCTGCTCGACCAGCATCCCAATCTCGCGGTGCTCCTTGCGAACCTGCTCGAGCTCGTCTTTGGCGAGCTGCAGGAACGCCTCGACCGGCGTGAGTTGCTCTTGGGCTTCTAGTTCGGCGTCGGTCATGGCCTACTTGCGGGTATCTTGCAGCCTCACCCACCCATGTCGCAGCGCATATACCGCTGCCTGCGTGCGATCTTCGACGTCCAGCTTGTGCAGAATCGCAGTCATGTGGTTCTTGACCGTCTGGTGGCTGATGCCAAGCTGCATCGCGATCTCCTTGTTGCTCAGACCGCGCGTCACGTACTGCAGGATCTCCATCTCGCGTGGAGAGAGCGGGGTGAAGGCCTCCACGTCCCCGTCCAAGTAGGGTCGGCGCACCGTCGAAACGCCAGTCTCCAACCATTGATCCAGGCCGGCCTGGTCGTAGACCTGGTCGCCGACCACGAAAAACCCACGCGCCACGTTGCGGATGATGTCCACCAGTTTGCCGGGCTCAACGTCCTTCGAGCAATAGGCCTTAGCGCCAGCCTTGAAGGCGTGCAGCACCTGTTCGACGTCGTCATACGCCGTCAGCAGCACCACCGAGGTGTTGAGCCGATCGGCCACAACCTGGCGGGTGACCTGTATGCCGTTCATGCTCGGCAAGTTAACGTCGACCAGCGCAACCATCGGCTGCTTCTCCCGGATGAGGTCCAGCGCTTCGTCCCCGGTGGTGGTCTCGTCGACGATCTGGATATCTTCTTCGGAATCAAGCACGTTCCGCACCCCCTCTCGAAAGAGTGGGTGGTCGTCCACGATGAGCACGCTGACCTCTTTCATGAACTACCTTTCCTGGGCAAGATTGGCGGCGAGTATAGCACAGCGGTTTCAGGGAGCAAACGAACCCGAATTCCACAAATAGACGGTCATGTTTTGTCCCCCAGCCGCCGGACTGAACGCCGCGCCGGTAGCATGAACCACCGGCCGATTGTTCACCAGCTCCGGGTACCAGTCAGGGAAGGTCACCAGGTAGTGAGCCTGCCGCCGATCGAGGTACTCGGCCAATGCTGCCTGATCGCGGATGAACGGGATCACCTCCGGCGATACCAGGCCGGCTAGATCCAGTATCGGTCGCTGGACGACATATCCCAGCGCGCCGATATCGTGGGCGGCGATCACTTCCTGCGGCGAGGTGTTTCGCTCGAGCCACTCAGCAGTCGCCACCATCTCACTCTCGATAATCGCTACGTCGCGCGCGTAGGCGCGGGCGCCGAGGAACCAGAACGACGTGGCCACCAGCCCAAGCGCCGCTGGCCACACCCGGGCCGAGATCCACTGCACCCGCCGCCGATCGGTGAAATCCAACCAGCTGAGCATTCCTTCCAGCGAGAGCACCAGCAATACCGGCAGGGTGACGATGGCGTAGCGACCGTGCTGATAAGTGACTGGCAAGCGCAGCGCATAGCTGGCCAGGTGCAGCGCGCACCAGGCCAACGGCAGCAACCGGCCCCAGCTCCGTTGGCGGATCTGGTGGACGATCGAAAGCACCAATCCTGGGAGCAGCACCAGCAGCATACCGATCAGCGGCCCTCCCGGGGCCAGCTCCGGCGCTCCTATCCAGGATCCGGGGACACCGAGTTGAGTCAGGAAACGGGACAGCAGCGGGAGCTCTTGCAGCGCCAGGTACTCCGCTTGCTTGGCGTAGAAGGTGTTCGGCCACCACTGGCCGGAAAGCAGCCGCTGAAACGCCAGGTAGCCGGCAACCGGCAGTGCGGCCCCGGCTGCGACCCGTGCCAGTCTGCTCAGCGCGTTGCCGCGCCGCTCGAGCAGGATCTGCCCGACCGGCACCACCATCAGCAGCAGCGCTTCGGGCCGCAGCCACACACCGAGGCCGATCAGCGCGCCGATCAGCGCCGGCGACCCTCGCTCCCGATCCGCCAAATAGCAGCACAGCAGCGCCAGCACGGCAAATGCCAGGGTCTCCATGCCGGATAGCGCGGCCCACAGCAGGTGCCACTCGAACGGAATAACCAGCGCTGCCAGCCAGACGATAGATCTGCGATGCGGCAACCGCTGGCCCAACCAGCGGGCCGCCAACCAGCCGCTGACGATGAGCAGGACCGCGCCTGCCAGGTAGGTCCAGATCAAGTGTGGCAGTTGCAGCCAATAGCCCAGGGCCAAGAAGGCGCCCCACAGCGGGGCGGTCGAACCGCCGCTTGGCTCGCCAAGCGCGAAAGCCCACTCACCGTGTTCGGCCAGGTTTCGGGCGTACACCTGGTGAATCCAGGCATCGTCGAGCGGCAAACCCAGCCGAAAGGTCTGCCCGGCCGCTGCCAGGTAAACCACCACCCCAATCGCCGTGGCGGTGACCGCGGCCCAAAGGATCCGCCGTCCAACCTGGCTCCGGTTGGTTGACGGCGGCGCTTGAGCCAGCGCTGGCCCTGATAGGCTCGCACCGCGTTCGGGAGTCATTCGGCCGATCGCTCCAGTAGGTACACCGGACGTTCTTGTGCGTCCGGCACCGTCGCCCGCAAGCGTAGCCACGATTCCGAGCCCGGATCGGTGTATAGACCATCCAACCCGGCCGGGTGATTGGCCTCCAGCACCAGCCAGCCAGCGCCATAGCGCTTCATGGCAGCCTGCAGCACGCTCGGATCTCCGTTGGGGATAACGATCGCCGAGGCTCCGGATTCGACGGTGAAGCCCGGCGGATTGTTGACGGCAACTCGTGGCCGACCAGGCGGCAATGCTTGCACCACCCGGGCGTAGGTACTGGCTGAAGCATCCCAGCCCGCACCCTGCGCCGCCGGGGCCACCTGTCGAACGTAGAAGACCCCCAGCGTAAGCGCCGCCGCCAGCGCCACCGCGCTGCCCTGAAACACCTGGCTTGCCTGCTTCCGATTCCAGCCACGCCGCCCAGCGGCCCAGTGGATGGCCCGATCGATACCCAGCGGCGCCAGGGCCCAGATCGCCGGCATCAGTGCGGCTCCTGAATGGAAGAGCCCACCCCGGGAACCGACAAACGGGAATACCAGCGTCATCGCCACCAGCAGCAATGCTGCATACAGCGCGGCGGCCCGAACGTAGGGTCGAGCGCGCGAATGCCATGCCCCAATTGCCGCAAACGGCCCAATGAAGATCAGTCCATTCTCGGCGATCAGCCGCTGTAGGTTCACGCCCAGTGCAGCGAGCCGAACTCTCAGCGCGGCTGCCAATCCTGCCGACCACCATCGTTCGAAGGTCAGCAAATTGGCGGGATAGGCAAACAGGTCGTCGTATTCCAGCAGCCAGAGCAATCGCCCGCTGCCCGGATTGAGCACCGATCCGGCTTGCGCGTAGTTGCGCAGCCACCACGGCACCATCATCAACAAATATCCCAGCAGCAACATGGCAGCGGCATGCGACCGCCGTCGGCCCGCTCCAACGGCAACGATCAGACCAGTGAAGAGCAGCAGCGGCGCGTCGGCGCGAATGAGATGCCCAACGCCGACCAGCAGACCGGCCACCACCCAACGGCTGGAGCTTCGATCGTTCACCCCTTGGGCGAAGCTGTGTAGCGCCAGCCCGCCGACCAATGCGTAGAGTGCAAACCCGTCGGTTGTGACCAGAAAGGGTAGGAAGAATCCGGGAAACACTGCCAGCAAGCCAGCGGTGCAGGCATAGCGCCGATTGGCGTGCAGCCGCCAGCTGACCTGTGCGGTAACCACTGGCAGTGTGGCCGCCAGCAGCACGAATGGCAGCTGCGCCGCTCGGAAACCGCTGCCAAACAGAGCAAGTCCACTGGCTGCAACCAACGACGGAGCCGGCATCCAGTACAGATGCGATGGGTGCGGTATGGTGTCCGGCTCGTCGAGGTAGTTCCAGAGGAACGGTTCTTCGAACCCCGCGCCACCGTTCAGCTGAATCGCAGTGGCGTAATAGTAGTCGGCGTCCATATAGCCCGGGCTGCCAATCCAGCGCGCCGCCAATCCGTACACCAGCAACCACAACACCAACAACCCAATCGAATGACGCGCGTGGAAGCCGTCGCCGGAGGGTCTCATCGGCGGTAGTGGTATACCTGCAACTCTCCGAAGCGTTCGGTCCCAGAAAGCCGGAAGTTGCGCTCCAGCCACTCGAGCGCAGGGTGCTGCTGGTAGCCAAGTGCCTGGTAGTCTTGCCGCTCGCGATCGAATACCACTAATGCGACCTTGCTCGCGTTTGCCGCAGCCTGGTCGATCGTCGGGGTAGCGAGCATGGCCAACACCTGCTGAGTGGCGGGCGCCAGCGTATCTGAGGCGCTACCGGGTGGATCCGCCAAGTAGGTCGTTGCCACCGACCGGTCGTAGTAGGCAATCGGAAGCGCGGTGATCTTGTTGCTGTGGACAATGCGCTCCTCGGATGCACCGCTGCGAAGCGACTCAGCCAGCTCGGCAAACGGTGCGTAAGGAAAACCCCGGTAGGTGTAAGTGCCGGCCAGTCCGGCTGACATTGCCAGCAGCGCTGCCAGCCCGGCGGTCCAGCGGTAGAGGTTCCCCAGTTCGGGTCGGGTGATCCCCCAGGCCAGCCAGAGCAGGTACATCAGTCCGGATGCCAGCAGGGCGCGTTCAAGGTAGACCGGTTGCCAGAAAGAGAATGCGAACATCAACGCCGGCGGCGCAGCTGCCAGGTACAGGCACCAGAAACCCCATTTGGCGGTTCGGTCGCCGGTCCTGTACGCCTGAACACTGCCGAGCCCTGCCAGCACGGTCGCCAATACCGTGCCAAACAAGCCGGCTACCAGTACGCCCTGGGAAACTGGCAAGCCAGCAACGAACACCAACCAGGTCCGCAGCAGCTCGGCTGCGCCGGGACGAGTCACCCAATAGGCCCAGCGCACGCGCGAAAGCTGGCTGGGCACGTAGACCAGCCAGGGCGCATACAGCAGCATCGCCGCCAGCCCGGCGATGATGGTGTTGCGCAGCCCATGGTTGGCGCGCTGCCAAATAGCGGTTGCCGCCAGCGCGACCAGGAAGAACGCGCTCAAGGTGTGGGTATATTGCGCCAGCACCGAGAGCAGTGCGAACGCGGCCCAAGCCGCCAGCCTCCCACTCCGGATGGCCCGGAAGTATGCCCAGCTGGCGGAAATCAACAGTAATGCCATCAAGGCGTACATGCGCACTTCCTGTGCGTAGTGCACCGGAAACGGCCCGATGGCGAGAAGTATCCCGGCCACCGTGGCTGCCCGATTGCCGAACAGCGCTCCGGCAAATCGCATCCCGACGTACACGGTGGCCAGCCCCATTAGCGCCGAAAGCAAGCGCACAGTCCACACCGCCTCACCGAAAACACCGGTCCACAGCCACAGCAGGCTGTAGTAACCAAGCGGATGGACGTCAGCCGCAACCCCTGCCTGAGCGGTCAGTGTGCCGTAGGCCATCGCCTTCGGCCCCGCTGCCGAGAACAACACCGCGAAGGCCTCGTCGTACCAAAGCGGTTTGCTGGCCAGGCCCGGCAGGCGTGCCAGCCCGGCGACCCCCATCAGTACCAGGACCCTGCGCTGGGCGGTGAACCGACCAAGCCGCTCGGCCAGGCTATCCACGATCGATCGATCCTGCCTGCTGACCTCCGGCCCTTGGATGCAGGCCTTCCTGGGGGCAGCGCCCGATCGAATCTGCCCGGTCACTTCCGGCCATTGGATGCAGGCGTTCCCGGAGACGGCCGTTGCTCATGGCATCGAAAACAGTTCAAAAACCCCAGCGATCTCGGCCTCCGGTGCCGGCAGCCCGGCCAGCATGCGATCCAACTCCTGCCAGTCGGCGGAGCTCAGCGGATCTGCGCCTTCCTGGCGCACGGCCTGCGCGCCCGCCCGATAGAACAGCACGTGGGTCACTCCCTGCTGCTCCCAAGCCTCCAGCGTGTCCCGCACGGAGGCATCGTGTTGGCGGGCGTGCCACCAGCGATCGAGCAGCGCGTCGGGCTCGCACAGCAGGTGCTCGGCACAGTAGAAGCTGCGCGGCTCCCACAGGAACCGTACTCGCGAGCCGGCCGGAAGCTCGTTGACCGCTTGCATCGCCAGGTAGTGCGCGCCCAAGTTCTCGGTCAGGTATTGCTCGCGACTCAAGCTCCCGGCAACCACCTGCGGAACGTTCCGTTCGATGACCTGCACGACAAAGCCGAGCAGCGTGATCGAGAACACGAATGCCAGCAAGCCACCCAGGACAAACTGAACCCGCCGGCTGAGCTGCCCGAGCGCATGGTATCCGGCCGCGCAAAGCGCCGCCAGGAACGGGAACACAGGAAACAGCAGTCTGGTTTGGACCAGCAGCCGCGAAGCTGCCAGCTGCGCCAGCCAGCCGATTGCGGCCACCGCGATCATCACCACCAGGTCTCGCGGCGATCCGGCGCGGCGCTCGGGATCGAGCCCCAGCCTCAGCAGCGCCAGCGGCGCCAGGCCAAGCAGGATCGGCCCGATGGTGGCGCCGTAGCTCGCATGCCCGAGGTAGTAGCCGCCTTCGACGCCGAAAACCGTCGCTTCCCATGCTGCAAGCAATAGCTGGAGCGGGGGTAGCCCGGTCCCGAACTGGCTGAACCAACCTGCACGGTGCGCGTCCCAATGTATGCCGTCGAACAGGAAGGGATAGAC
>CAZJUE010000031.1:0-16554 GCA_964549025.1 uncultured Anaerolineaceae bacterium | reverse complement strand
TACCACCCCAGCCAACAGAACACGTTTACCGGCCGGCTGACCCGGCCGATGTTTCACTCCGTATTCCGAGAGGCTGACAAGCTGTTGGGGAAGGGCTAACTGCGACGAGATCGCTCAGCTGCAACCGGTAACCGGCCTGCCAGGGTTGCGAGCTGGCCTGGCGGGCAATTTAGCCGCGGCCCGCAAAGCAGGTGACGGTGGTTTGATGTGTTGTTGAAGGGGTTTAACCCCGGCCGGTAACCTGCGAACGCCCCCCGTTGGTCGCTTGCCGCAAGCGCTCTGCAAATGGCGAGGACTTGTCCGAGCCGGAGGCCGCTTCGCGCAGCGGCTCGCCGATCTCCGGGCTGAAGCGGATGTCGGTGTCTCTGGCCGCCTTCTCCGGCCGGAACACGATATCGATCAGCTGCTCGAAGGTCCCTGCTTGCAGGTGCCACACCCGGCTGAGGATCACGCTCTCGTAGATCACGATGTGCTGTTGGATGAACTCGAGCACCGAATCGAGCTCCTCCCAGCGCGAGGAAGCCCACAGCCCGGCGAGGTCGCGCCGAATGCTGGTCATGATGCTCTTGAGCACGTCATTGGGCATACGCAATCCGCGCGAACGTCGCCTCAGGCGTTTATGCATGCTGTGGATCAACTGTGCGCGCTTCTCGATTTCAACTACCTTCACCGCGTAGGTGCCGGCCAGCGACATATCCCGCTCAAGCGAATGGACTTGCAGGATGAAGTCCTGCGGCGCCGTACCGTTGGAGCGGGCGTGCTCAATGTGAGCGATGCGCGCCTGCCACTGCATAAGCGCCGCCTCCAGCTCAAGCACCGCTGACCCTTTAGTCGGCGCGTGCCGCCGGCGGAGGCGTAGGCGGTGGACATAGCTCTTCGCCACCGCAAGTGCCACCTCAGCCGTCTTGATCGGGCGCTCCATCGCTCGCTCAGCTGCCCGTTGCTTCTGTTCCAGTTCCTTGGCGGACTGTTCCTCGTCGTATTGTCGGGTTTGCTCGGGGATCTTCTCCATTGATGTACGCAGCAGCGCCTGTCGCCGGGTCAGCGAGCGCCATTCGTTCAGCAGCTCATTCAGCGGACCGGGAGTAAGCAGCCGGTAGCGCGGATAGCGACGCGGCAGCGCGTAGGCAACGATGAAAAAGGCGGCCATCAGCTTCCAGATCGCCCAGGAGAACCACAAATCAACCTGCCACCACGATTCGAGCGGCGGCGGCCGGTAGGCTTGCTCATGCTGGCGAAACCACTGGTCCTCAGTGACGGGCGTGCCGTATGTTTTGGCTTTGAGCTCGGCGTGCAGGTCGGTCAGCTTGCCGTGGTTGCGGTCGGCGTTGCGGATCAGGTCGCTGGGCTTGTAGGTGTAAAGCTGAGTCTCGAGCAGCATGCGGCCGGCAGTGGCGGTGAGCTCGTGCTCGCGGCGTTCGGCCAGTGCGGCGAGCCGTTCAATTTCGCTCCGCAGGTGGCGCCAGCGCCGCGGATATTCGGCAATCGCGCTGCGGGCGCGACGCGCCGCTCGAAGTGGCCAACCGAGCGCCAGCCACAGTTTGCGTGCGCCGCGACGGATCGGAGGATACATCATCGCCGGGTAACTGAGCACCAGGCCGATGGAGAATATGAGAATGATGACCGCTTTCGAAGCGTTGCTCATAAAGAGTTGGTCCGGCTGCGTCCGGGTTTCGGCCCACCCTGGTACGCGCGCTCACACCTTCCTGGTGGTACGCCAAAGAGACTCCCAGGAAAGGTCTAATGACATTATCTGAGCAAATCTGACCTGAATTCAAGTAGGCCAAACGTACAAGCACCTTACAAAATCAGCAGCAGCCGCGGCCGGCGCAGCGGACGCGGCGCGCCGGAACTTGCACTGGCTAACGGCGAGGCGGGCTGGCCTGGGGCGGGGGGGCTTCGACTCAGGGATGAGGGCGGTGCGCTAGATCCGGGTGGCGAAGTTTTCGGCGATGCGGCCGAGCGCGAGGCCGTACACTATTGGGACTGGCAGGAAGCTGGCAATGGCCATCAGCCGCAACCGCAGCGTGGCTTCGTCGCTGGGGATCACCATGAATGGAATCGCCACCAGCACCACGAACACCATCGCCCCAAACGCCAACCCCCGAATGCCGCTCGACAGGTCAAGTTGCGGCCAAAAGCGTACGTAGATCAGCGCCAGTGGAATGCCGAAGATGACCGTAAAGATTACGATTACCGCGGCGGTCCCTCCGATGCTGAAGGTCGGTCTGGATCCATCGGCCAGGGCAAACAGGCGCATGGCGATCCGGGCCGCCACGCCCATCAGGCTGCCGGCCAGCAGACCAGCTGGCACCGCTACTCGCAGCAATTGCTGAAAGCTCTCAGACATGTTTGCGCACTCCCTTCCAACTCGGCGAAGTCGGTCATCACCCAGCATGGTAGCGAGGCCGCGTCCAGAGAGCGTTACGGGCAGGCGGGCGGCTGGCGGCCAGGGGTGACGCACGGCAGACCAAGCCACCATCGGGCTGGGCAGCGAATTCGGGAATTGGGCTGCGGAGGCGGGAGCTCGGCTAAAGTTCTTCGATCACCGGCGGCAGGTCGAGCGCCTCGTGGCAGTGTCCACAACCGACCTGTGGAACCTCAACTGGCCCGCTCGTGTAGGTGCAGGAAGCGCTGACCTCGACCCCGCGGCCGAGCATGCCCAGGATGCCGGACTTGGCGCGGGCTTCCAACACCAGGTTGGGGCAGGCGTTGGCCCGGGTGATTCCTGGCACGGAGCACTTGCCGCACAGATCTGGTGCCCAGTTACCGCCGTTGGGGGTGCGTTTGATCAGTCGGCACTCCTGGATCTCGCGTCCGCGATGAAAGTCTTCAAAATAGAAGGGGCACTCGGTGCCCGCCGGAGTGCGCATAGCCAGCTATTCTATCAGCAGGAGCCGCGGTCTGCAGAGCACCAGAGAGGCGGCCGATCCGTCCAGCCAAGCCGCTACACCCGGGTGACGTACTCCCCGGAGCGGGTATCGACCCGGATGCGATCCCCAGCCTCGACGAACAGCGGCACGTTGACCTGCAAGCCGGTCTCGGTGGTGACCGACTTGGTGGCGCCGGTGGCGGTGTCGCCTTTGACGCCAGTTTCGGCCTCGGTGACTTCCATATCGACCGCGGATGGCAGCTCGACGTCCAGCGGCTCGCTGCCGTGGAAGGTGAGCTTGACCTCCAGACCCTCGGTTAAGTAGGAGACCGCTTCTCCGAGCGTATCGACCGAGATGGTGGGCTGCTCGTAGGTCTCGGTGTCCATGAAGGTAAACAGGTCGTCCTCGCGGTACAGGTACTGGGCAGTGCGGTAGTCCAGCCGGATGTCCTGCACCTTATCGCCGGAATTAAAGGTCTTTTCGATCAGGTTTCCGGTGCGCAGGTCGCGCACCTTGGTGCGGATAGTGGCCTTGCCGCGGCCGGGTTTGTGGTGCTGGTATTCCATCACTCGGTAGATGGCTCCGTCCAGCTCAAAGGTCACTCCATTGCGAAGCTCGTTGACGTCGATCACGCGTGTTTCCCTCCGGGCGTGATTATAGCGATTCAGATACCCAACCAACGGGCGGCGCGGTCAGGCAGCTGCGCCAATGGGCCGATCTGTTGGCTGACCCGAGGCAGCGATTGGATGAACGCTTGCCCGTAGCTTTTGGTCAGCAGTCGTGAGTCGAAACTGACCGCCACGCCGCGATCCGAACGGGTACGGATCAACCGGCCGAAGCCCTGCCTGAAGCGCAGGATAGCCTCCGGCAGCGAGTACTCGTTGAACGGGTTTTCGTAGGTTTCGGCCCGGGCGGCGACGATCGGGTCGCTGGGCACGTCGAACGGCAACCGGGCGAAGGCCACCACCGAAAGCGCAGGACCCGGCACGTCCACTCCTTCCCAGAATGAGCGGGTGCCCAGCAAAACGGCGGCCTCGCTGGTCCGGAAGCTCTCCAGCAGCGCATGGCGTGAGGCGCCCGAGCGCTGCTCCATGACCACGATGCCTGAGCTGGCCAGCGGGGCCGAGATGGCGCGCGCGGTGCGCAGCAATTGCTGGTGGGAGGTGAAGAGCACCAGCACCCGCCCACCGGTGGCGCGGCACAGCGCGATCAGTCCGCGCTCGAATGCCGTCTGGTAGCGGCGGCGATCGACCGGCTCCGGAATGTCGTTTACCAGGTACAGCAGGGTCGAGCTTTCAAAGTCAAACGGGGAGCCGAGCGCCAGCTCATCGGCGTCTGCAGCGCCCAGGCGCTTGCGCAGGTAGTCGAACTCACCGGCGGTGGTCAGCGTGGCGGAAGTCAGCACGATCGATTCCTTCTCATGCCACAGGTGCCGTTCGACCAGCGGCCCGACCTCCAGCGGGGCAGCGTGCATAGACAGCCTCCCCGGGTCGCCGTGCAGCTGCAGCCAATAGATGCGGTTCGAATCGGCTTCGAAGATCAGCTCGTCCAGGCTGTGCCAAATCTCTCCCAGATCGCGAGCCAGGATGCGCACCGCCACTGCCAAATCTTCGGCCGGTTCCAGGCCGCTCTCCGCCAGCTGCTCGATGCTCTCGCCGACCCGGCTCAAGCGTTGATGGACCGATTCCAGTGGGCTGCGCAGATCGTCCCAGCCGATCTCGACCTCGCTCCACAGCGGCAGGCTGCGGGTGGCCGGGGTAATCCGCTCCTGCTGGCCGTAGCGCCCGACCGGCTCGCCTTCCCGCCGGCGGTCCATAAAGTCGGTGACCCGCCGGAAGAATCCGGCGCTCAGCTCGATCGCGCTGCGGGCTGCATCGGCGATCTCGCCGATCTCGGCCCGGGTGGTCTCATAGGCTTCGGTCGGCAGCGCGCCGCGGGCCATGTCCAACACCCGCTTGAGCGTGCCCGATCCGCTGGAGGCCAGATCGCGCAGCACCCGCTGCAGATCGGCCTCGGTGACGTCGAAGCGCAGCCCGCGGGTGGTGGCGGCCTCCAGATGGTGACCCTCGTCCACCACCAGGTAGTCGTACTCGGGGATCACCCGGCTGCCGGTGCCGATGTCAGCCAACAGCAGCGCGTGGTTGACGACCACTACCTCGGCGTTCTCCGCTGCCCGGCGGGCGCGGTAGTAGGGGCAGGTGCCGCCGGTGTGGGTGAGGCAGGACTCCATGCTGCTCTCTTCGTAGTCGGCAGACAGGCGCGACCACACCGCAGACTCGGCCGGCCCACGCAAATTGATCTCGCTGACGTCGCCGCTGCCGCCTCCGTGCAGCCAGACGTAGAGCTTGGCCAACACCCGAGCTTCGTCCGGCGTTCTCGGCCCAAGCTGACCCAGCGCAGAGAGGCGCCGCGGGCACAGGTAGTTTCGCCGCCCCTTGAGCACCGAAGCCGGCAGCGGCCGATCGAGCGCTCGCCGGAGATCCGGGATGTCCTTGTTGATCAGCTGGTCTTGCAGGTTGATGGTGTTGGTCGAGATCAACACCCGTCGGCCATTGCATTCGGCCCACTCGAAGGCCGGGATTAAGTAGGCCATCGATTTTCCGGTGCCGGTGCCGGCTTCCACGAGCAGGTGCTGGCTTTCCGAAAACGCCGTCGCCACCGCCTCCAACATCTGTACTTGCTGGGTCCGGTGCTCGAATCCCGGAAAGGCATCCGAGAACGCGCCGCCCGGCTCCAGGATCGAGCCCAGCGCCTCGGCATCCAGCGGCTCGGGGAGCTCGGCCGGCGACAGAGGCTGGGCCTCGGGAGCGGCGGTGCTCAGGGCCGAGAAGCGCAACCGGCCGTTAGCACCCTGTACCGGTTGCTCGCCGTCGACGGCGACCGCCTGCGCGCCGTCCAGCGCCTCCCCGCCCAACCGCTCTTCGAGCGCGGCTTCAAAGGTCCAGGCGGCGCCCCAATCCACCTGGCTGCCGAGCTGGTTCAGCGCCTCCAAGAGCGGAAGCGGAAACTCGAGCAGCTGCTCGTACAGGCGCCGATACACCTGCATGGTGGTGCGGGCGTCTTCCAGCGCCCGATGTGCGTCGCGCTGGGGGATCTGCAGGTGGCTGGCCAGGCCGCCCAGGCTGTAACGCCCGGCGTCTGGCAGCACCACCGCGGCCAAATCGTAGGTGTCGAGTGGGGGATTGTCGGGGAAGAGCCCTTTGCGCTGCAGAAAACCGAGATCGAAGGCAACCTGATGCCCCAGGATCGGCAGATCGCCAACGAAATCCTGGACCGGGCCGAGCACCTCGTTGATTCGCGGGGCGTCGGCCAGCATCTCGTCGGTGATTCCGGTCAGACTGGTGATGAAACTGGGCAGCGGGCGCCCGGGATTGACCAGCTGGTTGAGCTCGTCTTCAATCCGGCCGTCGCGGAAGCGAACCGCGCCGATCTCGATGATCGCGTCGCGGGCCGGATCGAGCCCGGTGGTTTCGAGGTCAAGCGCAACCAGAGTCTGCACGGGAGAGGGAATTATAGGCGCTATGCTATACTGCGCGCGATCGGCCCACAGGGGCAACCAGTTGCAGTTTATGGTGTTGGGTTAAGTGAGCCCGGATGACTGACATCCGGGAAGTCGACGAGATGGAGCTGGTTCGGCGCGCCGGCGATGAGCCGGAAGCGTTCGCCGAGCTGTACAACCGTCACGTCACGCGAATTTACAACTACATCTATTACCGTACCGGCGACTACCAGGACGCCGAGGACCTGACCGCCCGGGTATTTCAGCGAGCGCTGAAGCACGTGGGCGGGTTCAAGGACCAGGGCGTGCCGTTCTCGGCTTGGCTGTATCGCATCGCGCACAATCTGGTGGCCAACTGGCATCGCGACCGCAGCCGGCGCCCGGTGGTGCCGCTGGAAGATTACGTGATCGACAGCGGCAGCAGCACCCACCCGGAAGTGCTGGCGATGGAGCACGAGGAGAACCAGCTGCTGCTCACCGCGGTACGCCGTCTGCCCGAAGACCGGCAGCAGCTGCTGATCCTGAAATTCGTCGAGCGGCTGTCGAATGCCCAGATCGGCGAGATCATGGGGCGCACCGAAGGGGCGATCAAGAGCCTTTACCATCGCACCTTGAACGCCCTGCGGGATGAGATCCGGGAGATGACCGAGCAGGCGGAGTAGCGTACCCAGCGGGTCGGCTGCAGCTGCTGCTTGGAAGCAAGGACCGACAACAAAGGCAATCTGGTGACGGACAAGGCGACAATCGACCGCACGAAATTGGTGGACTGGCTGGAACAGTCGTTGGTTCCGATCGAGCCCAGCCCGGCTTTCGTGCGGCGGTTGCGGGCTCGCCTAGTTAACGTGCAGGGGGACCGCGTGTTTTCGCCCTTGGTGCTGGTCCTGGTGATCGCCTCGGTGGTGATCCTGATCGCCACCTGGTTGGGCTTGGGGCTGCGCCTGTTGTTGGCGCTGCTTGGATTGATTGGATTGATGGAGCGTAAGCGGCGCGATGCGCCGTTGCAGGGCGAGCTAGCGGAGAGCTAGAACAACCCCCATTCGGAGCCGACCCCCTCCTCCATCATGCTGGGGTCCCAGGGCTCCATCGCCAGCTCGATGGTGGTGGTGGAGCCGGTGGCCTCTTCGGCCTTCTTGCGGGTGGTCTCGAGCAGCGCCGGACCATACGGGCAGAAGGGCGTGGTCATGATCATCTTGACGTGCTGGTCGCCGTTTTGGATGCGCAGGTCGCGCACCAGGCCCAGCTCGATCACACTCAGCCCGATCTCAGGATCCATCACTTCCCGCAGGGCTTGACGCACCTGCTCAGATTGCTCGGGATTGGTCGAATCGGCTTCCCAGATCAGATTGGGAGCATCACTCATGGGTCGGCAACTCCTGCTCATGATGTGCTTGCGCCTGCAGCGCGAAGGTGCAGTGCGCGTCGCCGTCCAGCAAGCACTCGACTCGCTCGATCGGCAGGTCCAGTGCGGTGGCGATGAAGCGGGTATCGATGGTGCACACCTCCGGATGCTCACGGCCGACGTGCACATAGGGACAGCTGAGCTCGCGGATGATCACCTGGTCCCCCTGCCACTCGTAGTCGGCCTCGAAGCCCTCCTCGGCCAGCAGCTCCATCAGTCGCGGCAGCCGCTCACGGAGGTCCATCCCCGTTAGCTGCATCGCGTACTCCTCCGCCATAGCGCCGGCGACGCCGGAAAACAGGTCGCGTACCAGCCGGTCGGACATGTGATCCTTGATTTCGGACAGCAATCGGTTGGTCAGCCGGAAGTAGCGTCCCGGGTAGAGCTCCAGTGCCTTCTCGGTCAGTGAGAACCGGTGGTAGGGCCGGCCGACTCCGTGTTTGACCTCTTCCACTGCCACCAGGTCCTCGGCCTGGAGCGACGACAGGTGGTGGCGCACCGAAACCGGGGACACCGCCGCCGCATCAGCCAATTCCTTGACGGTGCACCTTCCCTGGGATTTCAAAGTGCGCAAAATGGTTTCGCGGGTGGGAGAACTCATAACCAACCGAGTATAGCATTCGGGGTTCGCGGCTGTCAATATTTCATATTTTTGTTATTTTTATTGCGCTGCAACCGGCTAATTTTTCAGGATTTGTTGACGAAAATACCCTTTGCGTGCTATAATCCCGCCGTGTTCGTGCCGGACGGCGCAAATGTGGTCGGGGCGCCGATGCGGGCCAGCGACAGCAACCGTGGAGCGCAGGACTGGCGCCCAGCATGCGACGCGGCGTCCGGACGGCTAGCTGATCGGCGTCGAGCCGACTACTGACGAGGAGCATAACGATTACAGCAGCGCTTGAAATTCGCGACCTGCACGTCAAGGTCGCTGACAAAGAAATCATTAAGGGGCTGGATCTGACGGTCAAGCAGGGCGAGATTCACGCCTTGATGGGCCCCAACGGAGCCGGCAAGTCGACGCTGGCCCACGCCCTGATGGGGCATCCGTCGTTCGAGGTCACCCAGGGCCGCATCCTATTCAAAGGTGAGGACATCGTCGAGCTGGCGCCGGATGAGCGCTCCCGGATGGGGTTGTTCCTGGCGTTCCAGTATCCGGTGGCCATCCCCGGCGTGTCGGTGGCCAACTTCCTGCGCATGGCGATCAACGCCAGGCGGCCGGACGACGACGGCATCTCGGTCAAAGACTTCCGCGAGCTGCTCAAGAAGAAGATGGACCTGCTCAAGATCTCGCACGAGTTCGCCGGCCGTCACCTGAACGACGGCTTTTCCGGCGGCGAGAAGAAGCGGGCCGAGATCCTGCAGCTGGCCACGCTGGAGCCGCAGATCGCGATCTTGGATGAGACCGACTCGGGTCTGGATATCGACGCGGTGCGAATCGTCGCCAGCGGCGTGAATGCGCTGGTCGGCGAGGACCTGGGGGTCTTGATCATTACCCACTATCAGCGTATTCTGAACTACATCACGCCCGATCAAGTGCACGTACTGGTGGACGGCAAGATCGTCCAATCCGGCGGCCCCGAGCTGGCGGAGAACCTGGAAGAGCTAGGCTACGAAGGGATGTTGGAGCAATAGCTATGGCGAGCCCCACAGAACTCAAGCACGAAGAGGATCTGAAGCAACTCGAGGGAATCGACCGCTACAAGTACGGGTTCAGCGACCCAGACGTTACGGTTTTCAAGACTCGCAAGGGTCTGGACGAGCAGGTGGTGCGTCAGATCTCAGCCATGAAGGGCGAGCCGGAGTGGATGCTCGAATTCCGTCTGAAGGCACTGGAGCACTTCGAGCAGCGGCCGATCCCCACCTGGGGCGGCGACCTCAGCCGGCTGGACCTGGACGACATCTACTACTACGTGCGTCCCTCCGAGAAGGAGAGCCGCTCGTGGGACGAGGTCGACGACACGATCAAAGCCACTTTCGACAAGCTGGGCATTCCGGAGGCCGAGCAGAAGTTCCTGGCCGGAGTCGGCGCACAGTACGAGTCGGAAATGGTCTATCACAGCGTCCAGGAACACCTGGCCGAGCTGGGAGTGATTTTCGTCAGCATCGAGGATGGCCTGCGGGAGCACGAGCAGCTGTTCCGCGAGTATTTCGGCACCGTGATTCCCCACACCGACAACAAGTTCGCAGCCCTGAATAGCGCGGTGTGGTCGGGCGGATCGTTTGTGTACGTGCCGCCGGGCGTCAAGGTCGAAATGCCGCTGCAGGCCTATTTCCGGCTGAATACGCCCAACATCGGCCAATTCGAGCGTACGCTGATCATCATCGACGAAGGCGCCGAGGCGCACTATGTCGAAGGCTGCACTGCTCCGGTGTACACCACCGATTCGTTCCACAGCGGCGTGATCGAGATCGTGGTGAAGAAAGGCGCCCGCTCGCGCTACACGACCATCCAGAACTGGTCGGTCAACGTCTATAACCTGGTGACCCAGCGGGCGTTGGTGCATGAGGATGCCAAGCACGAGTGGATCGACGCTAACATGGGCAGCCAGCTGACCATGAAGTACCCCTCCTGCTACCTGATCGGAGAGCGGGCCCACGGCGAAATTCTGTCGATGGCATTCGCCGCTAACGGGCAACATCAGGACACCGGCGGCAAGGTGATCCATGTGGCGCCCAACACCACCAGTCGCATTACCTCAAAGTCGATCAGCAAGGACGGGGGGCGGGCTTCGTACCGCGGCCTGCTCAAGATCCATGAGGGCGCAGTGCACTCCCGCTCGAATGTGGTGTGTGATGCGCTGTTGCTGGACGAGCGGTCGCGTTCCGACACCTATCCATACATCGAGATCGACGAGGATGACGTCAGCGTGGGGCACGAGGCCTCGGTTACCAAGATCGGCGAGGAGCAGCTGTTCTACCTGATGAGCCGCGGCTTGAGCGAAGAGGAGGCCATCACCATGGTGGTCTCGGGCTTCATCGAGCCGCTGGTGCGCGAGCTGCCTATGGAGTACGCGGTCGAAATGAACCGCCTGATCCAGCTTCAAATGGAAGGTTCGATCGGTTAGCCGTCTAAGCCAGCCCGATTTAGAGCCGGCGACGCAAGCCGGCTCTTGTTGTGAAACATGAGCGCTAGATCCGTAACCAGAACCGTACGCCGACCCGGCGTCGCAGAATTCAAGTTCACCGAGGCCGAGGTGCATGCTGCCAGCGAGCGGTTGGGCGAGCCGAAATGGCTGGCCGAGCGCCGCCAGGCAGCTTGGAAGCATTGGCTGGCAATCCCACTGCCGACCACCAGCGATGAACCGTGGCGGCGCACGGACCTGCGCGGCTTGCCTGCAGACCAGTTCGCGATCGGCGCGGTGGATGACGGTCATCCGGATGGCTTTGCCCCCGACAGCGGCGAGAGCACTCTGCTCAGTCGTCCAGGCCATCCTGCAGAACTCA
Organism: uncultured Anaerolineaceae bacterium; assembly: GCA_964549025.1. GTDB lineage: Bacteria > Chloroflexota > Anaerolineae > Anaerolineales > E44-bin32 > JADFRG01. Next base: position 5,339 of record CAZJUE010000031.1, on the reverse strand, counting down.
CACTGGCCGGCGAGCTCACGGAAGCGGGGGCCATCTTCTGCGATTGGGCTACTGCCGTGCGCGAGCATGCCGAACTGCTGCATCAGCATCTTGGCTCGGCGGTGCCCGACGATGAGGGCAAGTTCTCGGCGTTGGCGGCCGCGCTGGCTACCGAGGGGGCCTTCGTATACGTTCCCAAGGGCGTGACGCTGGAGGCCCCGATGCGCTCGATGATCTGGGCGCCGGGCGCGGGCAAGGGGGTATTCAGCCGTGTGCTGGTGGTGGTCGAAGAGGGCGCCAGCGCTACGGTGGTGCACGAATCCGCGTCACCGCCGGCGGAGGGGGAAGCGCTGCACGCCGGCATCGTTGAAGTGCTGGTGGGTCAGGGCGCACAGCTCACCCTGGTCGAGATCCAGAACTGGGGCGAGCAGGTGTGGAACTTCACCCATGAGCGCGCTAGGGTAGCGCAGGACGCCCGGTTGGACTGGGTATTCGGGTCGGTGGGAAGCCGGCTGACCAAGAACTTCTCGGAGCTCAGCCTGGACGGGCGCGGAGCCGAGGGGCGCTGGTCCGGCTTCTACTTCGCCGATGACAAGCAACACCTGGACCACGATACCCAACAGAATCACTTCGCTCCCGATACCCGGAGCGACCTGCTGTTCAAAGGCGCGCTGGTGGACCGCAGCCGCTCCGTGTGGCAGGGAATGATTTTCGTGGCTCCCGGCGCCCAGCGTACTGACGGCTACCAGGCCAACCGCAATCTGCTGTTGAGTAAAAAGGCTCGCGCCGATTCAATTCCCGGACTGGAGATCCAGGCTGACGACGTACGCTGCACGCATGGCGCCACGGTCAGCCAATTGGAAGAAGAGCCGATCTTTTACCTGATGTCACGCGGGCTGCCGCGACCGGATGCCGAGCGGCTGGTGGTTGAGGGATTCTTCGAGTCTGTATTCGCTCGACTGCCGATGCCGTCGGTGCGTGAGCGGTTCAAAGAGATGATTGACATCAAGCTGGGCGTAGGCGTTTAATCAAGCATTCAGTGAAGATCGGTCCGTTGAGGTAAGCATGGCTACAGAGAATACAGCCACCACTAACATTGAGCCCCGTCGCTACGACGTCGGAGACCCGGTCGAGGTGCTTTGCGACCACATGGACGGCGACGACCGGGTGAACGACTGGCTCCAGGGAGTCGTGGTGCAGGCTGATTTCAAAATGGTGGCGATACAATTCAACCAGGACGTCTATCTGACCGATGGCTGGATGGTTCCGGATCGGGTTCTGTGGACCCGGCAGGACAGCGACAAAATCCGGCCGGCCAAGAAGTCCAGACGCAACAAGCGAAAAAAGAAGAAGTGACCACGCCCACAGTCTCGCTCGATCCCTCCACGCTGCGGCGCGAGTTCCCGGTGCTGGAGCGGAAGCTGCGGGACGACATTCCCCTGGTCTATCTGGATTCGGCCGCCAGCTCGCAGAAGCCCAACCAGGTGATCGATGCCATGTCGGAGCTCTACCGGCAGCACTACGCCAACGTTCACCGCGGCATTCACCAGCTCGCCGAAGAGGCCACCGACTTGTACGAGGGCGCCCGGATCAAGGTGGCCGAGTTTATCGGCGCCGGATCGCGGGAGTTGGTTTTCACCCGCAACACCACCGAGGCTATCAACCTGGTGGCCCAGAGCTGGGGACGCGCCAACCTTTCCGACGGCGACTGGATCCTGCTCACCGAGATGGAGCACCACTCCAACATCGTCCCCTGGCAGCTGGCAGCGGCTCAGCTCGGCTTCGAGATCGAGTACGCGCCGCTGACCGAGGACCTGCAGTTGGACCTGGAGGCCTTCAAGCAGCTGCTGGAGCGAAAGCCCAAGCTGGTGGCCCTCACGCAAATGTCCAACGTGCTGGGCACCATCACGCCGGTGAAAGAGCTTGCTGAGCTGGCTCATGCTGCTGGTGCCTTGGTGCTGATCGACGGAGCCCAATCGGTGCCGCACATGACGGTCGCGGTAAAGGAGCTGGACATCGACTTCCTGGCTTTCTCGGCGCACAAGATGTGCGGTCCTACCGGCATCGGTGCGCTGTACGGGAAGCGAGAGCTGCTGGAAGCCATGCCGCCTTTCCTGGGTGGGGGAGAGATGATTCGTCGGGTGGAGTTCGGTCAGTTCAAGGCTGCCGAAGTGCCTACCAAATTTGAGGCCGGAACCCCGGCCATCGCTGAGGCGGTGGGCTTCGGCGCGGCGGTCGATTTTCTGAACTCGATCGGCATGCCGGCCATTATGGAGCACGAGCAGCAGCTGATCGCCCGCGCTATCGAACAGCTGGAGGAAGTGCCCGGTGTGCGGGTCCACGGCCCGGCGGCCGAGCACAAAGGCGGAGTGGCGGCTTTCAGCTTCGATGGCGCCCACCCGCACGACATTGCCACCATCCTTGACAGACACGGGATCGCGGTGCGCGCCGGGCATCACTGCGCCATGCCGCTGCACGAGAAGCTCGGCCTGACGGCGACCACCCGGGCCTCGTTCTACCTTTACAATACCCCGGACGAGATCAACCGATTGGTGGAAGGGTTGTATGCCGTCAAGGAGGTCTTTTCCTAATCGTGGACGATCTATACCGCGAGCAAATCATCGATCGTTACAAGCATCCGCATAAGCGCGGGATGCTCGATCCGCACGACTATACCTACGAAGACGACAATCCACTGTGCGGCGACCGCATCCGCATTGACCTGCGAGTCGATGAGGCGGGGACGATCGCCGAAGCGGCCTTCTCCGGAGAGGGCTGCGCCATCTCACAAGCCTCCGCCGACCTGTTGACTGAAGAGGTGGTCGGTAAGTCGCTGGACGAGGTCAAAGGCTACGGCAAGGACGCCCTGCTGGAGCTGCTGGGAATCGAACTTGGACCGGTGCGCCTGAAGTGCGCACTGCTTTCGCTGAAGGTACTGAAGGCCGGGGTTTACGGCCTGGATCAGCTTGAGGAGGAACTGGCGACGCTTTAGATCGGCCAGCAATTCTTGCGAGATCGGATCGACCAGCCCGCCGGCGAGCACAGGCGAGACCCGGCGGGTTTCGTGCGAGAAGAGCGCACCGTCTGCTGCCGATGGATGGCGCCGGCTATTCCGGCCGAAGCTAAGTCAAGAGTTTCCGATGTACAACTACGTCCAGACCGACGCAGACAAGCTGGAGTGGGTGACCGTGGCCGAGGTCGATGAGCTTCCCAATGGTGAACGCATCATCGTGGAGATCGACGGCGAGCCGATCGCGGTATTCAATATCGCCGGCGAGCTGTATGCAATTACCGACGTCTGCTCGCACGATGACGGTCCGGTGGCCGAGGGCCAGCTCCACGACCATTCGATCGAGTGCCCGCGCCACGGCGCCCGCTTCGATGTACGCAGCGGCGAGGTACTGTCGCTGCCGGCGATCGTCGATATCCCGGCCTATCCGGTACGGGTAGAGGGCCAAGAGATCCAGGTCGGGCTGCCTCTGGAGGAATAGCTTGCGTCCGGCCGGACCTCGACAAGCTGATGTAACATTGTGCGTCGTTAGCCCGGCGCGTTAACTGTGAGACCTAGAGCACAAGGGTGATTCTTATGGCAAAGAAGTGGGTTTACCGATTTGACGAAGTCGAGCAAGCGGAGCACGACGCCGGCTCGTGGGATGGGGTGCGTGGCCTGCTGGGAGGCAAGGGCGCCAACTTGGCCGACATGACCCGGCTGGATTTGCCGGTCCCGCCTGGTTTCGTGATTACCACCGAAGCCTGTAACGCCTATCTGGAGGCCGGGGAGCAGTTCCCGCAGGGGATGTGGGAGCAGGTGCTGGAGGCCTTGAAGATGGTCGAGCAGGAAGCCGGCAAGCGATTCGGCGATGCGACCAACCCGCTGCTGGTCTCTTGCCGTTCGGGCGCCAAGTTCTCAATGCCCGGCATGATGGATACGGTGCTCAATATCGGGCTGAACGACGAAACTGCCGAGGGTATGGTCAAGCTGACCGGCGATGAGCGATTCGTCTACGACGCCTATCGGCGGTTGGTGCAGATGTTCGGCGGGGTGGTGATGGGGGTAGGGGGCGACCCCGATCCTTTCGAAGAGGTGATCGAAAAGCACCTGAAGCAGCATGGATTGGAGAGCGATACCGAGTTCGACGCCGAGGCGTGGAAGGCGATCACCAGCGAGTTCCGCGAAATCATCGCCCGAGAAACCGGCTCCGAGTTCCCCACCGACCCGGTCGAGCAGCTGCGGCTGGCAGTCGAGGCGGTCTTCAAGTCCTGGAACGGCAAGCGGGCGATCGATTACCGCAATCAAAGCAACATTCCGCACGACCTGGGAACCGCAGTCAACATCGTCACCATGGTATTCGGCAACATGGGCGCCACATCCGGCACCGGCGTAAGCACCACCCGCAACGTATCGACCGGGGCCGACGAGATCGAAGGCGACTACCTGATCAATGCCCAGGGCGAGGACGTGGTGGCCGGCATCCGTGAGACCAAGTCGATCGAGCAGCTGGAGCAGGACCTGCCGGAAGCCTTTCGGGAGATCGTGCAGATCAGCGAGAAGCTCGAGAAGCACTACCGCGAGGTGCAGGACATCGAATTCACCATTGAAAACGGTAAGCTGTGGATGCTCCAGACCCGCGACAGCAAGCGCACCGCCCAGGCGGCGGTGAAGATCGCGGTGGACCTGGTCAACGAAGGCTTGATCAGCAAGCAGGAAGCGGTCCAGCGGATCGGGCCCGATCAGGTGGATTTCTTCCTGCACCCGCAGTTCGACCTGGCCATTCTGAGCTCTGCTAAAGATGAGGGCCGTATGCTGGCCAGCGGGCTCAACGTTTCGCCCGGAGCGGCGGTCGGCCAGGTGGCGCTGGATGCGGACCGGGCCGAGCAGTGGGCGAACAACGAAGGTCGGCAGGTGATCATGGTGCGGCCGGAGACCAAGCCGGACGATGTGCACGGCATGCTGGCAGCCCAGGGGATCCTCACCAGCCGCGGTGGTCGATCCAGCCACGCGGCGCTGGTGGCGCGCCAGTTCGGCAAGCCGGCGGTGGTCGGCTGCAAGGCGCTCAGCATCGATCTCGACAAGCGGGTGATTTCGGTGGACGGGCGCGAGATTAAAGAGGGCGACTGGATCTCGATCGACGGCACCGACGGAGACGTGTACGACGGTCAGCTCGAGACCATGATCCCCGACTTCAACGAACCCAATTTGCTGCAGATCCTGAGCTGGGCGGACGAGATCCGGCGGTTAGGCGTCTGGGCCAATGCAGATTACCCGCCCGACGCGCAGCGAGCGCGCGACTACGGCGCCGAAGGCATTGGTCTGTGCAGGACCGAGCACATGTTCTTCGAGCAGGAGCGACTGCCGACTG
>CAZJUE010000030.1:0-16675 GCA_964549025.1 uncultured Anaerolineaceae bacterium | reverse complement strand
CCCACAGCTGTTTTCAAGACAGCCGCCTTCGTCCACTCGGCCATCCCTCCGGGTTCCTCCTCCAGAGCGCCCGGATTTTACCACGCAGCCTATGTTACAGCCCGCAGGCGCATTGGCAAGCATGCAAACCGTCCTGCTGGTGGTGTTGCTGGGCGGCGAGCGCCGATTGAGCCCGCCTCCGGCTCATAATAGGCTGGCGGTTAGACCGCCTGCCACGTCTGGTACAGGCCCAACCGTCCGCCTTCTCCGTCGGAGCGGAATTCGTCGATCACCTCGAAGCCGCTGGCGGTCGCCAGCGACCGCAGCTCGAGCGAATCGAAATGGTGCACGTATCGCAATCCGCGGCCACCGCGCCGCCAATCCAACAGGTAGTCCGCTGGCTCGACTTGATCCGGCCGCAGCCCAACCTCATCCCACGGCCGTATCCGGCCTCGCAGTCTCGGGCTGGCGACGAAGTTCCAGACCGAGAGGTAGAAGTACGCTCCATCAGCTAATAGCGTACGCAGCTCAGCTAGCATCTGGATGCGCAGCTCCTGACCTGGAAGATGGTGCAGCACCGCGAAGGCGCATGCGAGGCTGAACGGCGGTGCCGCCGGCCCGGCCGATTCCCCAGGGTGCGGCAGCGCCTCGCTCCAACCCGATTCGGCAAGATCGGTTTGAAGGAACTGGAAGCTTGGCGGTGCGAGCTCGGGAGCGACCAGATCCAGCAGGGCCGGGCTGGCATCAATGCCCAGGTAATTCCCGCCGAAACCGGTCCGCCGCAGGTAACTGGCCAGCTCCCCGTGGCCGCAGCCGAGATCGAGCAAGGCAGCACGCTTGGGAAGCCCCTTCATGATGCGCTGAACCCCTGGCTGAATGCGCCGCCGGGTCGCCGCGAACTCCGCCGCGAAGTTTTGATAGAATTCGCGGTTGAGGTCCAGCAAGCGTTCGACAATGTCTGCTTGCACGGCCGCATTATAGCGATGGCACAAGACTGGTACGAAGCTCGCCGATACACGCCGGAGCAGCTCACGCTGGCCCGCGAGATCCTGGAAGAGGTTCGGCGCGGCCGCAAGGTCTCCAAGGCGGTGCGCGCCCATCCGCTGTCCGAAGGAGGCTACGTGGGCAAGCACGTGCTGGTGCACGCTTATCGCGAGCTCACCGCCGACGGACTGTGGGAGCCGCAGCCGGCCGTGCTGCGCCGCATTCGCATGAAGCCCACCCGCACCCTGTCGGGCGTGACCACCGTCACGGTGCTTACCAAGCCTTATCCCTGCCCCGGCAAGTGCATCTTCTGCCCGACCGACTACCGCATGCCGAAGTCGTATCTACCGGATGAGCCGGGGGCGATGCGGGCACTGCAGCACGAGTTCGATCCATACGATCAGACCGCCGCCCGCCTGCAGGCGTTGGAGGCCATCGGCCACCCGACGGACAAGATCGAGCTGCTGATCCTGGGTGGGACCTGGAGCTCGTATCGGCACGATTACCAGGAGTGGTTCTTGGAGCGCAGCTTCGCTGCGTTGAACGGCCGGGAGCACCGCTCGCTCGCCGAGGCGCAGCGAGCCAACGAATTCGCTCGCCACCGCAACGTTGGTCTGGTGATCGAAACCCGACCCGATCATGTGGACCGGGATGAGATCGCCCGACTGCGCGGCTTGGGCGTGACCAAGGTGCAGATGGGTGCGCAGAGCCTGGACGATCGCATCTTGGAGCTTAACCAGCGCGGGCACACGGTGCAGCAAACCCGGGACGCGATGCGGCTGCTGCGGGCCGCTGGTTTCAAGATCGTGCTGCATTGGATGCCCAACCTGCTGGGCGCCAGCTTGCAGTCCGATCGGCAGGATTTCAACAAGCTCTGGGACGATCCGGATCTGCGCCCCGACGAGCTCAAGATCTATCCCTGTCAGCTGCTGGAGAATGCCGAGCTGTACCAGTACTGGCAGCGCGGCGAGTACACACCCTACACCACCGAGCAGCTGATCGAGCTGATCGCCGACCTCAAACCCGGCATTCCCGAATACTGTCGGGTCAACCGGGTCATCCGCGACATCCCGTCGACCAACGTGGTGGCGGGCAATAAGCGCACCAGCCTTCGCATGGATGTGCGCCGCGAGCTTGACCGCCGTGGGACTCGCTGCCGCTGTATCCGCTGCCGGGAGGTGCGGGGCAAGCCGATCGAACCGGACCAACTGAAGCTGCACGACCTGCGCTATCCGGCTGGCGGCGCCGACGAACACTTCCTGTCATTCGTCACCCCGCGCGATCAACTGGCCGGCTTCTTGCGCCTAAGCCTGCCGCAGCCCGGGGGCCCACAGACCGGCCTGCGTGATTTGGACGGTGCGGCCATCGTGCGCGAGGTCCACGTCTACGGCCAGTCGCTGGAGGTCGGCGCCGAACAAGACGGCGCTGCCCAGCACAGCGGCCTCGGCAGCCAGCTGATGGCTGAAGCGGAGGCTCGCGCTCGTCGGGCCGGCTATCAACAACTGGCGGTAATTGCGGCCCTGGGCACCCGCGGCTACTACCGCAAACTCGGCTACGGGCTCGGCGAAACCTTCATGATCAAGTCGCTCTAGCCGCCTCGGGCCAATTGCAGCCGGCTGTTCTCCGCTCGCCCTCTCGGCTACGCCTCGTCCAACTCGCGTTATGATTGAACCCAGTTGGAGGGCCGCGGCGCTTCGCCGCGATCAATTCATTGCCGTTGGCTTTGGTCCAGCGGTTGAGAGTGGAACACCTTGCCGATTGAGGAATTCGAGTCGCCCTCGCGGGGCGACCATGGTAGCCGGCTGTCGGCCTGGCTGCCGGTGCTATTGGTCCTGGGAGGATTCTCGCTCCCCTGGCTCCCCAGTGAGGATGCGCTGCTGAACGCGCTGCTGGTAGGTATCTACCTGACCTACACCGCGGCGGTTACCGGCGTCCACATCCTTCCCTGGCTATCCGCAAAGCTGAACTGACAACATGAAAGGGCAGCCCCATTGGGACTGCCCCGACCGATCAAGATGATCGGTGACCGCCTGTTGTCTAGATTGTATTCGACGCCGGTGGCCGGGTCAATTCAGTCGGTGAAGATCCAGAAGCTGGTTACCCGGATGCTGTGCTCGTCGGCCCAGGCCTTGGCCCGAGCGGCCAGCGCGCTGGGCGCCACCACGTAAAACGACCCCTCACCGAGCTTGGCCCGGCGTGCCAGCGCCTCGCAGGCGCTCTTGGTTACGCTGGAGGCCAGGCCGTCCTGGTTCAGCACGTACCAGAAGGCCTCGCGCCACTTCATGGCTTTCCATTCCAGCGCTGATACGTGCGGTCGTACGCCATTCATGTCGTCCGGCGGACCCCCCGGCCAATGCGCCGGCACCGCTCGCACGTCGAGGTAGTTGGCGGCCTGCGCGATGCGCTTGGCGACCCGGCCGACCAGGTGATCTAGCTCTGTTTTCGTGTTTCCGTTCAACTGCAGCGCTGAATTCAGCGTGGCCATACACGAACCCTCCGGCTTCCCCGCCAAAAATGCTACTCTTCGGAAGGTCTTCCGGAAATAGGAAATCCTTCCCCCACATCTAGGGGGAACATTTGTGCGGAGCAATTGACCTCTATCCCGCATTCGTGGGCTTCGTCGAGCTTAAGCAGGACGGAAGAAACGCGCTCTGGGAATCACGTGCGGTGGGGGGTGGCGTGAGACCGACATTGCGGAGCGACAGCCCCCATGGGGCGCTGGACGTTATAATCACACGGCCTCTGGAGGGAAAGCATGGGATTTCACGGCGGAAGATGGTACTCCTTCATCCGCTACGATGAGGAGCAGGATCGACCACAACTGAGCCGCGGGCTCTTGCGCCGGGTGGCGAGCTTCGCCCGGCCATATCGCGGCTGGGTGGCCGGCATCCTGGTCACCATCTTCGGCATTTCCTTGCTCAGCCTGGCACCACCGCTTCTGATCCGCGAGCTGTTGGATACCGCCATCCCAGAGCGCGACCTCGGGCTGCTCAACTTGCTGGCGTTGGGGATGATCGCGGTTCCGCTGATCAACGGATTGTTGGGGGTGGTGCAGCGTTTTGCCAGCGCCACGGTGGGTGAAGGGATCATCTTCGACCTGCGCAGTGCGGTCTACGCCCACATGCAGCGCATGAGCCTCCGGTTTTACACCAACACCCAGGTCGGCGAGCTGATCTCACGGCTGAACAACGATGTGGTCGGTGCGCAGCGGGCGGTGACCGGCACCCTGGTGTCGCTGGTGAGCGATTCGATCTCGCTGGTCGCTACGTTGGGGATCATGATCGCGTTGGACTGGCGGCTGACGCTGCTCAGCGTGGCCATCTTGCCGCTCTTCATCCTGCCGGCGCGCCGGATCGAGGAGACGCTGCGGCGGATCGCCCGACGTCAGATGGAGCTCAACGCTCGCATGAACGCGCTGATGAACGAAACGCTCAACATCAGCGGAGCGCTGTTGGTCAAGATCTTCGGACGCTACGGCAAGGAGGTTTCACGGTTCCGTGAACGCGCTGGTGAGGTGCGTGACATTGGCATACGCCAGGCTATCGTCGGGCGTTGGTTCTTCCTGGCTCTGAGCTTGGTAAGCGCCATCGGCACCGCCCTGGTTTTCTGGTTGGGCGGACGCTTTGCTCTGCAAGACGTGTTTACGATCGGAACCCTGGTGGCGTTTACCGGCTACTTGCGCAACCTGTACGGTCCTCTGATGTCGTTGACCAACGCCCGAGTGGAGTTCGCCACCTCGATGGTGAGTTTCGAGCGCGTGTTTGAGGTGCTTGACCTGGAGATCGAGCTGCAGGATTCGCCGAATGCGGTCTCGCCCCGCCAAGTGCAAGGTCGAGTCGAGTTCAAAGACGTTTCGTTCAGCTACCTGACTGAGGAGAAGGCTGGGCTGGAAGAGGTCCGACGCTTCGGCTGGCGGAGCACGTACGTGCCACCGGTGACGAAGCGAGAACCTGCGAAGGAAAAGGAGCGCGAGCGGCCCGCAGGGCACGATGGCGACAAGCGCCAGCACGCAGAGCATACAGCGCCGGGCACGTCGGAAACGGGCGATGGCCGTGAGCGGTTGGAAGGAGGCGACGGCGCTGGCCAGCCAGATCTGGAACAGGCACGACAGCGCCGCTGGGCGCTGCGCGATTTGAGCTTCACAATTGAACCCGGCCAATTGGTGGCGCTGGTAGGGCCGAGCGGTGCAGGGAAGTCAACCATTACCTATTTGATCCCGCGCTTGTACGATCCGACCGAGGGCAGTGTGCTGCTGGATGGGACCGACTTGCGTGACATCGCGCTGGAGGCGTTAGCCGACCAGGTCGGAATGGTGACCCAGGAGACCTTTCTGTTTCACGACAGCATTCGCAATAATCTGCTGTACGCCAACGATCTTGCCAGCGACGAGGACCTGGAGCGGGCCTGCAAGGCGGCTAACATTCACGATTTCATTGCCGGCTTGCCCGACGGCTACGATACCCTGGTCGGCGAGCGCGGCTATCGGCTCTCCGGCGGCGAGAAGCAGCGGGTGGCGATCGCCCGGGTGATCCTGAAAGACCCCAAAGTGTTGATTTTGGATGAAGCCACCTCGCACTTGGACTCACGATCTGAGGCGCTCATTCAGGGGGCGATGGAGCAGGTGATGCACGGGCGGACCTCGATCGTGATCGCCCACCGGCTGAGCACTATCGTAGACGCTGATCTGATCCTGGTCATGGATCGCGGTCGGCTGGTCGAGCATGGACGGCACGCAGAGCTGCGCTCGGCCGGCGGGCTCTACCAGACGCTCTACGAAACCCAGTTCCGCGCCCGGGAGAAAGCTCTCTCCGCTTAGATTGCTTGTGCCCCACCGGGGTGCTTGTGCCCCACCGGGGTGCTTGTGCCCCACCGGGGTGCCTGTGCCCCATCGGGATGCTTGTACCCCGAAAGGTGCCGAAACCCCGCGTTCTTTTTGCAACCTTTTTGCACTATCCACGTAAATAGTAGTGAGATCAAATCGATTCTCGACGATGGAGGATAGAGAGTGGATAGTCCGCGCCAGAGGCGGCGACCGGGAAGCGTTTTCGGCCTTGGTGGACCGCTACCAGCAGCCGGTGTTCAACGTGTGCTATCGCATGTTGCACAATCGGGAGGACGCGGACGATGCCGCCCAAGAAGCGTTTCTAAAGGCCTATCGGGGGCTGGCGAGATACGACGAGCAGCGCAACTTCAAGACCTGGTTGCTATCGATTGCGGCGCACCACTGCATCGACCGGCTTCGGCGCAGACGGTTTCGGTGGGTGTCGATCGAGGCGCTCGGCGGGCTTGGCTCTGCAGCCGAAGGCCCCGAGTCAGCGCTCGAGCACCGGCAGCAGAGCCAACAAATCGGAGAGGCGCTGATGCAGCTGGGCTCTCTCGATCGGGCGGTTGTGGTGCTGCGCTACTGGCACGAGCTGTCACACCAGGAAATCGGCGAGACGCTTTCACTGACTTCCAGTGCGGTCAAGAGTCGGCTGCACCGGGCGAAGCGCCAGTTGGCGGCCCATTATCGATCGATCCCCGAACAGTCGGCGCCAGTGAGCGATACCAGCAGCAAAGGCAGCAATGAAGCCGTCCGAGTTTGAGCGCTGGATACTTGATGACCAAGACCTTCCTACCGGTCAGGAGCAGGCGTTGTCGAACGCCCTGGCGGTTTCGCCGCGACTGCGCGAGTTGAGGGCTGGCTGGCAGGCGGCGCAAGCTGAACTGCAGCAGGCGGAGCCAGCCATTCCGGCGCCGGGCTTCACGGAACGTTGGCAGGCGCGGCTGGCCAGTTATGAATCGCGGCGACGCCAGCGCCAGGTGAATATGGTACTGAGTGGCACCCTGGCCGGCGCCTTCGGCTCACTGGCTGTGCTGGCCATCAGCATGCTGAGATCGCCGGCTGGCTTGGCATCTGCCGTGATTGAGGCTGCCATCAGCATCCAGCGGCAGATCAGCTCGGGTGTTCAACTGGCCGGGGCGCTGATCGATGGAGTTCCATTAGCCGCTGGGGTTCTGTTGTTGAGCGTTACATTGGCCTGGTTGAGCGTGATCTGGTTCGCGACGCTCTACCGTTATGCATTTCAAAGTCTATCGAATGGAGAGAGGAAATGACTAAGAAACTGTTTGCAGCACTGACGATGGTGCTCATCGCCGCTTTGCTGCTGCCCGGCACCGCGTTTGCGGCGGAACCGCAGCAAGGCCAGGTGGTGATGGGCGGCGACTATACGCTGGAGGCCGGCGAGACGCTTGATGGTGATCTACTGGTCTTCGGCGGCAACGTCACGTTGGAGGCCGAGTCGATCGTGCAGGGCAACGTGCTGTTGATGGGCGGCAATGCCAACATCGACGGCGAGGTCGGCGGCGATTTGGCGCTGCTGGGCGGCAACGCCGATCTGGGCGCCACAGCCGTCCTGCAGGGCAGCGTGATCAGCCTGGGCGGCAACCTGTCCCGCGCAGAGGGGGCCGAGATCGGTGGAGACGTGGTCTCCGCGGACGAATTCTCAGTTCCGATGCAGTTCGACTTCCCGAATTTCAACTTCGGACGAACCCGTATCTTCGGCCCATTTGACGGGGTCGGCTTCCGCTTTTCGCCGGTCTGGGACGTGCTGTGGTTCGTTTTCCGCAGCCTGCTGCTGGCCGCACTGGCCATCCTGGTGGTGATGTTCTGGCCTCAGCCGACCGCCCGCGCGGCGGCGGCGGTGGTGAGCCAGCCGATCCTGTCCGGCGGGCTCGGGCTGCTGACCTTCATCGTGGCGCCGATTCTACTGGTGGTGTTGGCGATAACCATCATTCTCAGCCCGGTCAGCCTGCTGGCTGGCATCCTGCTGGTTGTGGCCGGGGTGTTCGGATGGATCGCAATCGGCCAGGAGGTCGGCGACCGACTCACGGAGGCTTTCAGTTGGGACGTGCACCCGGCCGCCTCAGCCGGAATCGGCACTCTGGCAACCAGCCTGGTGGTCGGCGGTGTCGGACTGGTGCCGTGCGTTGGCTGGCTGGGCGGTGTGGTGGTGACGGCAATTGGATTGGGAGCGGTGCTATTGACCCGCTTTGGCTCGCGTGAATACGCCGGAAATGGCGGCAATCCAGCGCCGGCCGGAAAGCCGAGCGGTTCGAGTTCCAGCAAGTCGAGTTCCAAAAAGAAATCAGATGGCTGATTGCTTTGATCGGACAGGGATGCGCTAAACCCGCCTGGCCGAGAACCCACCAGGGCCAGCGAAGCGCTAACTCCAAGTCACCCATAGCTCACGAGCGGGGCACCCCGGTGCCCCGCTCGATTATTGCGAGTGAAGCTTAAAATGTTGGTCTGCGGGGACTAATCAATAGCATGTGCAGCCGGCCTTCGATATAATCCCGGCGTTCACGGCTGGGGGGCCATGTCGTTCGTCCATCTGCACGTCCATTCTGAATATTCACTGCTCGATGGATTGAGCCGGATTCCATCGCTGGTAAAGCGAGCCAAAGAGCTCGGCATGCCGGCGCTGGCGTTGACCGACCACGGCGCCATGTTCGGGGCCGTCCGTTTCTATCGCGCTGCCAAGCAGCACGGCATCAAGCCGTTGATCGGCATCGAAGCCTACCTGGCGCCGCGGCGAATGGCGGACAAAGACCCTCAGCGAGACAGTCGGGCAGCCCATCTGCTGCTATTGGCGGAGAATGATACCGGCTATCGCAATCTGCTTAAGATCGCCACCGCCGGACAGCTGGATGGATTCTATTACCGGCCGCGCATCGACAAAGAGTTCCTGGCCGCCCACAGCGAAGGCCTGATCTGCACCACCGGATGCATGTCCGGCGAGGTGCCACGCGCACTGGTTCAGGGCCGGGAGGCGCAAGCCCGCAAGCTGCTGGACTGGTACATTGAGCTGTTCGGGCGCGATCGCTTCTTCTTCGAACTCCAGCACCACGAAATCCCGGAACTCGATCAGGTGAATCGTCAGTTGGTGCAGCTGGCCGACCGCTACCAGGCGCGCTTGGTGGCGACCAACGACGTGCACTACGTGCGGCGCGAGGAAGCCGATCTGCAAGACGTGCTGCTGTGCATCCAAACCGGATCGGTGCGCAATGATCCGGATCGCATGCGGATGACCAATGACAGCTACTATCTGCGCTCGGCCCAAGAAATGCGGCGGTTGTTCGGTGAATTGGACGGTGCGCTCGAGAACACCCTTCTGATTGCCGAGCGGTCGGAAGTCAACCTGGATTTCGAGGGTTATCGCTTGCCGCCGTTCGAGGTTCCGGCGGGTGAGACCAAGCGCAGCTATCTGCGCCAGCTATGCGAGCGGGGACTGCGGCGCCGCTACGGTGAGCATGCCGATGATTCGGAGATCAAGCAACGGCTTGACTACGAGCTGGACATCATCCACGAGATGGGGTTTGACGCGTACTTCCTGATCGTGTGGGACCTGTGCGATTTCGCCCGCGAGCGAGGCATTTGGTACAACGCGCGAGGTTCGGCGGCCGGCTCGATCGTAGCGTATTGTCTGGGGATCACGCTGGTGGATCCGCTGGAACACGGGCTGATCTTCGAACGCTTTCTGAACCCGGGTCGGGTGTCCATGCCGGATATCGACCTGGATTTCCAGGACGACCGCCGCCACGAGTTGTTGGAGTACACCGCCAAGCTCTACGGCAGCGACAAGGTGGCTCAGATCATTACCTTCGGTACCTTGGGCGCCCGGGCAGCCATTCGTGACGTCGGACGAGTACTCGATATACCGCTGCCCGAAGTCGATCGGGTGGCCAAGATGATTCCCAACATTCCCGGAAAACCAGTGACCATCCCGGATGCGCTGAAGAGCGTACCGTCGCTGCGAGAGAGCTACGAACGAGCCGACTACTTGCAGGAGCTCATCGATACCGCCGCCAAGCTGGAGGGCGTCAGCCGCAACGCAGGAACGCACGCCGCCGGGGTAATCATCACCGATAAGCCCATCACCGAGTACATTCCGCTGCACCGACCGACCAAGGGTGCCGCCGAAAACAACCCGATCCGGGCGGTTACCCAGTTCGAGATGGGCATTCTCGAGTCACTCGGCTTGCTCAAGATCGACTATCTGGGGTTATCCACCCTGACCGTAATGGCCCGCGCCTGCGAGTTGATCCGCAAGGAACATGGCACCGCGCTGGACATCGACAGCATCCCGCTGGACGATCCCAGGACCTACGAACTGCTCGGCAGTGGAGATGTGTTGGGCATCTTTCAGGTGGAGGGCGCCGGGATGCGCCGCTACTTGATGGAAATGAAACCGAACAACCTGGCGCACGTAACCGCCATGGTGGCGCTTTACCGGCCGGGACCAATGGAGTTCATTCCAGCCTACATTCGACGCATGCACGGAGAAGAAGAGGTCACCTACCGGCATCCGAAGCTGGAGCCGATATTGCGGGAGACCTATGGCATTACGGTTTATCAAGAGCAGATCATGTATACCGCCATGCAGCTGGCGGGGTACAGCGCCTCGGAGGCCGACAACCTGCGCAAAGCGGTCGCAAAGAAGAGGGCCAAGGCGCTGAAGCAGCAGCGCCAAAAGTTCGTTGAGGGCGCGATCGCCAATCAGGTGTCGAAGCGGTCGGCCAACGCCATCTTCGACGATTGGGAAGCCTTCGCCCGCTACGGCTTCCCCAAGGGGCACGCTGCTGACTACGCGGTCATCTGCGTACAGACTGCATACCTGAAGGCCAACTACCCCATCGAATATATGACCGCACTGCTCTCGGTCTACAAGGGCGTCACCGACCGAGTGGCGCTCTACACCGCCGAATGCCGCCGCATGGGGCTCGAGGTGCTCCCGCCGGATGTGAATTCGAGTGGACTGGACTTTGAAATCGAGCGTCGTGGAACCGCTGATGCTGCCATCCGCTATGGGCTGGGGGCGATCAAGAACGTCGGCGAAAGCGCAGTGCAGGTGATTTTGGCGGCGCGGGGCGAGCCCAAATTCGACGACTTGGAGGATTTCGCCCGCCGGGTCGACCTGCGGCAGGTCGGCAAGCGGGCGCTGGAGAGCCTGGTGCGGGTCGGTGCGTTGGACAGCCTGGGCGAACGACTGCAGCTGCTGCAGTCGATCGATCGGGTGATGAGCTACTCCGTCGCCCACTTCAAGGCCGCCGAGGTCGGCCAGATTTCGATCTTCGGCGAAGCCACCGGCGTGATGGAGGAGCTCGAGCTGGAGCCGGCGAACCGGGAGGTGTCTCGCAGGACGCAGCTTGGCTGGGAGAAAGAGCTGCTGGGATCCTATGTTTCGGATCATCCGCTGGCCGAGCACATGGAGCAACTTACCAGACTGGTCTCACATTACAGCGGCGAGATTAGTGAGTCGATCGACGGTCACTCGGTCACGGTGGCCGGCGAGGTGTGCGCAATCCGACCCTACCTGACCCGAAAAGGTAAGGAGATGGCCTTCGTTTCGCTGGAAGATATCCAAGGCACGATCGAGCTGGTTGTATTCCAGCGCCTATGGAAATCGATTCGTGAGGAGATTGCGCTAAACCAGATCGTCTTGGTGAAGGGGCGTGTTGATGCGGGGCGGGGCGAAGCCAAATTGCTGGCCGATGAGATCACCCGCGAACTGGACCGCGCCGTCGAGGCCAATGGCCGCAGCACCAATTCGGCGATAGCGACCCAGGCTGAGCAGACGCAGCGCCAGCTGGCGGCGGTCGCCGACCGGCTTGGGCTGGCTACGCCTGAAGGCTCGAGCGATCCGGAGGCCGGCGTTAGCAGCGGGGCCGAGTTGCACCCATTGGCTCAAGTTGACGCCAATGCAGGCTCGGAACGCTCGCCGGAAACTCCTGTGTCGGGTCTTGGGGCGTTGGCTCAAGGGTCGCCGGAGATTGGCCAACCCCCTGGCGAGCTGACCCAAGAGCCAGAGGATTTGGATGGGGGATCAGAAGGGCAGGCAGCCGAAACCACCGAGCACGCTCAAGGACCCGAAGACCCGGCCCGTAGACCGGAGATCCTGGCCCAAGTACCGGAACCAGCCAAAGTGCCGCAACCCGAACAGCTTCCTTCGGGATCAGATGAGCTGGCCCAAGAAGGCTTGCCACGCCTGTGGAGGGGCCCAGAACCGTGCTTGGTCACGATCCTGATGCGCTCCTCCGGCGATCGGAAGAAGGACGGCCGTCGGATGAAGCAGATCCATGGCTTGTTGAGCTCGCACCCGGGGCCGGATCGCTTCGCCTTCGAGGTGCATGAATCCCAGCGCCGATATGATCTCAAGTTCCCAAGCTTCAGCACCCGATATTCGGCGCAGCTTCACGAGCGCTTGGCCCGATTGGTCGGCGAGCAGTGCATTCGGGTCGACCCACTCCGGCCACACTAGCAAATCGTTTAGAATCCCATTCGGTAAGTCGGTTGTTGTGGCATCCGGGGGCCGCCTAGCGTGGCCTCTTAGTCATTACGAGGGCAGATGAGATTCGGCATTCTTACTGGAGGGGGAGATGTTCCCGGGCTGAACGCCTGCATTAAGGCTGCGGTCAATCGGCTGCTGGACGGAGGCCACGAGGTGCTCGGCATCCGCCGAGGCTGGGCGGGATTGCTGTTGTGGGAACCTGGCGATGAGCAGGCCCGCAGCGAGTTTACCCTGCCGCTCGACCGGCGCACCGTCCGCACGATCGATCGAACCGGCGGGACATTTCTGCACACCTCACGAACCAACCCCGGCAAATTCCCGTTGAGCGAGGCCCCTGACTTCCTGCAGCCGGGGGAGGTGGCTGATGGTCAGGCCGACTACACCGAACACGTACTGGGCCTGATCGAGCACCTCGGCCTGGAAGCGATCCTGCCGATCGGTGGCGACGACACGCTCTCCTACGCACTGCGGCTGCACGACGAAGGCGTGCCGGTGATCGGCATCCCCAAGACCATGGACAACGACGTGTTTGGGACGGATTACTGTATCGGGTTCTCCACCGCGGTTACGCGGAGCGTCCGATTCATCCAGGACCTGCGCACCAACGCCGGTTCCCATGAGCGGATCGCGGTCGTCGAGCTGTTTGGGCGCTACAGTGGAGAGACTTCGTTGGTGGCCGCCTACCTCTCGGGGGTAGATCGGGCGGTCATTTCTGAAGTCCCGTTCGAGCCGCAGAAGCTGGCCGACTTGCTGAAGGCCGATAAGGACGCCAATCCCAGCCACTACGCTATGATGACCATCTCGGAGGGTGCCAAAATGAAAGGGGGAGCCAAGATGGCCCGGGACGTGGTCGACGCATTCGGCCACAGGAAGCTGGGCGGCATCGGCGCGGTGACAGGTGACACGATCCGCGAATTGACCGGCGAGAATATCATCTACCAGCAGCTGGGCTATTTGATGCGCTCCGGCAGCCCGGATTCGCTGGACCTGATGGTTTCGATCAACTACGCGGTGATGGCCGCCGACCTGGCCGTCAGCCAGCTATTCGGTCGCATGGTGGCGCTGCGCAAGGGCATTTACACGAACGTTCCGCTTACCGAGGGACGCGATCGGGTGAAACAGGTGGATGTGGACCAGCTGTACGATGTGGAGGCCTATCGGCCGAAGGTACGTGAAGTGGCGGGCACGCCGATGTTCCTGTATTGAAAGCCAGGTATTCCCGATGAAAGTGCAGCGAAAAGGCTGACGGTCAGGTTCCGCGGGGCGGCTAAATCCAGGTCGGCTCTTCGTAGGTGCCAAAAACCTCTTTCAACACCCCAATGATCTCCCCCAACGTGGCGTAGCTGCGCACGGCCTGCAGGATATGTGGCATGGTGTTTTCAGTGCCCTCGGCCGCGATCCGCAGGCGGTCGAGCGACTGGCCAACCGCGCCATTGTCGCGGTCGGTCCTCAGCTTTTCGAGCCGCTGGGTTTGCCGCCGGTATCCGTCCGGACTCATTTCCAGGATCGGGATTTGCAGCGGGGCGTCATCGTTGAAGGCATTCACACCCACGATCTGGCGCTGATCCTGATCGATCTCGCGCTGGTAGCGAAAGGCCGCTTCGGCGATCTCGCGCTGGAAGAAGCCGGCCTCGATGGCCGGCAATACTCCGCCGAGCTCGTCGATCCGTCGAAAGTAGTCTTCGGCCAGGGCCTGGATGCGGTTGGTCATCACCTCGACGAAGTACGACCCGCCGAGCGGGTCGACCGTGTTGGTCACACCCGACTCCTCGGCCAGGATCTGCTGGGTGCGCAGTGCGATGGTGGCGGCGTGCTCCGAGGGCAGCGCCAGCGCCTCGTCCATTGAGTTGGTGTGCAGTGACTGAGTGCCGCCCAGCACCGCCGCCAGCGCCTGGATTGCCACCCGTACGATGTTGTTTTCGGGCTGCTGGGCGGTCAGGCTGACCCCTGCGGTCTGAGCGTGGAAGCGCATCAACCAGGAACGCGGCTGCTCGGCGCCGAATTGGTCGCGCATGGCGTGGGCCCAGATGCGGCGGGCCGCTCGGTACTTGGCGATCTCTTCAAAGAAACCGTTATGGGCGTTGAAGAAAAACGAAAGGCGCGGGGCGAAGTCGTCGATTGGCAGGCCGCGCTCGAGCGCCCAGCGCACATACTCCATCCCATCGGCCAGGGTGAAAGCCAGCTCCTGCGCGGCGGTGGAGCCGGCCTCGCGGATGTGATAGCCGGAGATCGAGATGGTGTTCCATTGCGGCAGGTGTTGCATGCCGTATTCGATCGTGTCGGTAACCAGCCGCATCGACGGCTCGGGCGGGAAGATGTACTCCTTCTGCGCAATGTACTCTTTGAGGATGTCATTCTGAATCGTGCCGCGCAGCTGTTCGGCTGGGACTCCCTGGTTCTCAGCGGCCGCGATGTACATGGCCCAGACTACCGCCGCCGGCGAATTGATGGTCATGCTGGTAGAGACCTGGTCGAGCGGAATGTCCTTGAGCAACAACTCCATGTCGGCCAATGACGAAACCGCCACACCGCATTTTCCGAACTCGCCTTCGGCCTCCGGATCGTCCGTGTCGTAGCCCATCAGAGTCGGCAGGTCGTAGGCGATCGACAGGCCGGTTTGTCCCTTGTCCAGCAGGTATCGAAAGCGAAGGTTGGTTTCCTCGGCCGTTCCGAATCCGGCGAACATGCGCATGGTCCATGGGCGGGCACGATACATGGTCGGATGGATGCCCCGGGTATAGGGAAACTCGCCCGGGAGACCGAGGTCGGCGAGATAATCCATGTCGATCAGGTCCAAAGGTGTCTGCAGCCGATCGACCGGCTCGGAGGAGGTCGTAATGAAGCGATCCTTGCGCTCCGGAACCCGGGCGATGGCCTGGTGCAGGGTGGTTTCCTCCCACTTCTCGAGGGCTTCGCGCAGCTGCTCCATCGCCTCCGGATTGAACATAAGTGATGCTCCTCGCCAGTCCGAGCGATTATAGCATTGGCGCTTCGGGGGCCTTCTGGGATCGGTTTCGCACTGCCACGGTCGTGCTCAACGGTGATTGGCGGCATCACACGACCACGCTGCAGCGTCCGGACTTGCCGCCAGACTCAGTGTCTGGCTCGTTGCAGGGAAGTGCGTTGGGCCGAATGTTAGAATCGGCCGGTCGCCGGGGAATCGACCGTAGAGATCCCGACCAGGCGGTCAACCAAATCTAGGAGGCGTGAGCGAGGTGAGCAGCGCGGCGTTTGTATGGAAGGTAGGCATCCAGTGAGTGAAGCGGTGATCGTGCAAGCGGTGCGTACGCCGATCGGTGCACACGGCGGAGCGCTCAGGTCGGTGCGGCCGGACGATATGGCGGCGCTGGTGATCGCCGAGGTGGTCAAGCGTGCTGGAGTCGACCCGGCGTTGATCGAGGAGGTGTACTTCGGCTGTGCCAACCAGGCCGGCGAGGATAACCGCAACGTCGCCCGCATGGCGACCCTGCTGGCCGGCCTGCCGGTGGAGGTGGCGGCGGTGACTTTTAACCGGCTGTGTGCCTCCAGCCTGACTGCGATCAACGCTGCCGCCCGAGCGATCAAAGCCGGCGAAGGAGAGGTCTATATCGCCGGCGGGGTCGAGTCGATGTCGCGCGCTCCCTGGGCCGTGCCGAAGGCCGAGTACCCGTTTCAGCGCGGCAATATGACCGCCTATGACACAACCCTCGGCTGGCGCTTTCCCAATCCGCGGCTCAAGCAGCAGTTCGGCAACGAGAACATGGGGGAAACCGCTGAGAACATCTACGAGGAGCTCCCCATCAGCCGCGAGGAGCAAGACCGGTTTGCACTCCAGAGCCACCAGCGGGCGGTCTCAGCGATCGATTCCGGCCGCTTTTCGGATGAAGTGGTCCCAGTGACCGTTCCACAGCGCAAGGGCGAGCCGCTGGTGGTGGATACCGACGAGCGGCCGCGGCGCGACAGCTCGATGGAGGCCTTGGCTGGACTGCGGCCGGCCTTCCGCAACAATGGGACGGTTACCGCTGGCAACGCCTCCGGCATCAACGACGGCGCGGCGGCAGTGCTGCTGATGTCAGCCGAGAAGGCGCAGGAGCTTGGCGTAAATCCATGGGCGAGGGTGGTGGCTTCGGCGGCGGCCGGGGTGGCGCCGCGCACCATGGGCTACGGACCGATCCCGGCCACCCGCAAAGCGCTCGAGCGGGCCGGTCTCAGCATTGATCAGATCGGGCTGATCGAGCTCAACGAGGCCTTTGCGGTGCAGGCGCTGGCGGTGATCCAGGAGCTCGGCCTGCGGGAAGAGATCACCAACGTCAACGGCGGCGCGATCGCCCTGGGCCACCCGCTGGGCTGCACCGGCGCCCGGATCGTAACCACGCTGGTTCACGAGATGCGACGCCGAGCGG
>CAZJUE010000029.1:14568-16815 GCA_964549025.1 uncultured Anaerolineaceae bacterium | reverse complement strand
GACGGAGCGTGGGCAGCAGAGCCGCCGCAACGCACGGTTGCGCTTCCTGGGCGGGCACCGTGCTGGCCAGCGGAGCGCCCGACAAGCGCTCAACGTGCGATTGGGCTGCACAGGCGGACTGCGTCAGCAGGTCCTGATCCACCGTCGAGACCACCTTCAGCCCGCTCCGTCCAGGCACCGCCCGGCCCAGTGTGGCTTGCAGCTGGGCCAGCAGGTAGTCGACGAAGTCGGGGCGGTCCCAGCTCTCGGTGTCGGTGCGCACCCCTAGCGGCCGCTGGCTGGCCCGTTCGGCCTGCGCGCTGCTCAGCCCCGGCATCGCCTCTAGCACGCTGTCGCGCAGCTGGGCGGCACGGCCGGGCCGGCGATTTGGTTCAACCGTCGGATCGGCGGCCAGGCCGGCCAGCAGGGCCGCCTCGCTCAAGCTAAGCTCTCCGGCCGATTTGCCGAAGTAAACCTGTGCCGCGGCTTCGATACCGAAGGCTGCGCGGCCGTAGTCCGCGCTATTGAGATACCAGGCCAGGATGCGTTCCTTTGGATATCGGCTTTCCAGTTCGGTGGCCAGCAGCGCGGTGCTGAGCTCACGGAGCAGCGAAGTGGGGATCGGGGGCAGCAGGCCGGCCTGAACCAATCGCTCACTCAGAGTGCTGTCCGCGGGATCGAGTGAGCGCAGCGCTCGGTAGCCGGGCTCGGTCCAGAACTGTGGATCCAGGGCGGCGATCGTCGCCTCCGGCACGTAATCCGGCAAATCGTTCAGCTCCACCCAATGGTGCGGCTGCGCAGCCGGATTGAGATGCCGGTAGAGCAGCTGCTGCCCGCTGCGGTCGAACACCAGCATCGGGCTGAATTGCTCTGCGCCTCGCAGACCGAACTGTGCTTCCATGCGACCGACGTCGGGCAATTGCGCGACCAAGCGCAAGACCACCGCCCCGGCTGCCAGCAGCAGCACCAACAATAGCGCCAGCAGGCTAGCAACCAGGCCCAGGCGCAGGCCGACGCCGCGCCCGCGCGGCGCGTTCCGCCGGCGGCGGACTATCGATCGCCTTGGCATGGCGGGATTTTAGCGGAGGCGAAGTCTATAATCACTGCTGGTCCGAACTCCACCACAGTGGATTCGTACGATGGCAAAGGAACCGCATCTGAAACTACCCGATTTGCACATGCACAGCAACTTCTCCTGCGACTGTCAGGCCACCATGCAGCAGATGTGCCAGGGCGCGTTGGACAATGGGATCACGCTGCTGGGCTTCACCGAGCACTACGACTTGCTGCCGGCCGACCCATGCTACGACTACCTGGATCTCTCAGGCTGGTGGTCCGAGCTGGAGCGCTGCCGCCAGCGATTCGCCGGAGAGTTGACCATCCTGGCCGGCATCGAGCTCGGAGAGCCACACCGCCATTCCGAGCGCATGCGGCGCCTGCTGAGTGAACACCCGTGGGACTACGCCTTGGGTTCGCTTCACTGGGTTGGCGACCAGTTGATCTTCGGAACCGACTACTTCCAGCAGCCCGCCGATCAGGCCTTTACCGACTACTTCGCCGAACTGCAGCGCATGATCGAAGGTGCCGAGTTTGATATCCTTGCTCACATGGATGTGGTCAAGCGCTTCGGGTTCGACATATATGGTGAGTTCCGGATCGAACGCTATGAGGCCGAGGTGCGAGCGGTGCTGCGGGCATTGGCCGATCGAGGGTTGGCGCTGGAGATCAACACCAGTCAGCTGCGCCGCCCGGTCGGGCAGACCTCTCCGGCCCGGCCGGTGATCAAGTGGTTCCAGGAAGAAGGCGGCCGGCACGTCACGCTGGGGTCCGACGCGCATCAACCGGATCACGTCGGCCACGCGTTGCAGTTTGCAGCTTCGGAGGCCCAAGCTGCGGGTTTCGCGCAGCCCAGCTGGTTCGAGCAGCGGGAGGTGATGACGGCGTGAGCATGCGTCTGGATTCAGAGCGCGCCGCATCCAGCGCCAGTTCTCCCAGTTCAGCTCTGCCGGGCCGGGCTCCGGCTGCAAACGATGCCGAGCAGTTGGGTCAAGGTGAACCGGTCTGTCAGGTCCACCAACTCGGGCTGATCGGATACCGGCAGGCCCGGCAGCTGCAGGAGCAGTTGGCAGCTGAGATTGCCGATGGGCGGCGCCCGCCGACGCTCTTGCTGCTGGAACACCCGCACACCTACACCTTTGGCCGGCGCGGCAAGCCCGAGAATCTGCTGTGGTCCGAAGCCGAGCTCGAGGCCCAAGGGGTCGAGTTGCT
>CAZJUE010000029.1:0-14558 GCA_964549025.1 uncultured Anaerolineaceae bacterium | reverse complement strand
CTGTGGAGCGATCGCGGTGGCGACGTCACCTACCACGGGCCGGGACAGCTGGTCGGGTATCCGCTTTTGCCGCTGGGGGCACTCAACCGACGCGGACGTTTGCCCCAAGCCGACTATCTCGGCTACCTGCGCCGTTTGGAGCACAGCTTGATTCGGGCTTTGGCCGGATTGGGATTGGTCGCCGGCCAGAGACCAGGACTGACTGGCGTGTGGGTCCAGCCGGATGTGGCCTCTCGCTGCCCGCACTGCCCGCCGGAGGCCCGCCTCCTGCCGACCAAACTGGCTTCGATCGGCGTTAAGATCGACGCTCGCGGCGTCACCCGCCACGGCTTCGCGCTCAACGTCGCCCCCGATATGCACTACTGGGAAGGAATCGTTGCCTGCAATCTCCCCCAAACCAGAATGATCTCGTTGGCCGAGCTGCTTGATCCGGCGCCCACGATCGAGCACGTCGCCGGGCAAGTCACGCACCAATTCGGACAGGTGTTCGAATACCGCATGCAAGCCGCAGGGGATTGAGCGGGGCTTTAACCTGATCCTGCGGCACAGCTCCTGCAACTGCACGAACAAATGAAGAAGATCTTGTCGGTCGACGGTGGCGGCATTCGCGGCATCATCCCGTTGGCCTGCCTGGTACAGCTCGAAGCGCGCGAGGGCAAGCCCTCCCGGGAAATCTTCGACCTGATCGCCGGCACTTCCACCGGAGCGGTGATCGCCGCCGGCCTGTCGCTGGGCATCAGCGCCCGCGGGATGCTGGCGCTGTACCGCAACCTGGCCGAGGCCGCTTTCCAGTCACTGCCCTTCTGGCGGGTGCTGCTCAACCTCGGCAACCATCGCTACACTACCAAATTCATTCGCAAGACGCTGACCGAGATCGGCGCCGATCGACCGCTCAACAGCCTGCCGGTCGACGTAATGATCACCGGTAAGAACACCCGCACCAGCCAGACCGACTTCTTTGTGCGCGATCACCCGAGCAACGCCGGCCGGTGGGGCGAACTGCAGCTCAGCGACGCAGTGCTGGCCAGCATCGCCGCGCCCACCTTCTTTCCGGCCCACAGCGCTACACTGAACGGCACCACGCACACCTGGGTAGACGGGGGAGTGGGGGTGTCCGGTAATCCCTGCTATCACGCGGCGGTTGAAGCCATCCACTACAGTGGTGGGGCCTTCCCGCCGGGTGACACGCAGCTACTGTCATTTGGCACTGGGCGATCGCCGCATCCGATCGACGCCGACAGCGCCAGCTTCATTCACTGGACCGAGTGGGTGCTGGACGAGCTGTTGGAGGACGCGGCCGAGTGGCAAACCTACGTCACCGAGCTGGAATACGACCGCAGCGGTCGAGTCGACCTGCGGCGCTACAACCTTGACCTGGCCGACGATGTGATGGAATTGCTGGAGGTCGAGGTGCCGCCCGATAGAGATGTCAGCAAAATCGGGCTGGATTCGCTCTGGGCGGTTGAATTGCTGAGCGAAATTGGCAGGGCGTTCGCCCGACGAATCGACTTCGATGATCCAGACGGGCTGTTCCTGCGCTCCACGGATTGCTAACCTCCAACCCGGCGATCAGCCAACCTAATCCGCTGCTGCGCCTACGGGCTAGTTCCCATCCCCCTCACGCGGATCATTCCCCAAGGTCTCTTCGATGCGGTTGAGCGTTTGCTGATCCAGCATTTCAACCACCTCCAACGCACCCACGTTCTGCTCCAACTGCTCCACCCGGGTTGCGCCGGTGATGACGCTGGTCACCTGGGGAATGCGAAGCAACCAGCCGATGGCCAATTGGGCCAGCGGCACTCCAAGCTCGTCGGCCAGCTGCTCGAGCTTGCGTGCGACCTCCAGGTTGTCCTCAGATAGGATGCCGTGCAGGTACTCGTAGCGCTCGTCGGTGAGCCGGGCCTGGTCCGGCGGAACCTGGTTGTATTTGCCGCTCAGCAGCCCTGATCGCAGCGGGCTCCAGGTAACCATGCCAAATCCAAGGTCGTCAGCGGCTGGCGCCAGTTCGTCCTCCACCCGTCGCCGGACCAGCATGTTGTAGTGCGGCTGTTCGACCGCCGGCGGGTACAGACCCCAAGTGCCGGCGATCCGGTAGGCATCGGTGATTTGGCTAGCTCTCCACTCGGAGGTCCCCCAATACAGCACCTTGCCCTGATGGACCAAGTCGTCCATGGCGCGCACGACTTCTTCGTTGGGGGTTTCCGGATCGTGGCGGTGACAGAAATACAAGTCCAGGTAGTCGGTCCCGATCCGCTTCAAGCTGGCGTGGCAGGCCTCCATGATGTGCTTGCGCGAGAGGCCACGGCCGTTCACCCCTTCCATCGTCTGCCAGAATACTTTGCTCGACAGCACCAGCGCCTCGCGCGGGAGATCGGCGATGGCCTTGCCCATCACTCGCTCGGCTTCGCCTCTGGCATAGGCATCCGAATTGTCGAAGAAATTGATCCCCAACTCGTAGGCTGTGTGGAACAGCTCGATGGACACCTGGTCGTCGATCTGGCTGCCGACCGTGACCCATGCGCCAAACGAAATCTCGCTGAGCTTGAGCCCGGTTTGCCCCATCCGTCGATACTTCACGCTGCCTCCTCGGTCCAAGAACTAGCTGTCTACTTATAAGCATACCGCTGTGCTATACTGCGCCCCGCTCGGCGAACCGCAGCGCTGCCAGCCGGGCGAGGAGTGGTACACCCGTTGCGCAAGGTCCTGGTAATTGCCCTTAGTCTTGGGTGGCTGGTTGCCTGCAACCGTCCAGCCGAGGCTCCCGAGACCGATGTGTTGGCCACCTCGGTTGCCGCCACCCTTACTGCGCAGCCGTCCGGCGACCCCACCTTCACTCAGCCCGCGCCGGCGCGGCCGACTCTAACCCCCAGCGTCACTGCTGTGCCGACCACCACGCTGATCCCCAGCGAGACCGCGGAATCGACTGAGCCGCCCGAGCCGACCTCCACCCTAACGGCCACCGCTCCGGCCATACCGGCCGACGATCCGCGCTTCGGCCTCGACCTCTCGAATCCGGAAATCCACGACGATTTCAGCCAGCGCTTCATCTGGTTCGAGTTCGACGAAGAAGACAGCGCTACGATCGTATGGGAGGATGGACGGCTGCGAGCCACCGATAACCTGGCCGACGGGTTCCTATGGTGGAGCACCGCTGGCATTGAGCGCAGCAATTCGTATGTGGAAGTGACCGCCGAAGTCGGCAGCTGTGCCGGCAAAGACGCCTATGGCATGGCAGTGCGGGTGGGCGGCGCCAACTTCGACCAGGGCTATTCGTTGGAAGTAGCCTGCGACGGGACCTTCCGAATGCGCAAGTTCATCAGCGAATCGGCGCCGGCGATCCTGCTGAATTGGACGACGAGCGAACACCTCCTGAGCGGCCCGGACGTCACCAACGTGATCGGGCTGGCGGCGGACGGAGGTGACCTGTATCCAGTGGCTAACGGCGAGCCACTGCTGGAAACCCCCATTCAGGATTCGGCTTACGACTCTGGCCTGTTCAGCCTGTTTCCCAGCGCGGGCCAAACCGATGGGCTGACGGTGTATTTCGATGATTTCAAGGTTTGGACCCTATCGCCATGATTTGGGCCGACACCGAGTGTGAGACGCGCGCTTGAACTCCGGTGCTGGTTGTGGGCCACGATCTTGAGTCTTGCCGCGGCCTGCGCGCCAAACCCCACACCGACCACCCCAACACCGCCCCTTCCCACCCGCACCCCGAGCCCAACCACCACCGCCTCCCCGCCGCCAAGCCCCCTCCCGGCGCCATCGCCCCTTCCATCCGAAGCCCGACCGGCGTTGTTCCGCGATGATTTCAGCCGCGACCGCGGCTGGGAACTGCACGAAGAAGCCGCCGGGGCGGTCAGCATTCTCAACCAGCGACTGGTGATCGCAGTGCAGGGGCCCAGCGCCGTGCTGTATTCGCTCAGCCCAGCTCCGGCGAGCTCTGACTTCGAGCTGGAAGTGGTGGTGCACTCCGAGATTTGCGGGGCCGCCGACGAATTCGGGCTGATGGTGCGCGCCCGCTCATTACAGACCCATTACCGCTTCACTCTCACCTGTGATGGATCGGTAAGAGCGTCGCGCTTCATCGATGGTCGCGAGGCCGCTCTGGCTCCGATCACTCCGGCTGAGGCGGCATTCGACGGTGCACCGGCGATCAATCTGCTGCGGCTGCGAGCCGTCGGCGATCGGTTCCTGTTCCTGGTAAATGAGATCCCGGCGTTGGAGATCTCCGACTCCCAACTGGCGTCCGGAGCGGTCGGCTTGATCGTGCGCGCTCGACGGAGCAACCAGACCACCATCTCCTTCGACGACTTCAACCTCTGGGCGGTCGAGGACTGATCGGCAAGCGGTGGCAAAAAAACGTCCGTTCCGTAATCGTCTAAACGACCTCACCCCCAAGCAGTGGATTAAATTCCAGAAATCCTGGTTCGTGCACAACCCGCCGCCACGCCAGCCGGACGTTATGCGCCATCCGGCCAAGTTTCCCGAAACCCTGGCCGAGGAGTTCATTGAGTTCTTCACCAAGCGTGGGCAGACCGTTCTGGATCCGATGGTGGGCACCGGTTCGACGCTGATCGCCGGGCTGCGCACCGGCCGCAATGCGATCGGAATCGAGCTCAACCCGACCTACGCCGAGATCGCCGAGCAGTTAGTGGAACAGGAGCGCGAATCGCTCGGCCAGCAGGCGAAGGGCCTGCGCATCGAGGTGATGCGGTCCGACGCCGCCGACCTGGCCGGCCTCGATCTGCCCACCATCGACTACGTGCTGACCTCGCCTCCATACTGGAACATGCTACGAGCTCGGGGGGCGGAGATCCAACGGCAACGGAGGGAGGATTCCGAGTTGGATCTGACCTACTCAGACGATCCCGCCGATCTGGGCAACATCGACGACTACAATGAGTTCCTGCGTCGGCTGCTCTCCATCTATCAGGCGCTGTCGCCGCTGCTGCGCCCGCGGGCATACCTCACCATCATCGTCAAGAACGTGAAGAAGGGCGGAAAGGTGTATCCGCTGGCCTGGGATCTTGCGCGACTGCTCGGCCAGAGCTACACGCTGAAGGACGAAAGGATCTGGGCGCAGGACAACATCCGCCTGGCGCCTTACGGCATGGGCAACGCCTGGGTTAGCAATACCTTCCATCACTACTGCCTGCAGTTCCGCCACGAGCCCAAGTGAGCGGCGCAAAACACAGCCGATTCGAAATCTCAGCGCACACCGGCGGCCGGCCCGGCTTTGCGCACCGGGATGCGCGGGATGCCGCCGGTTTGCTTAAAAAGTTGAGCCGCAACTGCCCAAACCGTTGTCAGCATTCCCGATCGCAGGTATGCTGATTCCCCGAAGTGCGAGCCACATCCTGAGCGTACATGTACATCGCCATTGAGGGCGTGATTGGCGTAGGGAAGACCTCCCTGGCCCGGCTGCTGCAGCCGATCTTCGAGGCACAACTCCTGCTGGAGGTGTTCGAAGAGAATCCGTTTCTCTCTGACTTCTATGACGATCGCCAGCGTTACGCTTTCCAAACCCAAATCTACTTCTTGCTCAGCCGCTACCGGCAACAGCACCACTCGGTGCCCAGCGCCCTGGAGCGCGGCGACCTGATCGCCGACTACACCTTTTCCAAAGACGCCTTATTCGCCGAACTTAATCTCTCCGGCGATGAGCTGGATACCTACAGCTTGGTTCACCGAGCGCTGGCCGAGCGGATACCCGATCCGGATCTGATCGTATATCTGAGAGTGGGGACCGAGGTCGCCATGCGGCGGATCGCGATGCGTGACCGGCCCTACGAGCGCAACATGCAGCGCGACTACATAGACGAGCTTAATCAAGCCTACGAGGCCCACTTCGGCGAATCAGGCCAGCTGCCGGTGCTGGCGCTCGACTGCAGTGACTTGGACTTCGTAAGCCGCCCCGAGCACCTCCAGCTGGTGGTCGATCGCGTCCGGCAGCGGTTGGAGATCCCTCCGTTCCAGCAACAACTGCCGATGGAGCGCGGGTAAGCGTGCCAGGGCGCATCCCGTCCGATCGGCCGCCGCCCGGCCTCCAGGCGGAGGTGCTTTGAAAATTACTCGCGATCGCCTGCTTGCGCTGGCGCTGGAAGAAACCGAACGACGGGCGGAGCGCGGCGACGTGCTCTCCGGCTACGTTATCGGCTCACTGGCCGCCGGCGATCCGCTGCTGGGCGGAAAGGGTGATATTGACCTGGTACTGATCCACGGCGATGACCCGCTGGTGGAGCGCGAATTCATGCCGATCTCGAGCCAAATCCACCTGGATATCACCCACCGGCCCCGCAGTTTCTACCGGCAGCCACGTAAGCTGCGCGAGCATCCCTGGTACGGTCCGGAGATGTGCGAGCCGGCCTTTCTGTACGACCCAACCCACTACTTTGAGTGGGCTCAGGCTGCGGTGCGCGGCCAGTTCCACCGTCCGGATTTCGTCTATGCGCGCGCATGCGCGTTCTTGCGTCACGCCCGTCGCTCAGCTGCGCAGGCGCGCGGCGATCGCGGGTGGCTGGGAACCTATCTGCAATCGCTGCTCGAGACCATCAACGCGGCCGCCAGCCTCAGCGGCTTTCCGGCGGCGGGGCGACAGGTCGGTCCGCAGCTGGCCGCCAGGCTGAGCGAGCTCGGATACACCGAGCTTTACCATCGCTTCCAGCAGCTGCTTGGGGCGGACCGTTTGGAGCCACGCCGGCTGCCGGATTGGATCGCTGCTTGGGCGCGGGCCTACGATCGGGCGCTTGAACATCAATCGTCCGAGACCGAGCCTAGCCCCAACCTGACTGGGGAAAACGCCTTGGCGGATCGGACCGATGGCTCGCTCAAGCGGCGGTTGCGCACCTTCGGCGACGGCCTGGCAGCCGAGCGGCGTGCGTACTACCTTGCAGGCTTCCAGACCATGGTGGAGGA
Organism: uncultured Anaerolineaceae bacterium; assembly: GCA_964549025.1. Lineage (GTDB taxonomy): Bacteria > Chloroflexota > Anaerolineae > Anaerolineales > E44-bin32 > JADFRG01. Next base: position 7,640 of record CAZJUE010000029.1, on the reverse strand, counting down.
CGGCCGCGGACCGCTCATACTCTGGCCACTGCTGGCCAGCTGGCAGCGCGTGGCCGCGTCCAATGCCCCGCACACCGACAGCTGGGAGGCGGTGCTGAAGCAGCTTCAACTATCGAGGATTTACGCTGACCGGCGATTGACGCAGCTGGAGCGGCTGCAAGACCAAGTTGAAGACCAACTCGAACGTTGGTCGGAGAGAGTGGGTGCCTGACTATGAAGAGGTTTGTTGCGGTAGCCGGAAACATCGGCGTCGGGAAGTCGAGTCTGGTGGAGCTGTTGGCACACCGCCTGGGTTGGACCCCGTTTTTCGAGCCCAATACCGAGAATCCGTACCTGGCCGACTTCTACGACGACATGCAAACCTGGTCGTTTCACTCGCAGGTGTTTTTCCTGTCCCGGCGGCTGCGAGCTCACCGCGAGATCTCCGAGCACCCGAAATCGGCGGTCCAGGATCGCAGCGTCTATGAGGACGCCGAGATCTTCGCCCACAACCTATACCTCGAGCGGCACATTTCGGAACGCGACTACCAGACCTACCGGGATTTATATGAAGCGCTCACCAAGTTCCTGCCCGCGCCGGATCTGGTGATCTTTCTGCGGGCCTCGGTCGATACCCTGGTGGACCGGATCACCTTGCGCGGGCGTGACTACGAACGCAACATTCAGCCGCAGTACTTGGGTCGGCTTAATGAACTGTATGAGTCCTGGATTGACCAGTTCACACTGTGTCCGATCCTGACCGTTCCGGCTGACGACCTAGACTACGTTCTGCACGATGCCCATTTGGATTTGATCGTGAGCAAGATTCAAGACAAGCTGTCGGGCAAGGAAGAGGTGCGCTTCGAGGCGGAGGAGATGGCCCGCTTGAGCCAATAGCCGCTGCTGTCAGCCCCAGGGCCTGCCTGTGCTCGCATACGCGTGGCCAGGGCGATCGTGCTAACCCGGTACCTGTCTACAAGAAACCTTAAATCGATGAATTCTTGCTTCGCCCCTTCGAATCCGCTACAATCCACCCACGGGCTTCAGTCGCGGCAGTGCGCTGAAGTAGGGGCCCGATGGACATTATCAAAGTCTCGGCAGACTCGCGAACATCCGCCGTCGCCGGCGCCATCGCTGGGGTGGTACGTGAGCACCATCGGGCGGAGGTGCAGGCAATCGGCGCCGGGGCGGTAAACCAGGCCGTCAAAGCCGTCGCGATCGCCAGAGGCTACCTGCAAGAAGACGGGCTCCACATCATCTGTATCCCCGAGTTCGCATCAGTCGAAATCGAAGGAAAAGAACGAACCGCTTTGCGCTTCGTGGTCGAGCCACGCTAGCCCAACTCCGCGCTGGGGGCCAACACCGGCAGCACCAGCAGCAGCCCTTCCAGGCTCAGTCGCAAGTTGGCGTAGTCCCCGATAGCCGTCTGAGCCTGCACCAGCGCCTCCAGGCCGGCCGTTCGTCGCTGTGCGGGGACCGAAGCCGCGGCAGCCGCAAATTGGTCGATCACGTCCGAGTTCAACGCCTCCCGATCCACCTGATATCCAGCCAGCACCAGGTCTCGCCACAGGCCCATCCAATGCTCAATCAGATCGAGCACCCGCTGGCGCTGTTCGGGCAAGGGACCTTTGCCGATCAGCCGCTCAACCTCTCCAAAGCGCTCTACCGGCGCCAGCTGCAGCAGATCTTGCAGGCTGTCCAACGCCTCCCGCCGCTGCTCCAACAGCTCCGGCCGCTCGACCAATCTGATGGCCAGGCCTGGGCGTCCGGCTGCTAACGTCGCCAGAAATTCGGCTTGGTCGTCTTCCAGCCCGCGCTGGCGCAGCGCTTTGCCGATGACCTCGCGGCTGACCGGCCGCAGTTGCAGCTGCTCACAGCGCGAAACGACGGTCGGCGGCAGTGCGTCGCGGTCGGGCGCGGTCAGCAGTAGCACCACCTGAGGGGGAGGCTCCTCCAGCAATTTGAGCATCGCATTGGCCGCGCTGGAGGTGGCCAACTGAAAATCGGTGAGCACGGCAACCCGCCACCGCCCTTCATAGGGAGCCAACGCGGTCTTCGCCTGCAGCTCTCGGATTTCGTCGATCTTGGTCGAGCCGTTGGGGGCTACCAAGTGCAGGTCGGGGTAGCTTTCAGCCGGGGTGAGCGTGCATGACCGGCAATCATCCTGCCCGCACAGCTCGCCGGCTGAGGCGTTGCTGCAATTCAGCGCTTGTGCGAAGCGCAGCGCCAAGGTTCGCTTGCCCAATCCAGCGGCGCCGGTGATCAGGTAGGCGTGCCGCACGCTGCCGCGGCTGATGTGCTGCCTGAGCAGCGCTTCCGCCCAACCATGGCCGATCAGCTCCCAGCTCACCGCGCCATTGTATCCCGGCCGAATGCACATGCTGCTGCAGCCCAGCCACTGAACCGGTCGCTCATCCGGTTTGGCGTGTTGTCGCAGGTCCACATCAAATGACGGCCCATTGAATCCGATTGCGGCCCGGGATAGGATAGACAGCATGGCCACCAGCGATTCGCAGGAAGAATGGCTCGGCCTCTCGGAGGCCGCCGAACTGCTGGGCGTGCACCCTTCGACGGTGCGCTCTTGGGCCGATCAAGGAAAGCTACCGGTCCACCGAACCGCCGGCGGGCATCGGCGCTTCCTGCGATCCGAGATCGCGGGGATGAGCACCAGCGCACGCCGCGGTGGAACCAGCGAAGCCCAAATCGTGATGGAAAACGTCATCGGGCGAACCCGCTTGGAGATGCCGCGCTTGCAGGACCAGGACTGGTATGTTGGCCTGACCGACTCTCAGCGCACCGCCTACCGTGAGGAGGCCCGGCGGCTGCTGTCTCAGGTCGGCGGGATGCTGGGTGAGCCCGCCGCCGACCAGGCCGATCACATCGGTCACGAGTATGCGCGGATCAGTCTGGAAGCCGGAATGAGCCTGCAGCAGGCGGTGGAAGCCTTCCAGTTTTTCCGCAGTTTCCTGCTCGAGAGCATCTTCAACCTTTCTGAAGTTCAGGCCGCCCAGGCTTGGGGCGCGATGTACAAGCAAGCGACCCTGTTCACCGACCAGGTGCTGCTGGCGTTGATCGACGGCTATCAGAGTGGCTAGACGTTATAATGCCAGCCGCCATCCCATGAGCGAAACTCACAATCCAGAGCAAGCCACGTCAGCACCCGGGCTGGCGAGCGCTTTGGCACCCCTGATCCGGCTGCTCGATCAGCCAGTGCTGGCACGCATCCGGCGCAACCACGGCCTTGAGCACGCGACCATCCATATGCTCAGCGCCCGCTACCCGCGCACCCCGATCGCTGGCCGCGCGGACCGCAACGGCTACCTGATCTTGGGTCGGCTGCCGACCGATGCGGTGCGCGAATGCAGCGAGGAAGCGATACGCCGGCTGCAGGACGGCCAGGCACACCTGGCAATCCATCCGAACTGCGGCACCAATTTCCTGACCACTGCGGTGCTGGCCGGAGTGGCCTCCTACGCCTCGCTGCTGGGCGGCCGTACCAGTCACTGGCGCGATCGGCTGGAGCGGCTGCCGCTGGCCATTCTCGCCACCGTGCTGGCCCTGATCGTCGCCCAACCGCTCGGCACCGCCGCACAACGGTACATCACCACCACCGGCGAGATCGGTGAACTGCGCATTCTGGAGGTTCGTCGGTCCGGACCGCGGCTACACCGGGTGCTGACCGCCGGCTAGCATGAGCCGGCCCTCCCTGTACCTCTTCTACGGAGATGACCCGCTGGCGCTGCGCCAGGCGGTTGACTCACTGCGCGATCGGCTGGGTGAGTCGGCAGAGTTCAATCTGCAGCGCTTTGCCGCCGCCAACTTGGAGCTTGGTGAGCTGGCCCAGGCCTGCCAGTCGCTGCCCTTCCTTGCCGAACGCCGGCTGGTGATCGTGGACGACGCCGAGCGGCTGCCCGGCCGCGCCGCCTTCGTCGAGTCGCTGCATGCACTGTTGGACGACCTTGCCCCCAGCACCGCGCTGGTCTTCGTGGCCGAGCTCGACCGCACCCAGCGCAAGGCCGCCTCCAGGTTTGAGCAGCGCTCGCCGGTTTTCACCTGGGCGACCGCCCACCCTGAAGCCAGCTTCGTCCGCCGCTACTCACAGCCGACCGGTGCCGCAATGACCCGTTGGCTATCTGAACGCGCCACCGAGCTCGACAGCCAAATAGAGCCGCAAGCCGCTGAGTTGCTGGCCACCCTGGTGGATGGAGACTTGCGGTTGGCCGATCAAGAACTTCGCAAGCTGTCAGACTACGTGAAGAGCGGAGCGCCAATCACCGCCGCGACCGTGGAGCGGCTCACCCCGATCTACGGCCAAACCGACGTGTTCGAAGTGGTGGACGGCTTGGCCGCAGCCGGCCAGTCAGTTGGTCCGGCGGGCGCTGCAGATGCGCTCGCAAAGCTACATCGGCTTCTGCAGGAGCAGGACGTGACCTACGTGTTTCTGATGGTCGCCCGCCAGTTTCGGTTGCTGCTTCAGGCCCGCCAGGCGCTCGATCAGGGAAATGATCCAACCCACAGCCTGGGCGTTCCGGCTTTCGTCGCTCGGAAGATAGTCGCCCAGGCGCGGCAATTCAGCGCTCCGAACCTGGAGAGCTTCTATCGGGAGCTGATCAGCTTGGAGGTAGCCGCCAAGCGAGGCGAAGCCGATCTGTCGCTCGACCTGCTCCCCTTGTTGGCCAGTTTCTCGCCCGCTCACTGACTCAGATTGCTGCCTGTTCCGACGACCGCCCATCCGCCTCCGCAGGTGGTTTCACACCAATCCAGAAGTGATTGGGCAGCACCGTGTCGAGCGCTCGCAGCTCCACCTGGCCGACCTGGTCCGGCATACCGGCGGCTGCCAGGGCAGGGTGCACGAGACAGAGGGTCGGCGCCTGGCCGTATTTGTCACGGTAGTAGTTTGCGGCGCGCTCAATCCGTTGTTCCACCGCCAGCGACCGATTCGAGTCAAACCACAGCATGCCGATTCTCATTCCGTCGTCCCTTCTCCAGAAAGCAGCCTATCGATCTGCCAAAAAGCTGGACTGCGCGAGATTTGGCAGAGCAAGCCAGAGTGCGTTCGCAGCTGATAACGACCCTGCTCGACCAGCCGCAGCACCCGGCGCACCCTGTGTCGCCGGCCACGCCAGCTGAACTCCGATGGGGCGTCGCCGACCCCCACCGCATGCACCCGAATGGGTTCGCCGATCATTCCGCGCCTCATGACCCAGCCGATTGAACCCGCCCACCAAGGAGCGCGGCTTCCCGAGCCAGTTCCTGCGAACTGGCTGGCTGCGCTCGATGCCATCGGTACATCCCAGTCAAACGCCCAAATCCGAACATATGTTCGTATTATACGCACATTTGTTCTACTGTCAAGTGGATTGCCGCACTATGCTAAAATCGCGGCCACCCTTCGATGATCGAAGAATCACTGCTGTCTGACCTACTGCGCGTCGGCGCAGTGCTGCTGTTGGTGTTTGCCAACGGCTTTTTCGTTGCAGCCGAATTCGCACTGGTCAGCGTGCGCCCCACCCGAGTGGCAGAGCTGCTCGCACGCGGCAACCGCGCCGCGCGCTGGGTGCAAAAGGCGATTGAGAATCCGGACCGGTTTATCGCCGCCACCCAGCTCGGTATCACCCTGGCCAGTTTGGGACTGGGATGGATCGGCGAGCCAGCCCTCGGCCGGCTGCTGCAGCCAATCGTTGAGCTGTTCCCAGCCGAGATCGAAAGCGAGCTCTCGCACAGTCTGTCCGCTGGTCTGGCCTTCGCAGTAATCACGTTCCTGCACGTGGTGGTCGGCGAGCTGGCGCCGAAATCGATCGCCCTGCAGAACCCGGAGCGCACTTCCCTGCTGGTGGCCCGGCCGACGGTGTGGACCGAGTGGATCTTCAAGCCATTTATCTGGGCGCTGAATGGCACCGGCAACTGGCTGCTACGCCTGGCCGGCATCGAGCCGGCCGAGTCGCACGAGTTGGTGCACTCCGTGGAGGAGCTCAAGATGCTGGTATCAGCCAGCGCTCAGAGCGGTGTGGTAGCCGACTCGGAGCAAGAGATGCTGTACGCAGTGTTCGAGTTCGGCGAAACCCTGGTGCGGCAAGTGATGGTGCCGCGCACTGAGGTGATCGCGGTGTCAACTGAAGCCGAATTGCAGGACATCCTGGACACCTGCACCGACCACAGCCTCTCCAAGCTGCCGGTTTTCAAGGAGGACCTCGACCACGTGGTTGGGGTGGTGCACCTGCGCGACGTGGTGCATGCGCTGCAGCAGCCGGAGCCCAACGGCGCCTCGGCCGAGCAGCTGATGCGCGAGACCATCTTCATCCCGGAGGCCGCAAGGGTCAGCACACTGCTGCAGGTTTTCCGCGCCCAGCACCGGCACATGGCGATCGTATTGGACGAGTACGGTGGAACCGCCGGCGTGGTGACGCTGGAGGATCTGCTGGAGGAGATCTTCGGCGAGGTCAGTGACCCCTTCGACCAGGGATCCGAAATCCAGTCGCTGCCGGACGGGACGTCGCTAGTGGATGGGCTGACACTGATCGACGAGGTAAACGAGCGGTTCGGGCTGCAACTCTCCGACCCACACTACGACACCATCGCCGGTTTCATCCTTGGGCGATTGGGCCGGCTGGCCAAGCTGGGCGACACCATTTCGGCCGACGGCGCCCGACTGCGGGTGGTGGCCATGGACGGCCGGCGGGTCGCCCGGGTCTGGCTATTCCCCCGCGGCTCGTCGCAGCCGCAACCCGTAGATTGAGCCGCACCCCATCGGGGCGCAAGCTGACGGATGTCGGCTCGTTCCCTAACGGTACGGTAGAGTAACCCCGTGTACGTCGAGGTCGCGGTCAACCACCCCGCGGTGCGGGGCACCTTCCATTACCACCTGCCGGAGCGCCTGGAAGGCACGGTCCGGCCCGGGCACCTGGTCACTGCGCCATTTGGACCGAGAAGAGTGCAGGGGGTGGTGACCGGTACCCCCGAGGTGCCCGAGGTCGACCAGACTCGACCAATCGATGACCTGCTCGATCCGGAACCAGTGCTCACCCCGGTTCAGCTCGAACTGGCGCGCTGGATGGCAGGGTACTACGCCTCCCCGCTGATCGACTGCCTGACCGTAATGCTGCCACCCGGACTGAGCCAACCGGCCGATTCGCGCTACAAGTTGCTGGCCCCGGATGCGGTTGGTGAAACCAACGCCCAGCAACGCCTGATTCAACTGCTCTCCAAACGCGGGCCGCTGCGCGGCCGTCAGATTGCCCGCTCGCTCTCACGCATACAGTGGCGGCCAGCCGCCGACAAACTAGTTCGGCAAGAGGTGCTTGAGCGCACGCCGGTGCTCAAGGCACCCCGGGTCTCGCCCCGAACGGTGCGCACCGTGCGCCTGGTCGTGCCGCCGGAGCAAGCGGCCGCCGCCTTCGACGACCTGGGTCGGCCTGGCGGCGCGGCCGCTGTCCGCCGCCGATCGATGCTGGAAGCGCTGCTTGATCAGCGCCGCCCGCTGGAAACCGCCTGGCTGTACAGCGAAACCGGCGGCAACTCCAGCGACTTGCGCTACCTGGAGAACAAAGGACTGATCGCTTTTGGCGGGCTGGAGGTGTGGCGCGATCCATTGGCTGATCTTGAATTCGTGCCGGCCGATCCACCCATGCTTACCGCGGATCAACAGCAGGCCTGGAAGGAAA
>CAZJUE010000028.1:0-16955 GCA_964549025.1 uncultured Anaerolineaceae bacterium | reverse complement strand
GGAGATCAGCTTCTTCCCCGTGTGGGAGCATGATGGAACGCCAATCGGCTGGGGCGGTTTGATCCAGGACGTCACCGAAGAGCGCCAGCGAGTGGCCTGGAAGCTCGAGCTGCTGTCGATCCTGTCTCACGACATTCGCGCTCCTTTGGCGACCCTGAAGGGGCACTCGACCGCCCTGTTGGGCAACTTTCGCCAATGGGACGCATCCATGGTCGAAGAGTTTCTGGAGGCGATCAACCGCTCCACCGACAAGATCATCAAGCAGGTCGAACGGAACCTGGCGCTCACCCGGGTCGAATCCGGTCGGCTGGGTTTGCGCCCGGAAGCCTGCCACCCCGGCCACTTGATCGAGCAATCGTTGGAGCGCGCGGCGGCAATGTTGGGCGATCAGCACATCCAGGTCACGGCCCCCGATGAGCTGCCCAACGTGCGCGCCGATCCGGCCCGGATCGAGGAGCTGCTGGTCAACCTGCTAGAAAACGCTGTCCGCTACTCACCTGAGGATCAGCCGATCGAGGTCCAGGCCAGCTACGACAGCGGGGTGGTGCAGATCTCGGTTGTCGACCAGGGGCCCGGCGTACCGGCCGGCCGGCAACAGGAGATTTTTCGCAAGAACGTGGGCGACGATGATGACCAGGGCGGCGCCGGTGGTTTAGGCCTGTACATCAGCCGCAAGATTGTCGAAGCCCACGGCGGCAAGCTGTGGGTCGACAGCCCGCTGGAGGGCTCCGACCGGGGCGCCCGCTTCACCTTCAGCCTGCCGGAAATGCCGGAGATCAAGCCGGCGGAATCGATACAACCGCTCAGGCCGGCGGTTGAGCCGATCGCCGCCGGAGAAGACCAGCTGCGTGTACTCGTGGTGGAAGACGAAGTCGACTTTCAGACCCTGCTGCGTTCGACGCTGCAGGAAGCCGGCTACCGGGTGGAGGTGGCGCCCGACGGCCCATCGGCTATCGACATCGTGCAGAGCGCCTCGCCAGACCTGGTTTTGCTGGATTGGATGCTGCCCGGCATGGACGGACTACAGGTCGCCCGCAACATCCGTCGCTGGTCATCCGCCCCGATTTTGATGGTGACTTCCAAGACCGCCCAGGAGGACCTGGTAGCGGCGTTTGACGAGGGCGTGGATGACTACCTGACCAAGCCGTTCCAGACCTCCGAGTTGATGGCGCGATTGCACGCTCTGGCCCGTCGGCGGGAAGCGGCGGCTGAGGAACAGCAGCAAAGCCTCAACGTGGACGGCCTGCTGATCGACTACGACGCCCGCCAGGTCTGGCTGGCCGGCAAGCAGGTTGAGCTCACGCCGACCGAATACCAGTTGCTGGCATACCTGGCCCAGCATCGAGGGCAGGTGTTGACCTACGAACAGCTGCTTGAGCACCTTTACGGCACCCGGGTTGAACGCAGCCGCCACGATCTGTTTGTACACGTCAGCCGCTTGCGCAAGAAAATCGAAGCCGAACCCGAGGATCCGAACTTCATCCAGACCCGCTGGGGAATCGGCTACGTGTTCGATCCGCGCTGAGCTAGATCCAGCCGCGGCGCGACCCAGGCCGCTTCCCACAGCGGGACACCCGGCCGCTGCTCGCCGAACGCCCTAATCCCAAATCCGTATGATTTCCGCAAGAAGTCCAGCCTCGCGCTAAGCGTTTTTTGAGAGGCATGAGAGAAAATGCGGCCTATGAAAGAAAAAGTGGCAACGGGGAAGTCAACCAAACGATTTCGCAAGCTGCTGCAGGTCTTCGAACCACGTCGACCCCGTCGGGGGTCGATTGTTGAGGGTGAAGTGCTGTGGATTGACGAGGATGCCATCCTGATGGACATCGAAGCCCATCAGGACGCGTTGGTACCTCGCAAGGAGCTGGCAAAGCTCAGTGGGCGTGACTTGGAGCGCATCCAGGTCGGCGATCGGATGCCGGTCTACGTCACTCGAACCGCCCGCTGGGGTGGCGATCTGGTGGTTTCGATCCACCGCGGGCTGGCTCAGCATGACTGGGATCGAGCCCAGCAATATCTGGAAGATGGCGAAAATATCGAACTTGAAGTGGTGGGCGAGAACCGCGGCGGGGCGCTGGTCCAATTCGGACGTTTGCGCGGATTCGTACCCAATTCCCACATTCCGGGACTGCGGGGCCGCTCACGCGCTCAGAAGCGCGAGCACAAACAGGAGCTGATTGGCAGCACGCTCACGCTGCGGGTGATCGAGGTCAATCCCAAGCGGCGCCGTCTGGTGCTTTCGGCGCGTGAAGCGCGCCGCCGCCTGCGACGCCAGCGGTTGGAAGAGCTACAGGTCGGGCAGGTGATCGAAGGCCGGGTGGTAAACCTGGTGGACTTCGGGGCTTTTATCGACCTGGGCGGTGTGCACGGATTGCTGCACATCAGCGAACTCAGCCACCGCACCGACATCGAGCACCCGCAGGATGAGCTCGAACGCGATCAGCAATTGGAGGTCATGATCAAAGACATCGATGTGGAACGCGAACGGGTGAAGCTCAGCCGCAAGGCGCTGCTGCCGAGTCCGTGGCAGCAGGTTGCTGCCAGGTACGCTGCCGGCGAGCTGGTCGAAGGAGTGGTGACCAATGTGGTCGATTTTGGCGCCTTCGTGCGGCTGCCGGACGGAATAGAGGGCATGATCCACAAGAGCGAGCTCGGAATCACGAGCATCGAGGGCCCCTCGGCGGTGGTAGAGCAAGGGGAGAGAGTGCTGGCCCGCATCCTGGAGATCGATCCGGAGGCCGAGCGCATGCGATTGAGCCTGCGCGAAGTCACCTATCAGGACCAGGAAGATTGGAGCCAGGCCGGCGACGATCAGCCCGCCAAGGGGAACGGCCAGCAGCCGGCATCGGATGGCGGCCAGCCGGCCCATTCAGAAGACTCCCAACTGCCGACCTCGGAGGATGGCCAGACGAGCCAACCCAATCACCACCAACAGCTGCAGCTAGACGCGGAGCCGCTGCAATGACCGAGTGGCTGGAAGGCAACCTGGAAGGAAACTCGCACTTGACCGCCGAGGCGATCGACATCGGCGACGCGACCGGCGCCTACCTGAGCCAGGTCGGTCAGGTGCCGCTGCTCAGCCGCGACGAGGAAATCGAACTGGCCAAGCGGATCCAGCGGGGCGCCGATGCACGCCGCGAACTGGCGGGCGGCGGGGCGTCGGAAGCGCCTCGGCGGAAGTTGAAGGATTTGATTGAAGACGGACTGGCCGCACGCGAGCATCTGATCCTGGCCAACTCACGGCTGGTAATCAGTGTGGCCAAGAAATACACGGGGCAGGGGATACCGTTTCGCGACCTCATTCAGGAGGGCCATATCGGCCTGATGCGGGCAGTCAAGAAGTTCGACCACGAGCGCGGCTACAAGTTCTCGACCTATGCCACCTGGTGGATCCGGCAGGCGATCAGCCGCTCGGTGGCCGACCAGGCGCGCACCGTACGCATACCGGTTCACATGGGAGAACGCATTCGCCGGATGCTCAAGACCCGCCAGCGGATTACCCAGGAGCGTGGAACGCCGCCCTCGATCAAGGAGCTGGCGGAAGCGCTCGACACCTCGCCGCACCGCGTGACCCGCATGATTCAGTACGCTCAACGCACCGCTTCGCTCGACCAACCGCTGGGCGAGGATGGCGATTCAGCGCTGGGTGAGATCATCGAAGACGATCAGGCGCCAATGCCGGAAGAGACCACAGACGAGCGTCTGATGGAGGACGAAATCGTCGAAGCATTGGAACGACTTTCGCCGCGCGAGGCGCGGGTGCTGCGGCTGCGCCACGGCATCCCCGAAGGTGAGTCATTGAGCCTGCAGGAGATCGGCAGGCGCATCGGCATCACCCGCGAACGTGTCCGTCAAATCGAGGCCAAGGCGCTTCGCCAGCTGCGTCGATCACCCCATCGTCGCAGCCTCAAAGATCATTTGGCCGATCGCTGAGTACCTCGTACCACAAAAGGAGGCACCCTTATGACAGCCAGCCCACCTCGGAGGAGAATTTCGGGGGGCAGTTGCGCGCCAGCGCGGCGGTCACCGGCCGGCTTGTAGATTGCGATGTCAGCTGCCGACACCGCAACCTGCGTGCTGCTACAAGAGGCCGATCACGACCTTCGGCGGGTGCTCGCCGAAAGCCTGGAACAACATGGGCTGCAGGTCTCCCAGGCGATTGGCGAGCATCACGCCCTGGCCACGCTGGAAGATGAGCCGCAGCTGGCGGTCTTGATAGTCGAATTTGTTCCGGAGGGGGACTCGACCGAACGCATCATTGAGAACTTTCGGGCTTCCGCTGAGGACGGGAAAGTGGTGGTGACCACCGACGAGCGACTGGAAAACGGGTGGCGGCGCTCAGTGCAACCCGACGCGGTGATCTACAAACCATTTGATACGCGTTACTTGATTCGATCGATCGACGCTTTGGCAGCTGAGTAGAGACTGGTCCGGCACCGATCGAAATCGAAAATGCAGGAGGTGGGCCGGCTAGCTACGGCCTGCCTCGATCGAGCGCAGCTCCTCGAGGTGTCCGTCGTCTTCGGGGTTGGGTTGGTAGGCGGTAGAGAACCAGGAGTCGAGGATTTCCTTGGCGACCGCCTCCGAGGTATTGCGCAGCGACAGGCACAGCAGGTTGGCGTCGTTCCACAAGCGCGCACCGCGTGCGGTTTCGCCGTCGACGCATAAGGCCGCCCGCACCCCCGGCACCTTGTTGGCGGCCATGCTCACCCCGGTGCCGGTCCAGCAGAACAACACCCCCTCATCCGCCCGCTGATTGGCAACGTCGCGTGCCACCTGTCCGGCGACCTTGGCCCAGCCGTCTGAGTTTTCGGCCAGTGGGCCGTACAGCGTGAGTTCGTGGCCCCGCTCGCGCAGCTCCTCGATCACCGCGTCGGTGACCGGGTTGCGCTCGTCGGAACCGACCGAGATTTTCATGATGCTCAGGATTCTATCAGGCAGCCAACACAGGGAGGCTTCTTCCGGCTTGAGAACCGTGCGAGACTTGGAAGGCGCCGGCCGGCATCTCGAGCCCCCGATCTATGCTACCGCTGGGTGATCCGGTACAGGTTGCCGGTCTCGAAGTCACTGACCAGAATGCTGTCGGCGGACAGCCACATCAGGCTTTGAGGATGCGCCAGGCCGGTCAGAAACGGGCTGATTTCGAGGGCGGTGGCCCGCATACCATCGAACCGGTAGCGCACCTGCACCACCGAAGGCTGCGTCGGTCCCCAAAGCGCGACCAGCATCGTTTCGGCCTCCCAGGGCGAGTGAACCACACCGGTGGGCGTGGATCGGGGTGCGAAAACGGCGACCGGCGGCTCGGTTTGCATACACAGCGTTTCAGTCCCCCCGTAGTTGGTCGCCGGCTGGCGGTCGCCGTAGCAGGCCGGCCAGCCGTAGTCGCGGCCAGGGCGAATCAGATTGAGCTCATCCGGCGGCGGCTCGCCGTTGACCGGGTCGTCTGCGATCTCGGTGACCCACAGCCCGCGCCGCTCGTCGTAGACGTGGGCATAGGCGTTCTTGAGGCCGGTAGCGTACAGCTCAGGCTCGGAAGGGTCTTCCGGATCGAGCAGCCACAACGAGGCCGAGCCCTCCGCCGCATTATCCCCGCGACGGCTTCCGCTGGTCTCGTAGATCAGCATTCCCTCCGGCGTAACGGTCAGTGTGCCGTTGGAACGGCCGTTGAAGGGCAGGTCCTTGAGCACGGTCTCGGGCTGTCCGGGCAGCCAGTCAGGGCTCAGCGGCGCTCGCAGCAGGTCGCGGCCGGCGGCAATCCAAAGGGAGTCATAGGTGAACGCGAGACCGGTGGGCTTGAACAGGCCCTCGAGCAGCACCCGGCGCCGCTCGGGCTCGTAGATATCGATGGCTACGATCTGGCCCGTGCCGGCGTTCTCCGGGCCGGCCAGCTGCGCCATCCAAATCTCTCCGGAGACCAAGATCATCTGGGTGGGGCCTTTGAATCCCTCGGCGAATAGCTCGACCCGGTAGCCATCAGCCACCTCCAGTCCAGGGGGTGCGGCCGGTCGCAACCGCCCGCAAGCCGAGCTGGTCACCAACACCAGTGCCGCCAAGGCAAATCGGCGCATCATGATCGAACGCTCGGTTTTGGGCTCTGGCGAGCCCAGCACCCTTATGTGCCTATCCCGAGCCCGCCGTCGACGAACAGCACCTGACCCGTGACGTAGGAGGCCTCGTCCGAGGCGAGGAACGCGTGCGCAGCGGCGATCTCGCTCGGCTCTCCCAATCGTTTGAATGGGATGTGCTGGATCAAAGGCTCGAGAATCTTCTCGGGGATGCCCTCGGTCATCCGCGTTCTGGCCGCCCCAGGGGCGATGCAGTTCACCCGGATATTGAAACGAGCCCACTCCAGCGCAAGGGTCTTGGTCAAACCGATCACGCCGGCTTTGGAGGCGGAGTAGTTTGCTTGCCCGATATTCCCCAGGGCAGAGGTGGAGGAGGTATTGACAATACTCCCTCCCTTCTGTTCGATCATCGGAACTGCGGCGGCCTGGGCGCACAAAAACGAGCCTTTGAGATTGACGTCCAACACGGGATCCCACATGTCATCTCCCATGCTGGTTACTTGGCCATCCTTGACCTTAACGGCCAGGGCATCGCGGTTGATGCCTGCGTTGTTGATCAGGATGTCCAGCCGACCGTAGCGATCGAGCGCCGCGTTCGCCATCTTCTGAACTTGTTCCCGATCTGCAATATTGCCGACCAACGTAATTGCTTCGCCGCCTACCTCCTCAATCTGCCTTCTGGTTGAGTCCAGCTCCGCCTTGTCAATGTCCGCCAGCAGCAAGCGGGCGCCCTCATCCGCAAATTTGCGGGCCGTCGCCCGGCCGATACCGTTTGCCGCGCCGGTGATCCAAGCTACTTTTCCCTCGAGTCGCATCGTCTTCTCCAAGCCTTCCGCCGAATCAAATACCCGATGCGGAGGCTGCAGCAGTCTCCGCTTCCCTCTTCATCATGAGCACCCACTCCCCTTCCATTACCGCCGCGCCATCCTGATTGATTACCTGGGCATCGAACGTGACGACGCCGCGGTCGCTTTTGGAGGTTTCCTTCTTGGCCGCGACGGTCAGCTCGAGATGGATCGTATCTCCGAATTTGACCGCTCCCTTGTAGCGGATGGTCTGCTCCATCAGAGCGATGGTGGTGCCTTCAAATACACCGGTCCAGTTTGACATTCCGGTGGCCATGGCGGCGATCAACATCCCGTGCGCAATGCGCTCACCAAACGGGGTGCTGCCCGCAAACCGCGCGTCGGTATGCAGCGGATTGAAATCTCCCGAGAGGCCTGCAAAGAGCACCACGTCGGCCTCGGTGACCGTCCGCGCCTGCGATACAAAGCTGTCGCCCACTTCGAACTGTTCGAATGTCAAGCCTCTTGCCATCGGTTGCTACCCTCTCTGCACATTGGCTGACGGTGCTGGCGGACTCCGCCGCCACGACGAAACCGGCTTGCTCCAGCCGTGTTCCTAGCTGGTTTCGGATCCAGCGCTGAGCGGCTCGCCACACACACCGCAGAATTCGAATTCGGCAGGCAGATCGGTGGCGCCGCAGTTGGAGCATTTCTGTGCATATGCGCCCCAGCGAAATTCGCTGGATCTTCCCTCTGCCGCACGCTTGCGGAGCTTCATGTATTCCGGCGGCCTCTTTTCGACGAACGCGCTCATTCCTTCCAGTGGCTCCCAGGAAGAGTAGTGAATGGACAGCCAGTCGCGGGCATGGCCGATCGTTTGATGCCAGGCCAGGTCCTTCCAGAAGTTGACCTGCTGCTTGGTGTAGCGCATAGACTCCGGGAATTTCTCGAGCAGCTCATCGGCCAGAGCCTGTACCCGCTCGTCGAGCAGCGACAGATCGATGGAGTACCCGTCTTCACCTTTCTGCGCGGCTTTGATTTGCTCGGACGAAGCTCGCTCGATGAATTCATCATCCTTCATCACTGAAGGTGCGACCTCGTTGACCAAGCCCCACTCCAGCGCTTGGTAGGCAGGGATAATCCGGTTGGTCATCAGAATGTAGCGTGCCCTCCGGTCTCCGGCAACGATCGGAAGCCACTGGGTAGATCCTCCCGAAGCCACACTACCGACGCTGGTCCCTACCTGCTTGATGTAAGCGTGCTCGGCGATGATCGACAGATCGCAGGCCAGCTGAGACTCGTTGCCGCCCCCGACCGCCATCCCGTTCAGCCTGGCGATTACCGGTTTGCCGGTGTTGAGGATGCTTTCGATATAGGCGCCGAACAGCACCATATATTTCCAGTAGTCGCGCGGCCGCTGGGTGTAATTCGCTTCATACTCCTTGACGTCGCCTCCGGTGCAAAAGGCTTGCGCGCCCGCCCCCGTGTAAACGATCACGCCTACTTCGTCGTCAAATGCCGCGCGACGGAAGGCATGTGCCAGCTCGACCAGCGCATCCGTGCTGTAGGCGTTGTAGCTTTTGGGACGATTGATCGTGATGCGTGCTACCCAGTCTTTAACCTCGTAGAGAATTTCCTGGTAGTCACCGGTGGCGTTGGCAAAGCGGGTCATGTCCATTGATGTGCCTCCAGTTCCTGATCTAGGATGCTGCAGGGGCGGCGGAGCTTGGCTCGGAATGCTCCAGTGGGTTGTGGTTGAGCACCTCGCTCACGAAGCGGTCGGACGGCTCTTTGAGCAGCGCGTGATATTCCTGGAACATCCGATTGGCTTTCGTTCCCACCCATCCCTCAGGCAGCAACGCCGGAGGGAGGTTTGGGTCCCTGCGAGGGAATTGAAGGTAATCGATGGTCAGCCAAAAGCGCTGGACGAAACTCTCGGACGGGTCCGGGGGTTTGATCTGATACCGGCGAAAGCCCGTCTCGTATTTCGAGAGGAAGCGTGCATAGCTGCGGTTAAGGGTTCTGAGATCCCAGCAGCTGCTGACGATGTCATCCGGGGAAGCGAAGCGCAGCTTCATCCCTGAGAAGTACTGTGCGTATTTCGATGCGCCGAGGTCCTCGAGATCGGCGCGTACGTCTTCAGCTCGGTCGTTCGGCGAAATCCAGGTGCCCGGAGCCAGGTATCCAAACCCCAACCATCCCAATCTCTGCCTCAGCCGGCTCCGCAGCCTTCGCCGCTTCTCAGGGATGCTGTAGACCACCATATGCCACAGCCCATCCCACCTGGTTTGGCGAGGCTCGAAGATACGCACACTGCCTTCTTCTACGATCCGTTTGCCGCTGCCGGTGAGTGCATACTGACTGTACCGACCGATTCTTTTCGAGGTGAGCCATCCCTTGCGTGCCATGCGCGAAAGCGTCGAGCGGGCGGCACGCTCGGTGATGCTGAGCAGCTTCAGCAGACTCAGGATCCCTTTGGTCCAGGCGACCGCATCAAGCGGCGCCACGAAGTCTCCGAAAAGGGTGAAGATGATGATTTGGGTTTGGACCGAAGGGCGGGAATTCATATCGCAACTAGCAGGCGATCGTCCCACAAGTGAGACATGTTGAGTATAGCATTCGATCCCCATGTGTCAATGTTGGCAATGTGAGCTGGGTAAGGTTGTTGACCGAACAAGAACTCGTGCTACAATCGGAATGTCTCACTTTCTGGACGATTGTCTGAAAAGTGCGGTACGTCATTGACTGACGCGCAACCCTCTTCAACCGCTCCAATTCCAACGGTGCCTGGCACATGATTGTGGATTTCCATGTCCATGTGTCGCGTCCCGAGCACGAGCACCCCTGGGCGATGGAGTTCATGCAAAGCCAATACGACGGCGACCTGTATGAATTTGCCGAACGGGTGCTTACACCGGAGGGGATCCGCAGCTACCTCCAGCGCAACGGCATCGACTATGCAGTCGCGTTGGCGGAGGTTTGCCCGATCACGACCGGGACGTGCACTAATGAATACACGATTGACTTCGTTCGGCGTGCCAACGCGCTTCCGGATCCGGATCAGGGGCCCGCAGGGCGCTTGATCCCCTTCGCCAGCCCGAATCCTTTCATCGATAACGATCTGGCAGAGCGGGTGAGTACGCTGGTACAGGACGATGGCTTTCAAGGCGTCAAGCTGTATCCGGTCTATCAACATCACTACCTCAACGACACGCGGATGTACCCCTTGTACGGCGTGGCTCAAGACCTCGGGATCCCGATCCTGGTACACACCGGCTCCTCCGTGTTCAAGGGCGCCCGCATCAAGTATGGAGATCCACTTCACCTGGACGACGTAGCCATAGATTTCCCAAAACTGCGGCTGCTGCTTGCGCATGGTGGGCGCCCGTTTTGGTACGAGCAGGCATTCTGGATGGCTCGCCGGCACGAGAACGTCTACCTGGAGATATCCGGATTGCCCCCGAAGAACCTGCTCACCTACTTCCCCAAACTGGAGAGCCTGGCACACAAGGTCGTCTACGGCTCCGATTGGCCGGGATACCCCCATATCCGCGAGAACATCGAGGGCGTGGGCCAGCTCCCGATTTCGGATGAGGCCAAGGAGATGATCCTGGGTGGTAACGCCATGTCTATTCTGGGGCTGCAGCCCGTGCCCGCGAAGGAGAGCGTGCCGTGAAGACCGAATTGATGCTGGGCAACCGCGCCATAGCCCGGGGGGCATGGGAGGCGGGCGTCGAATACGCCACGGGATATCCGGGGACCCCCAGCACGGAGATCCTTGAATCGCTGCGGCATTACCCGGAGGTTCGTGCCCAATGGTCAGCGAACGAGAAAGTGGCCTTTGAGGAGGGAATGGGCGCCGCCATCGGCGGGATTCGCGTGCTGGTGACGATGAAACACGTCGGGCTGAACGTCGCCGCCGACCCCTTCATGGTGTTTCCCTATTCCGGCACAAATGCCGGTTTCGTCGTGGTGTCTGCCGACGATCCCGGCATGCACTCCTCCCAGAACGAACAAGACAATCGCTATCTTGCCCGCATGGCGAAGGTTCCGGTTCTCGAACCCAGCGACGCGCAGGAGTGCAAGGATTTTCTGCCGCTTGGAATGGAGCTCTCCGAAACTTACGACACGCCGGTCATGCTGCGCACCACCACCCGGTTGGCCCACCACAAGGGCCTGGTCGCTTTGGGAGAGCGCAGCGCAGTCCCGCATCGGGAATTCACACCTGACCCGCGCCGCTATTCCGTTCCAATCTACCGGAAAGCACTGCGGCCGAAGCTCGAAGCTCGCCTCGAGAGGCTGCGTGAATATGCGGAGGGCGCCCCCGTCAATCGGCTGGAACCGGGCAGCAACGGCGTTGGCGTAGTGACCAGCGGCATCGCTTATCAATATGTGAAAGAAGTCCTGCCGGAGGCTGGCGTGCTCCGCCTTGGACTGACCCACCCACTGCCTGCCGAACTGCTGCGCAAATTCTGCGCCGACCACGAGATCGTGTATGTGGTCGAGGAAGGCGAGGCGTTCATCGAAGAATTCATCCGTGCACTTGGGGTCAGCAACCTGGTGGGCAAGGAGCGGTTTGGGGTTATCGGCGAGTACTCACCAGGACGCTTGGTGCAAGCATTGGAGTTGGAGCAGGCCGCGGCGGCTGCCCTGGAAGCCATGCCACGGCCCCCGATGTTCTGCATTGGCTGTGGGCACCGGACGGTGTTCAGCTCGCTGCGCCAGCTCAAAGTCACGGTGGCAGGCGACATCGGCTGCTACACGATGGGCGCTCTCCCACCTTATGAGGCCTCCCATACCACCTTCAACATGGGCGCCAGCATCGGCACCGCCATCGGGTTGGAGCAGGCAGGTCAGGAGCGAGTGGTTTCGGTCATCGGGGACTCCACCTTCATCCACGCTGGGCTCCCCGCGCTGGTGGACGCTGTCTACAACCGCACCAGACTGACCTTGCTGATCCTGGATAATTCCACCACCGGCATGACCGGCGGCCAGCCGCATCCGGCCTCTGGCTCCTCGCTCACCGGAGAGCAGGCGCCCAAACTCGATCTGGAGCAGATGTGCCGCGCCAGCGGAGTGGAGCACGTTCAGGTGGTCGATACCTGGAATCGCAAAGCAGTGCTGGGTGCGATCCGCAAGTCGCTGGCAATCGATGGGCCTTCGGTGGTGATTTCCCAGGGACCGTGCGTGCGCCTTCCTACCTTCAGGCAGCAAAAGCACACGCCGTACTTTGTGGATGAGGAGCTGTGTACCCAGTGTGATGCCTGCTTCAAGGTATGGTGCCCCGCCATTACTCGAACGGAGCAAGGCTTTCCAGTCATTGCCGCTGCGGACTGCACCGCCTGCACGGTTTGCGCCCAGGTCTGCCCGACCGACGCAATCTATCCGTTCGACCCGTTGGAGCTCCCGCTGGCATGAGCGGGAAGACGTACAGCCTGCTGTTTGCCGGCGTCGGTGGCCAGGGTGTGCTGCTGGGAGCCGAGATCACCGCGCTCGCTGCCGTGCATTCCGGCTATGACGTCAAGCAGACGGAGGTGCACGGCGTTTCACAACGTGGTGGGAGCGTCGAGACCCATGTTCGCTTCGGCGACAAGGTATGGTCGCCGATCGTCACCCCCGGAAAAACCGATGTGGTGATCGGCTTGGAAAAGCTTGAAGCGCTGCGTTTCGCCCATTATGCCAATCCCGACAGCGGGATCATCATGGTCAATGACCACGAAATCATTCCTGGCTCTGTGACCGATGGGGCCGACATCTACCCGCACGATGCCATCGATCGCCTGCGGCAGATCGGTGCACAGGTGATGACGATCGAAGCCTCACTCATTGCCCGCGATCTAGGGGATGGCCGTATGGCAAATGTGGTGATGCTGGGCGCCATGGCGACCTTCCTGGCTATCAGTGAGGAAACGTGGATTGAGACGCTGAACCGGCGCATCCCGGAGCGCTATCGCGAAGCAAACCTCAAGGCATTTTGGGAAGGTCACGCGCATGCCAGCGTGATGGAAGATCGACCGTCGGTGAGGGCATAAGGAGCGACCGATGCAAGAAGCGCGCGGGATGGACCTGATCTACGACTGGAACACCGAGGGACCACGGCCCGACTACCCAGCCAAGGTCCACATCAGTGACGAGACGCTGCGGGACGGGCTCCAATCTCCCTCGATCACCCACCCCTCAATTCAGAACAAGGTGTACTTGTTGTACCTGATGCGCGATTTGGAAATCGACATCGCCGATCTTGGGTTGTGCGGGGCGGGGGAGCGGTTCAAGAAGGACGTCGTCATCCTGGCGCGCGAGATCGCCAATCAAAAGATGCCGATCCAGCCGCAAAGCGCGGCCCGAACCCTTGAGAGCGACATCATTCCGGTAATCGAGGCCTCGCAGGAGGCCGGGATCGCAATCGAGGCCGCCATGTTCCTGGGCTCCAGCCCGATTCGCCAATATGCCGAAGGCTGGGATTTGAAGACTCTGCTCAAGCTCACCCGCGAGGCGGTGGAGCTCGCAGTGGACAACAATCTTCCGGTGATGTTCGTAACCGAAGACACGACCCGCGCGCAACCAGACCACCTGCGACAGGTTTATTCGGAAGCCATGCGTGCAGGGGCCGGCCGAATCTGCGTGGCCGACACGGTTGGACATGCCACCCCTGAAGGCACAAGCAACCTCATTCGCTTTATCGCTGGGGTGCGCGATGAGGTCAACCCGGAGGTTGGGATCGATTGGCACGGCCATCGCGACCGGGGTATGGGGCTAGCCAACACATTTGCCGCGATCGAGGCTGGCGCAGATCGAGTGCATGCTTGTGCCCTGGGTATCGGCGAGCGATCCGGAAACACGCCGATGGAAGTCCTGTTGGTCAATCTGAATCTAATGGGCTTGGCGAACCGTGATCTGAGCCGGCTGCCCGAGTACTGCAAGGTGGTTTCCGATGCCTGCGGGGTCCCCATCCCGTACAACTACCCAATCGTGGGAGCCGATTCGTTCCGCACCTCGACCGGGGTACACGCAGCCGCCATCGTCAAAGCGATGCAAAAGGACGACGATTGGCTGGTCGATCGCGTGTACAGCGGGGTGCCGTCTGAGCTGGTGGGGAGAAGGCAGGATATTGAAATCGGGCCAATGAGCGGAGAAGCCAATGTCCGCTATTGGCTTCAGGCGCGCGCCATCGAGGTTCATCCCATCTTCTGCGAGAAAATCCTTGCAGCGGCCAAGAGCTCGAACAAGCTGCTCGAAGAAGAGCTGATTCTGCGGATGGTCACGGTGATGCGTGAGCGAATGCGCGATGGCGAAGAAGTGAACGTCGAAGACCTTGCGGCCATGACCGAAGGCAGCAACTGAAGCGGTTCAAGGAAAGAAGGCCAGCGGATGGGGCATACCTTAGCCGAGAAGATCCTGGCGGCGAAGTCCGGCCGGGACGAGGTTTTCCCGGGCGAGTTTATCAGCGCCAAGGTTGACCTGGTCTTGGCCTCAGAGCTTTCCGGAATTGTTGCGATCGAGGAGTTCGAAAAGATCGAAGGAGCCAGCATCTTTGATCCCGACAAGATCGTGCTGGTCATGGATCACTTCACTCCCGCCAAAGACATCAAGAGCGCGGAAATCGTCAAGCGCTGCCGTGCGTTTGCGAACGAGCATGGAATCCGCTTCTTCGACGTCGGCAGGGCGGGGATCCAGCACGTCCTGCTGCCCGAGCGCGGGCTGGTGGCCCCGGGCGATCTGATCGCCGGCGCGGATTCGCACACTTGCACCTACGGCTTTATGGGAGCCTTTGGTACCGGCATCGGTTCTACCGATGCCGCCGCCGCCATGGCGCTGGGCGAACTGTGGTTGAAAGTTCCCGAGTCTATTCGTTTGGAATACCACGGAGAACCGCCACCCTGGGTGGGCGGCAAAGATCTCATCCTGCACACCATCGGCGAAATCGGCGTGGAAGGGGCCTTGTACCAGGTGATGGAGATGACCGGAGAGGCGCTCCAAAGCCTTTCTATGGCCGGCCGCTTTTCCATGGCCAATATGGCCATCGAGGCCGGCGCCAAGACCGGGATCATCGCCGCCGACGAAATGACCAGGGAGTTCGCGGAGAGCCGTCACAATCCGACCGGGACCAGGTACCAGTCCGATCCAGAGGCGGAGTACGCAGCGCACTACCACTTCGATGTCAGCCGATTCGAGCCGTTTGTCGCCATGCCTTATCTCCCCGAGAACGTAAAGCCGGTATCCGAAGTGGCCGGACTCGAAGTCGATCAGGTGGTCATCGGGATGTGCACCAATGGCAATCTGGAGGACTTGCGCGCAGCGGCATCCTTGCTCAAAGGCCGCAAGATTCATCCGCGGCTGCGAACGGTGATCATCCCGGGCAGTCAGCAGGTCTATCTGGATGCCGTGCGCGAAGGACTGATTGAAGTTTTCATCGAGGCGAATTGCTCGGTGAGCACGCCCACCTGCGGGCCGTGCCTCGGCGGACACATGGGTGTGCTCGCCTCTGGCGAGCGCTGCGTTTCGACCAGCAACCGCAATTTCCGCGGCCGCATGGGCCACCCCGACAGCGAGGTTTATCTGGTGAATCCGTACGTGGCGGCGGCAACTGCCATCGCCGGGAACCTGATCTCCCCCACCGAAATCCTGGCAGAGGCAGCCTAGATGAGTCTGCAAGGAACTGCCTGGAAGTTCGGCAAGAACATCGACACCGATGCCATCATCCCCGCGCGCCACTGCAACACCTCCGATCCGGTCGAGCTGGCCAAACACTGCATGGAGGATGCGGATCCCGAATTCGTACACAAGATGCAGCCGGGCGACTTGATTGTTGCCGATTCGAATTTCGGATGCGGATCCTCGCGCGAGGTCGCGCCGATCAGCATCAAGGCCGCCGGCGTTTCAGCGGTCATCGCCAAGAGTTTCGCCCGCATTTTCTTTCGAAACGCAATCAACATCGGGCTGCCCATCCTCGAAAGCAGCGAGGCCTCCGACGGTATCCAGGAAGGCGATCTGGTTGAAATTGAGCCTGCCAGCGGTGTGATCCGCAACCTCACGCGCCAGCAAGAGTACCGGGCCGCCCCCTACCCAGAGTTCTTGCAGCAGATCATCGCCCTCGGCGGCCTGCTTCCTTATGTCGAGCAGCGCCTGGCCCAGGAAGCGGATTGACCCTCGATTGGCGCAGCCAGCAAGCCCGCATAGCTCGGGCTTGCTCTGTCCTGTTGTTTCCAGAACGGGAGATTGAATGAAGACCTATTCCATCGGCGTCATCCGGGGGGACGGCATTGGTCCGGAAGTAATGGATGAAGGGCTCAAAGTCCTTCAGGTTGCCAGCGAGCTGACCGACATTCATTTCGATATCGTCGAGTACCCGTACAGCGGTGAGTACTACCTCAAGACGAAGGAATTGGTGCCCGAGAGCGTCATCGACGAGTGGCGGACGCTGGATGCGGTTCTGATGGGTGCGATTGGACACCCTGACCTCGAACCGGGTTTGGTCGAGCGATCAGTGATCCTGGGACTGCGTTTCGGGTTGGACCTCTACATCAATCTGCGTCCGATCAAGCTGTACGCGGAGCAGCTCTGCCCGATCAAGGACAAGGGTCCTGCCGACATTGATTTCGTGGTGGTCAGAGAGAACACCGAAGGGCTGTATGCCCAAATCGGTGGCCACCTGAAGCGTGGCACTCCCGATGAGGTATCGTTGCTGAACGGCGTCTACACCTGGAAGGGGTGCGAGCGTGCGGTCCGGTACGCGTTTGAGCTGGCTCAGCAGCGTGCCGAGGCCAGAGCTCCAACCGGCCGCAGACCAACGGTCACGCTCGTGGACAAAGCAAATGCAATTCGACCACACGATATCTGGACGCGGGCTTTCGCTCAGGTTTCTCAGGAGTTCCCAGCGATCGAAACCGACCATGCCTACGTGGATGCCTGCTGCATGTGGATGGTCAAGAACCCAGAGTGGTTTGACGTGATCGTCACCACCAACCTGTTCGGCGACATCATCACCGATCTGGGCGCCATGCTTCAGGGCGGAATGGGGATCGCGGCCTCCGGCAACATCCACCCTGGCAAGACCTCTATGTTTGAACCAATCCATGGCTCGGCCCCCAAACATGCAGGGAAACAAGTC
>CAZJUE010000027.1:9693-17096 GCA_964549025.1 uncultured Anaerolineaceae bacterium | reverse complement strand
TGCCGGAGGCGCGGCCGGCGGAGTCGGCCGCGAACGACCCTGTGCTACGGCATCAATATGTTCTGGCGGGCGGCCAGCGATTCGAAGTCGGTCGACGCCAGGCTGCTGGTCAGGGCTTGTTGCGCGCCGTCGAGGGTTTCCTGGATGGAGCAGGCCTCGCTGAACCCGCACTCATCCGGATTGTCGATGCAGTGCACCAATTCGATTGGCCCGTCGATGGCCTGCACCACATCCAGCAGGCTGATCTTGGCCGGGGGTCGCGCCAGTGAAACGCCTCCGTGGGCGCCGCGCGAAGTCCGCAGCACCCCGGCGATCGCCAGCTGGGAGACGATTTTGGCCAGGAACGAGGACGGGATCCGCTGCTCGCTGGCGATCTTTGCGGTCGAGACCGAACTGCCAGCGTCGAGCTTAGCCAAATACAGCACCGTACGCAGGCCGTAATCGGCCTGCCGAGTGAAATGCATCGCGATTTCAGTCTAGGGAGCGGGATGAATTCGGACAAGTGTGGGTTGTCATAGCCGCAAAGTGAGCTTTTACGGCCGGAACGGTCCGAATTAGACCGCCATGGTATCATTGCCCACTTTGCCGATTCTGGAAGAAAGAGAAGCGCATTGAAGAACCTGACCGTCGTCGGAATGGGATACGTGGGCCTGGTGACCGGCGCCTGCTTTGCGGATCTCGGGAACGACGTGGTGGGCCTGGATACCGACGAGCGTAGGATCAAGGGCCTCGACGATGGCAAGCTGCCGATCTACGAACCAGGCCTGAAAGAACTGGTGGAACGCAATGTGGCGGCCGGTCGCCTGAGCTTTACCACTTCCTACGAAGACGCGATACGCGAGGCCGAGTTTGTGTTCATCTGCGTCGGCACGCCGGGGGGCGTGGACGGCGAGGCGGACCTTAAGTACGTGCGCTCGGCAGCCGAATCGATCGCAAAATCGATGGTCGCTCCACTGGTGATCATCAACAAGTCCACCGTACCGGTGGGCACCGGCGACTATGTGGCCGATATCGTACGCCAAAACCAGAAGGTGCCGATCCCCTTCGCGGTGGTCTCCAACCCCGAGTTCCTGCGCGAGGGAGCGGCCATCGCCGATTTCATGAACCCGGCCCGCACGGTTCTTGGTTCGACCGACGAACCTGCCGCCGAGAAGGTAGCCCGCCTGCACCTGCCGCTGCGCGCCCCGATCGTGATCACCGACCTGCGCACGGCGGAGATGATCAAGTACGCCTCCAATGCCTTTCTGGCCACCAAAATCTCCTTCATCAACGAGATCGCCAACATCTGCGAGGCGTTGGGAGCGGACATTAAAGAGGTGGCCACTGGCATGGGCTACGATCCGCGCATCACCAGGCACTTCCTGGATGCCGGTTTGGGATACGGTGGGTCATGCTTCCCTAAAGACGTCAAGGCGCTGGCCTACATGGCCGAGGAGAAAGGCCGCCACCCGCAGCTGCTGCAGGCGGTGATGGAGATCAACGACGATCGGCGTTCGCAGCTGGTCGAGAAGGCCCGTGTGCTGCTAGGCGGGCTGAAGGGTAAGCGAGTTGGCCTGTTGGGGTTGACCTTCAAGCCCAACACCGACGACCTGCGTGAGGCGCCGGCGCTGGATGTGGCCCGCCGCCTGCTGGCCGAAGGCGCTGAAGTGTACGCCTATGACCCGGTCGGTATGCCGGGCGCGAGCCAGCTGATGCCCGAGCTTCAAATGGCCGAGGATCCGTACGCGCTGGCTGGGCAGGCCGATGCGCTGATTGTGTGCACCGAGTGGAACGAGTTTATTCAGCTTGACCTCGAGCGAGTGCGCGACCTCATGCGGCGCCCGGTGATTGTGGACGGACGCAATATCTATGACCCGCTGAAAGCTGCCGAGTTGGGGTTCCAGTACATGGGTTTTGGGCAGGGCTACGGCCCGGACGGGATACCCAATGGCCAGCTGGTGGGGGCGGAGCAGACCGGCGCATGAGCGGAGCCGTTACCCGCACTCGGCTCCGTAACGGCCTGGAAGTCAGACTCAAAGAAATCCACACCGCCCCGCTGATCAGCACCTGGGTGTGGTACCGAGTCGGTTCGCGCCACGAACGCCCCGGCAGTACCGGCATTTCTCACTGGGTTGAGCACATGCAGTTCAAGGGCACACCGGCCTATCCGGCTGGCACGCTGGATCGCGCCATCTCGCGCGATGGCGGTTTCTGGAATGCCTTCACCTGGCTCGATTGGACCGCTTACTTCGAGACCATGCCGCAGGACCGGGCCGAGTTGGCGCTGCAAATCGAAGCCGACCGCATGCAGAACAGCCTGTTCGACCCCAAAGAAGTCGAATCGGAGCGCACGGTGATCATCTCCGAACGACAGGGCAGCGAGAACGAACCGACGTTCCGGCTTTCCGAAGAGGTACATGCCAGCGCATTCCGGGTCCACCCTTACCACCACATGGTGATCGGGGATATGGTTGATCTGGGGCAAATCACCCGCGATCAGCTCTACGATCATTACCGCAGCCACTACACACCCAGCAACGCTGTGCTGGCGGTGGCGGGCGACTTCACTGCCAGCAGCATGCTGCGCCGAATCCGCGAGCGCTTTGGCAAGATCCCCAAGGCTCCGATGCCGGAGCACGCAGAGCGCCCCGAGCCGGCGCAGCCTGGTGAGCGCCAGGTAACGGTGCAAGGCCCGGGCGATACCACCTACCTGGAGTTGGCCTATCGAGCGCCCAGTGCAACCGACCGCGACTTCATTCCATTGGCAGTGATCGACAGCGCGCTCACCGGCGCCGCCAACCTGAACCTGTTTGGCGGCGGGGTTTCAAACAAGACCTCCCGCCTGTACAAGCGGCTGGTGGAGGGCGAGTTGGCGGCCGCGGTAACCGGTGGGCTGGTGCCGACCATCGATCCATATCTCTACTCGATCAGCGTGACGCTGCGTCCTGACAGCGATCTGGACCGGGTGCGCACCGTGCTCGACGAAGAAATCGATGCCGTGCTGCAACAGCCGATTAGCGCTCCGGAGGTGGCCAAGGCCATCAAGCAGGCCCGGGCTTTGTTCGCCTACGGCAGCGAAAGCATCACCAACCAGGGGCTGTGGCTGGGCTTCTCGGAGATGTTCGCCGACTATCATTGGTTTGAGAGCTATCTCGATCGGCTGGAGCAGGTCACCCCGGAGGCGATGGTGGAGGTGGCCCAACGGCGGTTGGTTCCGTCCAACCGGGTAGTCGGGACCTATCAACCCAATGGATCTACCTAAACTCAACCTGGAGAGCCTGCCAGGGCCAGAGACCATCCTGCGCCGTGAGTTGGACAACGGAATCGTGGTTCTGGTGCGGGAGAACCTGGTCAGCCCGTCGGTGGTGATCTCGGGCTACCTGGCCTGTGGCTCGCTGCTCGAGCAACCCGAACAGGCCGGGCTGGCGGCGCTGACCGCCAGTGCGCTGATGCGGGGCACCGAGAAGCGCGATTTCTCCGAACTCTATGAGGCGATCGAGTCGATCGGCGCCCGCCTGAATTTCTCGACCTCCAAGCACAGTACCAGCTTTTCCGGCAAAGCCCTGGCTGAAGACCTGGGCGTACTGCTGGATCTGCTGCACGAGGTGCTGTTGACACCGACTTTTCCGGTCAAGCAGGTCAATCGGCTCAAGGCCGAGAAGATGACCGCGCTGGCCATCCGCGATCAGGAGACCAGCGCCCGCGCCGACCTGGCCTTCAGTGGGTTAATCTATTCGGACCACCCCTACGCGATCCCCACCGAGGGCAATCGCGATACGGTCGAACAGCTCAGCGCCACTCAACTGCGGACATTCCGGCGCAAGCACTATCGGCCGGCCGGGACGGTGATCTGCGTGGTGGGTGGAGTGCCGGCAAAGCTGGCGGCCGACACGGTGGAGAAGTGGTTTGGCGATTGGCAGCAGCAGCGCAGTTGGAACGAGCCGGAGCTGCCCGACTTGAAATCCCTGGACGGGATCGTGCGCCAGCACGTCACCTTGGATGGCAAAAGCCAGTGCGACGTGGTTATGGGAGTTGCCGGGCCTCCCCGTGCAGATGACGATTTCATCGCCGCTTCCTTGGCCAACAACATCCTCGGACGGTTTGGGATGTACGGTCGGATTGGTGACGTAGTGCGTGAGCAAGCCGGGCTGGCCTACTATGCCTACAGCACGCTGGTCGGCGGACATGGGCCGGGGCCATGGCAGGTGACCGCCGGCGTCCATCCGTCCAACCTCGAGCGAGCGATTGATTTGATCAGAGTAGAAATGCGCAAGCTGATCAACCGCGCTCCGAGCGACGGTGAGCTGGCTGATAATCAAGCCAACTACATTGGCCGCTTGCCACTGCAGCTTGAGTCCAATGAAGGCGTCGCCGGAGCGCTGGTGAACGCCGAACGCCACAAGTTGGGGCTCGACTACTACCGGCGCTATCCGGGACTGGTCGCCGATGTAGGCCGCAAGGACATCTTGCGGGTGGCCAAGCGATTCATCGACCCCGACCGGTTGGCTATCGGCAGCGCGGGGCCGGAGCTCCCCGATCAGTGAACCTCCTACGCTCGGGAGTGGATATCGTGGAGGTGGAGCGCATTGACCACGCGATCCTGCGACACGGCCAACGCTTTTTCGACCGCTTCTACACCAGCCAGGAGCTGATCGACGCCCAGGGCCAAACCCCGGCCCTGGCAGCTCGATTCGCCGCCAAAGAGGCAGTGGCCAAGGCGCTGGGAACCGGGATCGGCCAGGTGGCCTGGAAAGAGATCGAGGTGGTCACCGGACCGCGGCGCGAGCCGCTGCTGCGCCTGCACGGAAACGCCCAACAGGTTTCCGATTCGCTGGGTCTGACCGACTGGGCCATCAGTTTGAGCCACACCGCCGACCACGCGGTGGCGGTGGCAGTCGCCTTTAACACTCCGCTGGACGGATAGCCAGTTGTGATATACTGCCTCCCGCTCCCGCCAGGAGCTGTTCGCAGCTCGGCGGGAGATTTGCGACGCTAGGAGACAGGTATGGCAGTAGTGAACATGAAGGAGCTGCTGGAGACCGGGGTGCATTTTGGGCACCGGACCCGTAAGTGGAATCCCCGCATGCGGCCCTACATCTTCACCGAACGGAACAACATCCACATCATCGACCTGCAGCAAACACTCGAGTCGCTGGAGGAGGCATACGCTCTGATCCGCGATACGGTCGCCGAGGGCGGAGAGATCCTGTTCGTTGGGACCAAGCGTCAAGCGCAAGAAACGATCGAGCTGGAAGCCACCCGTTGCGGAATGCCCTACGTCAATGCCCGCTGGCTGGGTGGCACGCTGACCAATTGGCGCACCATCCGCAGCCGCATTGATGAACTCAACGAGCTGGAGCGGCGGCGCGACGAGGGCGAATTCGATCTACTGACCAAAAAAGAGGCATTGACGCTGACTCGCCGCATCGACAAGCTGGAGGAACGTCTGGGTGGCATCCGCGAGATGCCTGGCGTACCCCAGCTGCTGTATGTGGTAGACGTGCGGCGCGAAGAGACTGCGGTGCACGAGGCCAATCTGTTGGAGATTCCGGTAATCGCATTGGTCGATACCAACTGCGATCCGGGCGGTGTGGACTACGTGATTCCCTCCAACGACGACGCCATTCGAGCAATCAAGCTGCTGACTTCTACCGTGGCCAGCGCCGCGCTGGAAGGTATGGAATTGCGCAAAGACCGGCGCGCCGACGAGGACCAAGCTGCCCCGGTTCGCCAGCAGGTGACCGACGAGAGCGCAACCGACGAGGAGCTGCTGGGCGAAGCTACCCTAGCCAAGCTCAAGAGCGGTGAGTTCGATGAGAAGGTCGAGCAGCCGGAGCAGGAAGCCGAAGAGGAATCTGAAGCCGAAGGCGAAGCCGCGGCCGATACGGAGGCGGATGCGGAGGCGGGTGAAGCTGAGCAAGCGGCCGATTTGGAGGCGGATGCGGAGGCCGGAGAGGCTGAGCAAGCGGCCGATGCCGAGGCAGAGCAGACCGAGCAGCTAGCTGATGCGGAAGCGGAAGCAACCGACGCCGAAGCAGATACCGAGACTGAAATAGAGCAAGCAGACGACTCGGAAGAGGAGGACCAATCCGAAGCCGAGGCGGATGAGGATGAGGAGCAGGACTCCGACGAAGAATGAGCGACACGGCGGAGAAGGTCAAGCAGCTCCGAGATCGCACGGGCGCAGGATTTCTCGAGTGTCGTAAAGCCCTGGAAGAAGCCGACGGAGAGCTTGAGAAGGCCGAGCAGCTGATCATCGAGCGCGGGCAGGCCAAGGCGGTCGCCCGCGCTGATCGCGCAACCCAGGAAGGCTTGATTGATCTGTACAGCCATGGCGATGGACGTATGGGCGTAATGGTCGAGGTGAATTGCGAGACCGATTTCGTCGCCCGTACCGATGAATTTCGCCACTTCGCCCACGAGATGGCGCTACAGATCGCAGCCAATTCCCCCCAATGGATTGGCGAAGATCAGGTCCCTGAGGCAGTGCTGGACGAGCAGCGCCAAGCGGCGCGCCAGGATGCGCTCGCCGAAGGCAAACCGGAAAACGTCGTCGATCGGATCGTCGAGGGCAAGCTGCAGAAATTCCTCGACGATAACTGCCTGATGCGGCAGGTGTATGTGAGAGACGATGAGAAGACCATAGAACAGCTACTGCAGGAGGTCATCCTCTCGACGGGCGAAAACGTCTCGATCCGGCGCTTCGAGCGCTGGGAGCTCGGTCAGCCGGAGAACTGAGCCAATGGCCTCTCCGCTTGTAAGCCTACCGATTACGCAAGATCCCGATGGGATTGAAGGCCGGGCCAACCACTGGTTGGCCTTTTTTGTGAGGCACAGGTGAGCAAGCCAGCCTACGATCGAGTGATGCTCAAGCTCGGTGGAGAGGCGCTTGCCCCTGCTGACGGCTTTGGCATTGATCCCAAGCAAGCTGAGGAGGTTGCCCGCCGGGTCAAGCAGGTCAAAGAACTTGGCGTGCAGGTGGCGATGGTGATGGGCGGCGGCAACTTCTGGCGCGGCCGTGAGGGAATTCAACGCGGTATGGAGCGCGCCACCGCTGATTACATGGGCATGTTAGCCACGGTGATGAACTCGCTGGCCCTGATGGATGCCTTGGAGCGTAACGGGGTGGTGACCCGGGTGATGACTGCCATCGAAATGCGAATGGTAGCCGAGCCGTACATCCAGCGCCGTGCCATCCGGCATCTGGAGAAGGACCGGGTGGTGATCATGGGTGCCGGCACCGGCAATCCCTATTTCTCGACCGACACCGCCGCCGCTCTACGGGCGATGGAAATCGGCGCCGAGATCGTGATCAAGGCCACCAAGGTCGATGGCATCTACGACAGCGATCCACAGAAAGACCCCTCGGCCAAGAAGTTCGACCAACTGAGCTACATTCAATCGCTTAATATGCGCCTGGAAGT
>CAZJUE010000027.1:0-9683 GCA_964549025.1 uncultured Anaerolineaceae bacterium | reverse complement strand
CTTGCGGGTCATGGACGCCACCGCCATCTCGCTGTGCATGGACAACGAGCTGCCGATCCTGGTGCTCGACATGTGGCAGCCGGAGGGGCTGCTGCGGGCGGTACAGGGGGAATCGGTCGGTACGCTGGTCAGCGGTTGAGGCGCATGCCGAAATCCCTCTGGGGGTAGCCTCTCACCCCTCAACTTCGCAAAAACCCTGTTTTGCGCTATGCTATGGAACGACGGGTATTCCGAACCCGATGTTCGATCGACCGTCCATGAGACCTCTTTAACGCGCCGCGCACGACCGCAGGAGTATCCAAAATGATCCAAGAGGCCCTCGCCGAGGCAGAAACCCGCATGAGCGGGGCTGTGCGGGCTTTGGAGGAGGACCTGGGGGCAATACGGACCGGACGCGCCTCGCCGGCTTTGGCCGAGAAGGTGTTGGTGGACTATTACGGTACGCCGACGCCGCTGATCCAGCTGGCGACGATTTCGGCGCCCGAGCCCCGCCTGCTGACGATCCGGCCGTTTGATCCGGCCAGCATCAAGGACATCGAGCGCGGCCTCCTCTCCTCCGATCTGGGGCTCACTCCCAACAACGACGGAAAACTGATCCGCTTGAGCATCCCGCCGCTTACCGAGGAACGCCGGCATGAATTGGTCAAGGTCGTGCGTGCCCGGGCAGAAGAGGCGCGGGTGGCGGTGCGCAACGTGCGCCGAGACGTACACAACGATATGCGCGAGTTCGAGCAGGAGAAACTGATCTCAGAGGACCGGCTTTTCCGTGGTGAGGAGGAACTGCAGGAGCTGACCGATCGGTACGTCGAGGAGATCAACCAGGTGAGCGAGCGCAAGGAAACCGAGGTGCTCGAGGTCTGAGCACCCCAAGCAATGGAATCGGTTGACAACCTGCCGGAAATCGTGCCGGAGCACGTTGCCATCATCATGGACGGCAACGGCCGTTGGGCGCGCGAACGTGGCCTGCCGCGACTGGCCGGGCACCGGGCCGGAGTGGAAAACCTGCGGCGGGTTATCCGGGCCGCGGCCGAATTCGGCATTCGCTACCTGACGATCTACGCTTTCTCGACCGAGAACTGGGAGCGCCCCAGCACCGAAGTGCTCGGCTTGATGAACATTCTGGAAGATGTCATCGATCGCGAGCTGAACGAGCTGCATAAGAACGGCGTGCAGCTGCGTCACATCGGCCGCTTGGAGGGTCTGCGACCCGAGCTGCAGCAGAAAGTACGCCACGCTATCGAGCTCACCAAGGACAACGACCGATTGGTGCTGAACGTGGCCTGGAACTACGGTGGGCGCGACGAGTTGATCCAGGCCATGCGCCGCATGATCGAGGAGCAGGTCGACCCGGAGTCAATCGATGAGCAGACCGTTCATCGGTACCTGTACACCGCCGAAAGCCCCGACCCCGATCTGATCATCCGCACTTCCGGCGAGTACCGCACCAGCAATTTCCTCAACTGGCAGGGCGCCTACTCCGAGTGGGTGTTCACCGACACCTACTGGCCAGATTTCGGCCCAGAAGAGCTGAGAAACGCGCTCTGGGCCTACGCGCGGCGTGAGCGCCGATTTGGAACTGTGTCGGCGCCGATCCCGCCGCACTAAATGCTGCGCCAGCGCCTGCTCATCGCCATCCTGCTGCTTCCGATTCTGATATGGGTCATCGCCCGCGGCGGCTTCCTGTACGTGATCGTGGTGGCGTTGGCGCTCGGCTTGGCAGCTGCCGAATACGGATTGCTGTTCCGTCGCAGTGGTCTGGCTCCAGCCCTGCCGCTGCTGGTGGTGGGAGTGTTGGCGCTGATCATCGGACGCGCGACCTCAACTTTCGAATCGCAGCGGCTGCTGCTGGCTGCCGGCGCTCTGGCTGGAATGACCTGGCACCTGATTGACTACGAGCGGGGGGCTGAGCGCTCGGCCACCGACTTCGCCGTTACGCTGTCGGGTATCCTGTACTTGGGTTGGATCGGCGGGTATCTGATCGCCCTGCGGTTCCTGCCGAACGGGCAGTGGTGGGTGCTGGTGGCTTTGCCAGCGGTGTGGATCGGCGATTCGGCTGCCTATTTCATTGGCGGATGGATCGGATCGAGACCGCTTTCGCCCCGGTTGAGCCCCAAGAAAACCTGGGAAGGCTACCTGGCCGGAGTCGTGTTCGGGGCGGCCTCCGGCGCCGGGCTGGCGGGCCTATGGAGCCTGGTGCCCAATCAAGCGCTCGGCCTGACTCCACGGCTCGGGCTGGCGGTCGGGGCCGCAGTAGCTGCCATCAGCCCCCTGGGCGATCTGGGGATCAGCATGATCAAACGCGAAATGCAGGCCAAGGACTCCAGCAAACTGCTTTTCGGTCACGGAGGAATGCTGGATCGTTTTGACTCATGGTTATGGGCCGCGGTGATCGGCTACTACGCCGTGGTGTGGATGACATAGGAGGCCGAAATGCCTGAGAAGCCGACCCGGAACCTGGCGCTCGAACTGGTTCGCGTGACGGAAGCGGCCGCCCTGGCAGCGGGCCGCCACATGGGCCGCGGCGACAAAGAGAGCGGCGATCAGGCCGCAGTGGACGCCATGCGGCTGGTGCTCAACTCCGTCGATATCGACGGGGTGATCGTAATCGGCGAAGGCGAGAAGGATGAGGCGCCGATGCTGTACAACGGGGAACGATTGGGCAGTGGAAACGGCCCGGAGGTCGATATCGCAGTCGATCCGATCGACGGCACCCGCCTGCTGGCGCTCGGCCGCACCAATTCGATCGCCACCGTAGCGCTTGCTGAGCGCGGCAGCATGTTCAATCCGGGCCCGATCGTCTACATGAACAAGATCGCGGTCGGTCCGCAGGCGCGTGGGGTAATCGATCTGGACGCCTCTGTAGGCGACAATTTGAAGGCGGTGGCCAATGCCAAGCGGGCCGATGTCGATGATCTAACCGTCATCATCCTTGATCGGCCGCGCCACGAAGAGCTGATTGGGGAAATCCGCAAGACCGGCGCCCGCATCCGGCTGATCACCGACGGGGATGTGGCCGGGGCGCTGATGACCGCCTGGCCGGACTCGGGGATCGATGTGCTGTTCGGGATCGGTGGTACGCCGGAGGGCGTGCTGGCGGCCGCGGCGCTCAAATGCATGGGCGGCGAGATCCAAGGGCGGTTGTACCCGCGCAACGACGAGGAAGCCCAGTTGGCTACCAATCAAGGCTACGACTTGAAGAAGAAGCTCGGCACCAACGATTTGGTCAACGGGGAGGACGTGTTCTTCGCGGTCACTGGAATCACCGATGGCGAGCTGCTTCACGGCGTCAAGTACACGGGTAACGGGGCCCGTACCTACAGCCTGGTGATGCGCTCTCATAGCGGCACGGTGCGCGAAATCAGCTCCACGCACCGATGGGACAAGCTGATGACCTTCAGCCAGATCGCGTACGACGTGACTTGATCGACACTCCTGAGCCGATTGGATGCTTGTGTCACACTGATCTCCGTGCACCCCTCCGGGGCACACTCCTGAGCCGATTGGATGCTTGTGTCACACTGATCTCCGTGCTATAATCCCGGCGCCTTCCCCAACCACGCAACACAGTCTGACCTTTTCGTAGCCCTCAATTTCTGAGTTTGCGAAGTCATGAGTCTGTCGCCCGCCGGGCGAGTCCTGTTGCACAGGGGAAACCTCTGACGTAGCGTTCCCGCAGGGAGAAATATCTATGAACATTGGGGAGCTGGAAGCTCTTACCTTGGACGATCTGCGCGCCAAATCCAAGGAGATGCAGATCCAGGGCGCCACCCGCATGAAGAAGGAGGACCTGATTCTGCGTCTCATGCAAGCCGAGGCGGAGCGCAAAGGTCTGGAGCTGCGGGGCGGCGTGCTGGAAGTGATGAACGAGGGTATGGGCTTCCTGCGGGCCGAGCACTACCTGCCCGGACCAAACGATATTTACGTCTCGCAGTCGCAGATACGCCGATTTGGCTTGCGCACCGGCGATATGGTCATCGGCCAGATTCGTCCACCCAAGGACACCGAGAAGTACTACGGTCTGCTGCGGGTCGAGTCAATCAATGGAATGGCGCCGGACGAGGTCAAGGACCGGCCGCGCTTCGAAACCCTGACGCCGATCTTTCCGGAAGAGCGCTTCAATCTGGAGACCGATCGCCACGCGATTGCCAACCGTTTGCTGAACTTGATTGCCCCGATCGGCAAGGGCCAGCGCGGGCTCATCGTGTCGCCGCCCAAGGCCGGAAAGACCACCATCCTGAAAGGCATCGCCAACGCCATATCGACCAAGTACCCGCGGGTGCACCTGATGGTGGCGTTGATCGGCGAACGACCCGAAGAGGTCACCGACATGGATCGCTCGGTGGATGCCGAAGTGATCGCCTCCACCTTCGACGATCCCGGCAGCTCGCACGTGCGGGTGGCCGAGATGGCGCTGGAGCGCGCCAAGCGCCTGGTCGAAGGAGGACGGGACGTGGTCATCCTGCTGGACTCGATCACCCGGCTGGCGCGGGCCTACAACTTGATGGTTACCCCCTCCGGCCGCACCCTGTCGGGCGGATTAGACCCGGCGGCGCTTTATCCGCCCAAACGCTTTTATGGCGCGGCGCGCAATTTGGAGGAAGGCGGCTCCTTGACCATCATCGCCACCTGCCTGGTCGACACCGGTTCCCGCATGGACGACGTGGTGTACGAAGAATTCAAGGGCACCGGCAACATGGAGCTGCACCTCTCGCGCCGGCTGCAAGAACGTCGGGTGTTCCCGGCCTTCGACATCGACCGCTCATCCACTCGTCGGGAAGAGCTGCTGCTGGGGCCCGACATCACCCAGCGGGTGTGGCTGCTGCGACGCATGTTCTCGCACATGGTCAGCTCTCCGCCCAACGGCGCCGGCATGGATATGGTCAACGCCACCGAGGCGATTATCGATCGGGTGCGCCGAACCGACGACAACGTCGAGTTTCTCGAGACCCTTACCGAAGAAGGACCGTAAATTGACCGCCCAGTCTCGGCTGGGTGCAGCACTGGCGCTGTGGATCGCCACGCTGGCGGTTCCTGGTTGCGCGTCGGCGCCAACCCCGGCGGCCACCGAACTGCGGCCGGACGACGATCCGGTGCTGCCGGCTTTTCAAGCTAGTCAGCAGCCCGGTGCAATCGCACGCCAGGCTAACTTGGACACGGTTCGTCCGCAGCGCCCGAACACCGAGGTGGTGCGCTACACGGTGCAGCCGGGCGACTCGGTGTTTGGCATCGCCGCCAGGTTCGACCTTGCACCGGAAACCATCCTGTGGGGCAATCTGGAAGTGCTGGGCGACGATCCACATTCGCTGCGGCCGGGGATCGAGCTTAATGTGCTTCCGGTGGACGGCGTGTACTACCAGTGGAGTGACGGCGACAACCTTGATCAGGTGGCTGGCCAATTCAACGTGACCGCTGACGCAATCCTGGATTGGCCGGGCAATCAACTCAGCCCGGTTGCACCGCAGATCGAAGGCGGCGAATGGCTGGTGGTTCCCGGCGGCCAACGCGAGTTTCAGAGCTGGCACGTACCGACGATTCCGCGAGGAAGCGCGGGGGTCGGCTCAGTCTTCGGCGCCGGTGGATGCGAGCAGGATTTCGAGGGTGGGGCGGTGGGCACCGGCGGCTTCATCTGGCCGACTGCCAACCACACTGTTTCGGGCAACGACTACTGGTCGGGCCATCTGGCAATCGACCTGGCCGCCGGCTTGGGCGAAGCGGTCTGGGCCGCCGACGGCGGCGTGGTGGTGTTCGCAGGATGGGCCTACGGGGGTTACGGGATCATTGTAGCGGTAGACCACGGTAACGGTTGGCAGACCGCCTACGCCCATCTCAACGAGGTGCGGGTGCGCTGCGGTCAAAGCGTGAGCCAGGGGGAAACCATCGGCACCGCAGGGTCAACTGGAAACTCGACCGGGCCGCACCTGCATTTCGAGGTGCGCTCCGGTGAGGGGTTTGTTAATCCCTGGTTCGTTCTACCCTGATTGAGCTGTGTTATGATCGCCCCCGCCTCATGGACCCCCCCTCAGGCATCAAACTAGCCCAACCCAGCCCACACCGGCTTCGCTACGCCGAACACGCCGGATTTCTCTTGGTGGTGATCGTGGCGCTGGGCATTAGCCTGGCCAACCTGCCCTCAGCTGCCCAGACGGCCGAGCAGTCGGCGCGGGTCGACGCGGCAGGGGTCGAGGCGGCTGAGCAGATCCAGCTTGAGCTGCCCGAATTCTCGTCGGACTCTGATTTCGGCATACGCCGGGAAGCCGAGCTCGACACTTTGATCCCGACCCGGCAGCGGCTGAACATCCTGAAGTACGTCGTGCAGCAAGGCGATTCGCTGTTCGGGATCTCCGACCGGTTTGGCCTGAAGCCAGAGACTGTGCTGTGGGGCAACTTTGACACGCTGGAAGACAACCCACACAGCTTGCAGCCCGGTCAGGAGCTCAACATCCCGCCGGTGGACGGAACGATCTATACCTGGAATCAAGGCGATGGACTGGTGGGTGTGGCCAGCTTCTTTGGCGTGACGCCGCAGGATATCCTCGATTGGCCGGGCAACGCGCTGCCGCAAGACCTGGACTTGCTTGATCCGGAGATCGAGCCCGGGACCCCGCTGGTGATTCCGGGCGGCACCCGTGAGACCGTGGATTGGCGGGCGCCGCGGATCACTCGCGCCAATCCGGCCTCAGCGCGCATTTTGGGCCCCGGATACTGCGGCGAGGTCTATGACGGTCCGGTCGGGGCGGGCTTTTTTGTCTGGCCAACCCCCAGCCACCAGATCTCAGGCTACACTTTCAATGCCAATGTGCACCCGGCGATCGACATCGGGGGTAGCATCGGCAACGCCATTTATGCCGCCGACGCCGGTGTAGTGGTCTACGCCGGCTGGCACAATGGTGGCTACGGCAACGTGGTGGTGATAGACCACGGCAATGGCTGGCAGACCCTGTACGCTCACCTGAGCAGCGTGGCGGTGGGCTGTGGCGACGGGCTGTTTCAGGGCAATATCTTGGGCGGCATGGGCTGCACCGGCAACTGCACCGGCAGCCACCTGCACTTCGAGATGCAAAGCGACCAGTTTGGCAAGGTCAACCCGTTGAATTTCCTGCCATGAGTTCCAGCGTCGAAGCGATCCGCAGCGCGCCAGCCCGACCCGGCGCAGCTGGGTTGCTGCCATGAACTCCAGAATCGAAGCGATCCGCAGCTTGCTGGCTGGGTTCGGCACCGGCAACATGCTGGCTGCAACCGCAACCGTTCTGGTGCTCGGCGCGGCGGTGGCCGCGGTCAGTGCCCGGGCACGCGCCAATGGGGCCGAGCCCAACGAAACCGCACCGGAGCCGACCGCCATGGCGGCGATTCAATTTGACGAACTGGCGCCCTTCAGTGACTTCGATCCAAGCAGCTTCGGCGAGGTCAGCCGCCAATCTGACGTACACACCATCATCCCGACCCGTCCACGCCTGGGGCTGCTCAAGTATCAGGTGCAGGCGGGCGATACGCTCTTCGGAATCGCCGAGAGGTTTGGATTGAAGCCTGAATCGATCCTGTGGGGGAACTGGTATGAACTGGGCGGCGATCCGCACCTGTTGCAGCCCGGGCAGGAGTTGAGCATCCTGCCGGTAGACGGCGCAGTGCACCGCTGGTCGGAGGGGGAGGGACTGAACGGTGTAGCCACCTTCTATGGCGTGAGCGCACAGGATATCATCGACTGGCCCGGCAACGAGCTGGACCCGGCCCTCGATCCGACCCAGCCTGGACTGGCCGCCGGCACCGAGCTGATCGTTCCGGGAGGTGTGCGGGAACTGCCCAGTTGGCAGCAGATCCGCATCACCCGCTCCAACCCGGCGGTAGCTAGCATCCTGGGGCCAGGCGCCTGCGGTTCGGTATCAAACGGACCAATCGGCGACGGCGGCTTCGGCTGGCCAACGCCCGGCCGCACGGTCTCCGGCTACGGCTACATCCCCGGCGTGCACGAGGCGATTGACATCGGTGGCGGCGCCGGGAACGCTATCTACGCCGCCGACGATGGCGTGGTGGTCTATGCTGGCTGGAACGATTGGGGCTACGGCTACACGGTGGTGCTGGACCACGGTAACGGCTGGCAGACGTTGTACGCTCACCTCAGCCAGATCAACTTCGGCTGCGGCCAGGCGGCTTTCCAGGGCAATGTGATTGCTGGAATGGGCTGCACCGGCAACTGCAGCGGCACCCACTTGCACTTCGAGATGCGCAGCGACGTCTTTGGGCGGGTGAACCCGCTGAACTTTCTCCCCTAGAACAAAAACAATTCTGAGTATGGTGAACGCTGATCTAGGAGAGGCTGCTGCCTGATGCCGGGCCGGTCAGCTCGCTCGACGCAGCGGCGGTAAGCCGCCCGACGGGCTGAGCAAGCCGGAAACCAACCTTCCCAGCCCCCACAGCAACTGGACTACCAGCTCGCTCTGTCGCAGGTGGTACAGCAACTCGGCGCCCATCCAGCGGAGCAGGAGATAGCGTCCGACTGGGGACAGCATTAGGCGCCGCCGGTAGTCGCCGAAGCGATAGGA
The DNA here is from genome assembly GCA_964549025.1 of uncultured Anaerolineaceae bacterium. Classification (GTDB taxonomy): domain Bacteria; phylum Chloroflexota; class Anaerolineae; order Anaerolineales; family E44-bin32; genus JADFRG01. The sequence goes on along the minus strand of CAZJUE010000027.1, from coordinate 1,146 downwards.
GCGCAGCCGGTGGGCACGTTGAATTGAAGCAGCGGCCACCGCTCCGTAGCCCAGCGCGATGCCAATTCCTTCGCCGAAAAGCGGTTCTGCTCCTGCCGCATCGCCGACCAGCAGGATCCGCTCAGCGGAAAAGCGATTATCCGGCGAGAACCAGTGGATCGGATGGCCTTCCAGCCGATCCGGTGTCTGTCCCAGGCCGGCTTGCAGCAGGTCTGGAAGGTCGGCCCGCTTGCCGGTCGGATCGACCCTCGAATCGTACACCCCGCTGTTGATGTAAGGTGCGCCGGCAATCAGGCTGGGAAAATCCCAGTAGTAGCCCTGCAGGTGCTGCTGCATTGAGCTGAAGTCAAAAATCGCCGAACGCTCGCGGTAGCGACATTCCCGTCCGCTGGCTGGCTGCACCACCTCGAGCAATCTGGCCACCCGGCCGCTGCGCGCCTGCTGGCTGACCCAGCGGCGAGTCAGGCCGCGAGCGCCATCTGCCCCGATCGCTGCCTGGGCCTCGATCTGCGACTCCGGAGTCTCGAGCAACAAGCTGTGCTCGAGGCGGCGCATGCGGCTGACCGGGTGCTCTTCCAGAATGCGCACCCCACGGGCCTGCGCTTCGGCCGCCAGCCAGGCGTCGAATTCCTGTCGCCGGGTGACGATGAACAACGGCTTGCCGCGCACGCTGAAGCGCCGCTGCCGGTAGTTGAAGTGTGCTGTCTCTATTGGAACGTACGGAACCTCAGGGGTTAGCTCGAGGTTGTGGAGCTGACGCAATCCGAACTGCGTGATTCCGCCGGCGCACAGCTTATGGCGTGGGTGCGCAGCCTTTTCGAGCACCAGCATCCGGTCTGCCCAACCCGGATCTAGCTGCAACAGGTGCAGTGCGGTCGACAGCCCCGCCGGACCGCCGCCGACGATGGCCAATTCCACTCTACGCACAATTGGATTTTACCTGAGCGAGGCGAAGTGCTGTGCCTAGAGTGCTCAGCGAAACAAAAGACCGCCCCTAGGGGCGGTCCAGCGCGCCCGGCAGGACTTGAACCTGCGACCTCTTAGTCCGCAACCAAGCGCTCTATCCGTACTGAGCTACGGGCGCATTCGATCCGGGGTTGACCTCGCGATCATAGGCGGGGAGGGAGGGATTTGAACCCTCGGTTG
>CAZJUE010000026.1:8923-17519 GCA_964549025.1 uncultured Anaerolineaceae bacterium | reverse complement strand
CAGTTGATGGGCGAGTGTTGCACTTCTCGCTGCAGAGTGGTGCGGTCATCGATCTGGAAACCGGCTCCAGCTGGGAACTGGGCCGCGGTTTATCTACCGCCGGCGAGCTGCAAGGCCGGGCGCTGCAACAGGTGCCCAGCACCACCTCATATGACTGGGCCTGGCGAGATTTCTATCCCGATTCAGCGTTCTACGCGCCTCCCTAGTCAAGTTCACATCTTCGGCAGTTCGATGCGCTGCTGCTTCTGGTACTTGCCTTTCTTGTCGGCGTAAGAGGTCTGGCATTGCTCGTCGGCCTCCAAGAACAACACCTGGGCGATGCCTTCGTTGGCGTAGATGCGGGCTGGGAGGGGGGTAGTGTTGGAGATCTCCAGCGTGACGAAGCCCTCCCACTCCGGCTCGAAGGGCGTAACGTTGACAATGATTCCGCAGCGGGCATAGGTCGATTTGCCGACGCAAACGGTGAGCACCGATCGAGGGATGCGGAAGTACTCCACCGTGCGGGCGAGGGCAAATGAGTTGTGTGGGATCACGCAGACCTCGCCCTGAAAGTCGACCATCGATGCAGTATCGAAGTGTTTCGGATCGACGATGGTCGAGTAAACGTTGGTGAAGATCTTGAACTCGTCGGCCACCCGGATGTCGTAACCGTAGGACGACACCCCGTATGAGATGGCGCCCCCCCGTACCTGCGACTCGACGAACGGCTCGATCATCTTGTGTTCGCGTGCCATGCGCGTGATCCAGTGATCGGGCTTCAGCCCCATCGGCGTCTCCTTCCTGTGGGTCAGTGCCTTTCCGTTCGATTCATCCCCATAACGCTATGCGGGAAAGGCATGTATTCTGGCCAAGCGAGGCACAATTGGGGACTCTGCGTTCGGCTCAGCTCGGGGGCTCGGCTTTGCGTACCGGGTTGGTGAGGGTGCCCAAACCCTCGATCTCGACCGCAACTTCATCGCCTTCGAGCAGCGGACCAACTCCGGAAGGGGTGCCGGTCAGGATCACATCACCGGGTTCCAGGGTCATGATCGAGGAGATATAAGCCACCAGCTCGTAGACCGGAAACACCATATCGCGGGTCGACCCCATCTGCCGCAGCTGCCCGCTCACCATGCAGGTGATCACCACGTCGGCCGGGTCCAACTCGGTGTCGATCCACGGGCCCAAAGGGCAGAAGCTGTCAAATCCCTTGGCTCGGGTCCACTGATCGTCGATGCGCTGCAGGTCACGGGCGGTTACGTCGCAGGCTGCGGTGTAGCCCAGCACGTGATCGCCGGCATCCTCCGCCGTGATCCAGCGGCCGCCGCGTCCGATTACTACCGCCAGCTCAGCCTCGTGCTCAACCACGCTGCTCTGGGGCGGAAGCTGAATTGGTTCGCCCGGTCCGATGACGGCGCTGGTCGGCTTCAGGAACAGCAGCGGCAGCTCCGGTACTTCCGCTTCGTGCTCGGCTGCGTGGGCCGGGTAATTCCGACCCACACAAATGATCTTGCCCGGGACGACCGGCGCCAGCAGCTTAAGCCCCTCCAGCGAAAGGTCGGCCGGCTGCCGCCGGAACTCACCAAAGGGTGATCCATCGATCAGGCCCAACTGCTCGCCGGTCAGCCAGCCCCACAGCGGCAGTGCATCAGCTTTGCGTTGAAAGCGAACGATTCGCACGGATTCAAGACCACGGCCGGCGGGCCAACGCCATATCATAATCGACCTGCCACGGCCGGATCTCAATGTCGGCGAAGCCGATTTCTTCCAGCACCTGTGGAAACCGATGCTTGGGGAAGGTGCGTCCGACGATCAGCGGGGCCTGCCAACCGATGCGGTTGGTGGTGACCAGCAAGCCGCCCGGCCGTAGCACCCGCAGCAATTCGGCCAGGGTCTTCCGCGGATCCGGCGTGAACTCCAGCACCTCCAAACACACCACCGCATCGAAGCTGCCGCCGGCAAGCGGCAACGGCACTGCCCAACCGCGGATCCAGTCGAAGTGCCCACTGTCAAACGACCGGCCGAGCCGCAGCATCCGTTTGGAGGGCTCGACCGCGACCAACCTCCCGATCCCACGCAGCAAGTTCTGTCCGCCGGGATCGAAAGCGCCGGCGTGCGCTAAAGCCCGTGCGGTGCGCCCGGTTCCCGCGCCCACATCCAGCAGCCGTGCACCAGGCAGCTCACGCAGCGCGGCGGCCAGCGGCGCGCCCAGCATGTGGGCTTCCCAATCCATGTCGAAGGATTTGATGCCGTCGTACCGATTGGCCGCAAGGTCGTACAGCCAGACCACGAACCGACTGCCGAAGTGCGCACCCTCACAGATCCACAGCTCCCAAATCAGCACGATGGTTATGGCGGCCAGTACGATGGCAGGGATCATGAGCCTGATTGGCGAGCTAATTGTGGGATGCGCCGCCGGGGGCGGCCGGGCTTAAGCGCTCTCGCCGGCAATGCGCTGGCTGATTTCACCGACCCGGGATTCGATCTTGGCAAACCGACCTGGCCGTTGCCGCTTCAAAAGCTGGACCAGTGCATGCACCAGTGATTCGACCACCACCTGGCCGACGCCAGACTGCTGGCTGGCGTGCCCGGCCAGCACCAGATCGGCGTTGATCGCCGACGGCGCGGAAGGCGCCGCAACGATCGCCGCGGTTTGCAAGCCGAGCGTACGGGCCTCCGCCAGGGCGCGGGTCACAATCCGAGTCTCCGGCACCACCTCGACCGCGATCGCCAGGTCGCGTTTTTGTCCGCCAACCAGCGCCCGGGCCATGCTGGTCAGGTCGCCGATCGCAAGCTGCACCGTATAGCCGGCGCCCTCCAGCCAGCTGGCCAGGCTGCGGGCCGGCCCGACCGCCAGGCCTTCGGCCAGCAGCACCACCCGGGCAGCTTCATCCAAGGCCGCCACCAGCTGTTCTGCGGTGTCCAGCGGGAAGCTGCGGCGGGTGAGGTCGAGGTTGCGGCCGATTTCCGCCAGCGCGGCGTCGGCTGCCTCGGCCGGCGAGCCGGATTCGTTGGGCTGATCGGCCAAAAGCTCGCCGCGCACTCGCTGGCGAATCTCGCGCTGCAGCTCCGGGTATCCGGAGTAGTCCAATCGTTGCGCGAATCGAACCACCGTCGCCGGATCGAGATCCAAAGCGTGAGCCAGTTCGGTAGCGGTGAGAAAGGCGGCGCTCACGTAGGAATCCAATAGGTAGTCAGCCAACACAATGTGGCTAGGGGACAGGGTGCTGTGGATCGAGCGAATGCGCTCTTCGTAGGTCGCCATGCCGGAAGTGGCGCTGCCCTCATTTGCGGGAGAAGACTCTAGCATGATGGCCTGCTTGACGCAACAAATATTGCAGAAAGCATGGCAGGGCGACGTGCCCGATTGTCATCCGCTGAAGGCTTCCTGACGTCGCACTTGAGCCACAGCCGCGCCAAAGCAGCCCGCGTTGCTGGGCTGTATAATCGGTTGCCGGGCGGATAGCTCAGTTGGTTAGAGCACTTCTCTTACACAGAAGGGGTCGCAGGTTCGAGTCCTGTTCCGCCCACCATCGCGTCCGCTAGGACGCCCCGCTCTTGTGAAATCACGACTGCCGCTTACGCTGCTATGGGTCTGGCTGGCTGCATGCGCGCCCAGCACGCCACCGCCGACCGCCACCCCCACCCGTACACCGACCGCCACGCCGACCCCGCAGCCCAGCGCCACCCCGCTGCCGACCCTGGCACCGACCCCCGCCGCCAGCCCGCTTGAACGGCAGGAACAGGCCCTACGCTCCGACTACACCTCGGACGTCGCCGAGCTGCCCCAGGCCACCCGCTACTGGATCGAAATCGAAGTCGACTTCGACCCGCTACAGGAGCGGGCGGGCATCGTCGGACTGGCGCGGGTCCAGTACACCAATCCGACCGACCAGCCGCTCAACGATATGGTGTTCATGCTGTGGCCTAATCACCCACAGTACCGGGCAGCAATGTCGGCCGGGCCGGCCTTGATCGATGGAGAGCTGCAGCTCCCAAAAATGGAGCTGGGTGGCCTGGCCCAACGCTATCCATTGCCTGAACCGTTGGCCCCGGGCGACAGCCTTGATCTCAGCTTGCGATTCCGGATCGAAACCTCCGGGCCGATCGGCTTCGCCTCGCCTCACCGCTTCGGCATAACACAGGGGGTATTGTTTACGCCTACCTTCTATCCGCTGATACCGCGCCTGATCGACGGGGAGTGGGAAGTCGAAACCGCGCCGATGGGCGGTGACACCACCACTTCGGAGGTCGCTTTTTACGAGGTCCGGGTGACCCACGATGCGCAGTACGGCCTGGCGACCAGCGGAGTGGCGCTCGATCGACAGGAGCTGACGGATGGTTTGGTCCGGCAGACCGCCGTGAGCGGGCCGGCGCGCGATTTCGCGCTGGCGATGGCGGAATTCGAACGCGACAGCCTGACAGTGGGCGGTGTGCAAATCACCGGCTGGGTGCTTCCACAGCACCGCAGCGACCTGGAGCGCATGCTGGGAGCGGCGGCCGACCAGTTCGAGCTGCTATCACGGCTGGTCGGTCCCTATCCGTACCTGGAGCTGGATCTGGTCGACGTCCCTGGCGCATTCGGGGGCATTGAGTATCCCGGGCTGGTGAGCATTGGCACGCTCGGTACGCCCGGGGTGATCCATCCGACGGTACACGAGGTCGGCCACCAATGGTTCTACGGCCTGATCGGCGATGATCAGCTGCTGGAGCCGTGGCTGGACGAGGGAGCCGCCACCTACACCCAAGTGCTTTATCTTGAGGATCAAGCCGGCCACGGCACCGCCACCGGGATGCTGGCCGAGTTTCGTGAACGGCTGCGCGAACACCCGAATCCGGAGCAGCCGATCGGCTTGCCGGTGGCCGAATACCGCACTGGTTCTGAATACGCCCTATTCGTGTACACCAAGGGCGCTCTGTTCTTTGATGCGCTGCGCGCAGAGCTCGGGGATCCGATCTTCTTTGATTTCCTGCAAGCCTACTTCGAGCAGCACCGCTACCAGATCGCCAGCGCGGCTGATTTCCAGGCGACCGCGGAGCAGACCTGCGATTGTGAGCTTGACGCGCTGTTCGACCTCTGGGTCTTCGAAGGCGGACCGATCCCGGGCGCATGATGATTGACCCTCGCTTGGCAGGTGCTTACAATCCGGAAGCTCCAATCAACTGCTTCCACGGAGAACATCATGGGTGATTATTTGTTCCGCGGCGATCTGAATGACCTCGATCCCGCGGTTTACGAGCTCTCCGAGCTGGAGGCCGAGCGGCAATACCGCCGGCTGATCCTGATCCCCTCCGAGAGCAGCGCACCGGCCGCGGTGCGCCAGGTGTTGTCCAGCGCATTTCACAACATTTACGCGGAGGGCTATCCACACCAATCCACCCGTGAGATGAGCGAGGCTGACCTGCTGGACTACGCCGCCCGGCTGGCCCACTATAGGCGCTACTCGGACCCGCGTTATTACAAGGGCGTCGAGTACGCTGATCTGATCGAAGCGCTAGCCCGGCGTCGGGCGGCTGAACTTTTCGCCACCGAAGGACTGGATCCGGAACAGCTGTACGTGAACGTACAGCCGCTATCCGGCGCGCCGGCCAACAACGCGGTCTATCAGGCGTTGGTCGAGCCGGGCCAGGTGGTGATGGGCATGGATTTGATGCAGGGCGGGCACCTGACCCACGGGTCGTCGGCCAACCGCTCAGGCAAGCTGTACCAGGCGGTTCACTACGGCGTCGATACCGAGACCGAACGCATCGACTACGACCAGGTCGCTGAGCTGGCCAAGCAGCATCAGCCCAAGCTGATCATTGCCGGCTACTCCTCCTATCCCTGGGCGCCGGACTGGGAGCGGTTTTCTGAGATTGCCCGTTCGGTTGGAGCTTATCTGTTGGCCGATGTCGCCCACATCGCCGGCCCGATCGCCGCCGGCGTGTTGTCGTCCCCGGTCGGCGTGGCGGACGTGGTGACCTTTACCACGCACAAATCGATGTGCGGCCCGCGCGGCGCCGTGGTGCTCACCCATCTGCCGCAGTTGGCCCGCAAGTTGGACCGGGCGGTATTTCCGGGCGAGCAAGGTGGGCCGCACATGAACACCATTGCCGCGCAAGCGGTGGCCTTCAAGCTGGCCCGCACGGACCAATTCAAGACGTTGCAGCGGCAAATCCTGGCCAATTGTGTGGCGTTGACCAATGCAATCGGTGAGGCCGGCCTGCGTATCCCGTTCGGAGGGACCGATACCCACCTGAGCAACGTGGACTGCGCTTCAGTGGTCGGCCCGGACGGGACCGCGCTGTCCGGCGATCAGGCGGCGCGCATCCTGGATCTGGCTGGGATCGTTGTCAATCGCAACACCATTCCCGGCGATAGCTCGGCCGCCCGCCCTTCGGGAATCCGCTTGGGAACGGTGTGGATCACCCAGCGTGGATACGACGAGAACGATTGCCGACAGATTGGCCAGCTCATCGCCCGTTTGCTGCAGTCCTGCACGCCCTACAGCCTGGACCGCGGCTCAGCGCGATCCAAAGTGGACTTCGCGGTGTTGAGCGAAGTTCAGCAGCAGGTCGCCGAGCTGACCGGCCGGCACGGCGTGGACTACCAGCCGGCGGAGCACGAGTACCCGCATTTCTACGCCTTCGAGCAGCAGCCGGTCGACGATGCCTTCGAGCAGCTGGAGCTCAGTGGAGAGGCGGCGGCCGCCCTGATGCGCTACGTAACCGATGCGCGCCCGCTGGAGATTGATCAGCAGGCCGCTGCAGCGGTGAAGGTCCACACACACCAGGGCACGCACGCCGGGGTTTTGCAGCGAGCTCCGGATGGCTGGCGGCTGACGCTGGATTCGAAGTCAGCGCCGCTGGTCGCCAGTTGGTTGCGGGCGCTGTCCGATGGATTCGTCGGCTTCGATCCGCAAGACCTGCACCGCAAACCTCCGGGACCGGTCGTGGTGCGACGAAGCCAGGCGACCGACCAGCTCCCGCCGGCCGAACTCCAGGCCGACGGTAGCGATAAGCCGTGGTTCTTCGGTGCCAGCGGGGACGGCCAAGCACCGCTGCCGGCATTCGAGTGGGATGAGCCGGAGGGCGGTGAGCTGCGCCGCACCGCGCTGTACGAACAGCACCGGCAGCTGAGCGCCAAGTTGATCGGGTTCGCCGGCTGGGAGATGCCGGTGTGGTACAGCTCCGTGCTGGAAGAACACCGCGCAACCCGCCAGGGGGCCGGGCTGTTCGACGTCAGCCACATGGGCGTGTACCAGGCCGAGGGCGAGCGAGCGCGGGCCTTCATGGATAGTCTGGTGGGCAACGATGTGGCCGGGCTGGAAGTCGGCCAGTCGGTTTACACGCACATTTTGGATCCATCGGCGGCGGTGCTCGACGATGCGATGGTCTACCGGCGCGGCGAGCAAGCCTACTTGTTGGTCGTCAACGCCGCCAACGACGACAAAATCGGTGCCTGGCTGCAAGCGGTGCGCCAGGGCGAGATTCGCATCGACAATCATCGCCCGGGTGCCCAGATCTACGGGCGAGGCTGCACGGTGCTCAATCTGCGCGATCCGGCACAAGGTGAACGGATGCGGGTGGACATCGCACTGCAAGGACCCAACAGCCGCGAGATCGTGCTTTCGCTGGGGTGTTCGGATTTGGACGCTGAGCGGCTGCACAATCTGAAATGGGCCGAGTTGATGGAGGGCCAGTTTGGCGGTCTGGATCTGATCGTCAGCCGGACCGGCTATACCGGGGAACGGACTGCTTTCGAGCTGTTCGTTCACCCCGAACACAGCCCGAAGCTGTGGGATCAGTTGCTGGAAGTCGGACGCCCGCTTGGGCTATTGCCGGCTGGCCTGGGGGCGCGCGATTCGCTGCGGACCGAGGCGGGTCTGCCGCTCTACGGTCATGAGTTTGCTGGTGAGCTGGGGCTTGGGGTGGGTGACGGGGGATTTGCTTCGTACGTCAAGACCTACAAGCCGTGGTTTATTGGCCGCGATGCCTTCCGCGTCCAGGAGGCTGAGCGCACCCGACAGGTGGTGCGCTTCCGATTCGACGAGCAGCGGGTGCGTATGGCGCACTACGGCGATCCGGTGGTTGATGCGCACGGCGAGCCGATTGGACAGGTCACTTCCTGCGCCATAGACAGCGAGCGCTTCCTCACCGGGCAGGCGCACATCGAACGCACGCACGCCAAGGTTGGCACGCCGATCGGGATCCAGCGAGGCAAACAGACCACGCCGGCGTCGGTGCTGGCCCGTTTCCAGCGGTTCTAGGCGGCGGCTTCCGGCGCTTAGAGCGCGGCTGCACTCGATGCATTTGAGCTGAACCTACCCACCGCCCGGTTATCTTGGCAAAAACAACAGAGCCCGTCATCGCGACGGGCTCTGTCTGGTCTTGCGGATAGATACGAGGCTTAGATGTTGCTAACAATGTTGCTGAATACGTTGCCGATGGCGGGTCCTAGCAAAGCCAGGATGACGATCACCACCACAGCGACCAGCACCAGGATCAAAGCGTACTCGACCAATCCCTGACCCTTCTCTTTGGGAGCGTACAACATAAAGTCTCACCTCCATTCGTCGGGGTATTTTCCTCTCGGGGTGGTTCCCGAGATGGTTTGAGTCGACTCAGGGTATCACGT
>CAZJUE010000026.1:0-8823 GCA_964549025.1 uncultured Anaerolineaceae bacterium | reverse complement strand
TTGCTGCGCTTTGCTATTGCCATGACATCGATCTTACCATTTGGTGCGCCGGCCGCTCAAGCCAGCGGCAGCGCCGCTCCGTCGGCGCGCGGATCGCTGCCGCCCGCCAGAACCCCGGTGACAGGATCGCGGGCGATGATCTGTCCGCGTCCGAACAGCGCCCGTCGGTAGCCGCTGACCACTTCGACCTGATGGCCCATCGCCGCCAACTGATCCACCGTAGATTGTGGAACACCAACCTCCAGCGCCAACGGGCTGCCCGGCGAGGCCTCGGTCAGGCAAAGCCGCGGCCGATCAAGCGCCGACTGCGGATTCAGCCCGTCGTCGATCATCGCCATCAGCACCTGGACGTGCCCTTGGGGCTGCATGAAGCCGCCCATTACGCCGAAGCTGGCGAAGAGCGAGCCATCGTCACGGGTGACCATACCCGGAATGATCGTGTGATATGGCCGCTTCCCCGGCGCCAATACGTTGGGATGGTCCGCCTCCAGGCTGAAGCCGTAGCCGCGATTCTGCAGGCTGAAACCCCAGCCCTCGGGCACGATGCCAGTGCCGAACCCCATGTAATTGCTGTTGATGAACGAGCAGGCGTTGCCGTCACCGTCTACCACGCTGAGATAGACCGTGTCGGAGGGTGGGGCCGGGGAGCCGACCGGCTGGTCCTTGGCCGCCCGTCGCGGATCGATCTGCTTGCGACGCTGATTGGCGTACGCTCTCGACAGCAGCTCGGCCAGCGGGGCCGGTGAGAATTCCGGGTCGGCGACGTACCAGCGGGCGTCGGCGAACGCCAATCGCAGCGCTTCCGCCACCAAATGCAACCTTTCGGCGCTCAGCGGGTCCGAGCCGGTGAACTCAAAATCCTCCAGCAGGTTGAGCGCCAACAACGCTGTCAGACCCTGCCCGTTGGGCGGCGCCTCCCACACCCGGTAATCCCGATAACTGGTGGAAATCGGGCTCTCCCAGCTGCTGCGATGGGCCTGCAGATCGCTGAGCTGCAGTGCGCCGCCGGCTGACTGAACCGCCTGCACGATCGCCTGTCCGATCTCACCCTGGTAGAAGGCCCCGACTCCTTCCTTGCCGATCGCCCTGAAGGTTCGCGCCAAACCGCGGTTGTGAAACAGCTCTCCGGCTCGCGGCGCCCGGCCGTGGATCATCAGCGCAGAGCCGCCCGGCGCGTCCCGCAGCTGGCGCTCGACTCCGCGCTGCCAGAAGTAGGCGGTGATGGGTGCGACCGGGAATCCCTGCTCGGCCAGCTGGATGGCAGGCGCCAGCACAACCGGCAGCGGCAGCGATCCGCAGCGATCGATCAGGTCGGCCCAACCCGCGCAGGCACCGGGCACCGTCACGGTGTGGGCGTGGAACGGCGGCAGCCCGTCGGCAAGCCCCTCGGCTTGCAGACGATCGAGCGTCAGCGCCGTCGGAGCCCGGCCGGAACCGTTGAGCGCGCTGATTTCCTCGGTTGCCGCATCGAAATAGAGGGCGAAGCAGTCGCCCCCGATGCCGGTGGAGGTTGGCTCGGTTACGTTGAGCGCCGCGGCAGTGGCCACTGCCGCATCGGCGGCGTTGCCTCCCAATGCCAGAATGTCGATACCGGCCTGCGATGCTAGCGGCTGCGAGCTGGCAACCATGCCGCGGCGCGCATACACAGTCGAGCGATGTGAATCGAACGCAAACTCGCCGGTCATATCAGCCAAGTATGCCAGAGGCGCCAGCCATCCGATCAGCAAAATCGGGTGAGCGGTCTATAATCTCGGCCCTATATGGCGGGGCGGAAGTATGTCGACGTGGTGTGGCGGGAGAGCGGCGAAACGCTGCTGCGCTCGGTACGCTGGTGCAGCAGCAACTGGTGCCGCTTATGGGGGTTGCAGTTCCGACGTCGGCTAGCAGCCGACGAGGCGATTCTGCTGGTACACCCGCAGGAGAGCGTGCTGCAGAGCAGTATCCACATGCTGTTCGTCTTCTTCCCCATCGCTGCCATCTGGATCGATAGCATGGGACGGGTGACCTGCACCCGCTTGGCACGGCCGTGGAGGCTGTACTACGCATCCGGTTCGCCGGCGCAGTATGTACTGGAAGCCCACCCCGACCTGCTGGAGCGGGTGGCGGTCGGCGACGAGCTCAACTTCATCGCCGGCACCTGAGCGAAGCGACGCTTCACCGGGCTGAGCTGCGCGCAATGCCCATCCACTAACCAACAAAACCGGCTGATCGCCGGTTTTGCCGTTGAAGCCGCAATGTGGCTTCACTTGGCTTCCATTACGGCTGAGAATAAATCCTCAAATCCTCTGTGCCCACTCTCGCCTGGTCTGGAGGTTTGCTTTGGAAGCCGGATCCTCGAGGTGAACCTAATCTAGCACAGCGCTTCGCGGCGGTCAACGATTCCAACCTTAAACTTGACCAGGCGGTCGGCAATTCGGACGTAGGTTAGCTCGACTCCGCAGCCGGTAGCCGTACGATGACGGTGCTTCCCTTGCCCGGCTCGCTCTCCATCTCGACCGTGCCGCTGTGCAGGTGGATGATCCGCTCGACCATCGCCAATCCCAATCCGCTGCCAGGAATGTGACTTACCCCTCGACCGCGGTAGAAGCGCTCGAACACATGTTGAAGGTCGATTGGGTCGATGCCGTTGCCCGTATCTTGGACCTGCAGGTAAATGTCATGGTCGCCCTGGCCGGTGCTTACTGAGATTTCTCCCTTGTTGGTGTAATTGACTGCATTGGTCAAAAGGTTTGCCACTACCCGCCGGAGCTGGTCCGCAACCGCGCGGACGACCACCGGCTCACCCGTCGGATTGAAGCTCAGCTTCAAACCCGACTCCTTGGCGCGCGGCCGGAATTCTGTAACCACTAAATCGACCACCGCGTTCAAGTCCACGTTGCCGAAGGCGGCCGTCAATTGATCCTGTTCCAATCGCGAGAGGTTCGAGATTTCCTCGATCAAAGCGGTCAGCCGCCCGATCTGCTCGCGCAGAGCGGCCTGATACTCCTTGCGTTTCTTAGGCTTTCCGTCCTCGATCAGGTCCAGGTAAAGCGCCAGGTTGGCGATCGGCGTGCGCAGCTCGTGGGAGACGTCGCTGATGAATTTGGACTTCAAGCCGTCGAGTTCCTGGAGACGGTTGTAAAGCTCTGCCAACCCATCGCGGCTCTGGCGCAGCGCGACCTCGCTTCGTTTGCGCTCGGTGATGTCACGTATTACTGCGATCACCGTCCGCCCTTGCTGGGTTTCCACCGGGCTCAGCATGATGTCCACCGGGAATTCGCTGCCGTCGCGGCGTCTGCCGTGGAGCTCCAGCCCGTTCCCCATTGGACGCAACTGGGGCCGAGGGAGATATGACTTGCGGTGCTGCACGTGGCGAGCCGCCAACCGGTCCGGCACCAGCACTTCCACCGGCTGGCCGAGCAGCTCCTGGCGGCCGTAGCCAAACAGGATCTCGGTTTGAGCATTTAGCCGCACCATGCGCCCGGCGTGGTCGACAACGATCACCGCGTCCGGAGCGAATTCGAAAAGTCCGCGCAGGATCTCCTCGTTTTCATGCAGCGCCTGTACCGTTCGCATCCGCTCGGCGGCCTCGGCTTGCAGCGCAGCATTGGACTGGGTGAGCTCAAGCGTCCGTTCCTGAACCCGAGTTTCCAACTTGTCGTACGCTTCCCACAGCGCTGCTTCGGCCCGGCGTCTTGCTTTGAGACCGGAGGCCATGAGCAGACCGGTCAGCGTGCTCAGACCGATAAAGGCCTGCAGCTGCAGCAGCGAATCGTTGGTATCCGCAATTGCGAATCCGCCCCTGCCCTGAACCGTTCCATGAATGGCAATGATGCCGACCAGCGTCGATGTGGCGACCACCCCGCTGTGTCCGATACGGAATGCGGCCCAGATCACCAGCAGGATGAACACGTAGGCGATCGGCGGGCGAACCACCTGGTCCGTCAACAGGGCTCCCTGGAAGATCAGAATCCCAAATGCGACCAAGATCGACCACAACCCCACGGCTTCGCCCAGCCGCTCAGCAACCGTCCGCCAGGAAACCAAAAAGGCCGGGGTTACCACGAAGATGCCGACCAAGTCGCCCAGCCACCAGGTCAGCCAAGTCACCGGCAAAGCGTCGGATTGGATGAAGTCCCCGAGGAAGAGGCTGCCTGCGCCGAAACTTGGTGCAATCAGGCAGGCCAGCAATGCGGCGCCGACGAAGAGAAAGGTGTTGCGGATGCGGCCGAACAGTTCGCCCAGCTCGGACCAGCGATGGATGATGTACGCGCCGGCCAGGGCTTGCAGCGTCGAGCCGGTGGCGATGCCGCTGACGACCGCTATGGCCGAGGCTCCGTCACCCTCAAGTAGAATCCCGATGTTGACCAGGGCCGAGCCGACCCAGATACCGAAGCCGATCGCGTAACCCCACCGCAGGACGGCCGCCAGCGCGATTCCGGATGCGACCCAGACCGGAGACGCGATTCCAGGCGGGATGGCGAGCAAGACTGAAAGTTTGCCGGTGACGAAGTAAGCGGCAGCCACCGCAGCTGCCTTGCCAGCCACCTCTAGCTCAGGCTTTCGATCAGTCCAGAGATCTTGTACTCGTGACGCCATGTCAGGCTAGGGGCTGACTGGCATACAGCATAAGCTGTGATGAGCATGAAAGTCAATGAACGGTTATGACCCAAGCATCTGCCAGATGCCGGCGAACTGATCGATGACGCGGGAGATGTCTTTCTTGATGGAAGCCAAACTGTATATCGATGGCCAATGGGTCGACGGTGGCGATCCACTGGAAGTCACCAACAAGTACACCGACCAGGTCATCGGCGTGCTCCCCACTGCGCGCCGGGAAGACTTGGATGCAGCAGTGGGGGCGGCCAAGGCCGCCGCACCGGCGATGGCCCGCATGCCGGCGCACCGTCGGGCGGAAATCCTGGCGCGCACCGCCGGTTTGATCCAGCAGCGCTACGACGAATTCGCTCGCATGATCGCCGCGGAAGCGGGCAAGGCGTTGAAGTTTGCCCAGGCCGAGGTGGATCGGGCAATTTCCACCTTCACCATCGCGGCGGAAGAGGCCAAGCGCGTCCATGGCGAGACCGTTCCATTGGACGCGGTGCCATCCGGCGAAGGGTACTTCGGCTTTTACCTGCGGCGGCCGGTTGGAGTCGTAGCAGCCATAAGTCCGTTCAACTTCCCGCTGAATTTGGTCGCCCACAAGCTTGCGCCAGCGCTGGCGGCCGGCAATACGGTGGTGCTCAAGCCGGCCAGCCTGACGCCTCTGACGGCGGTGTTGCTGTGCCAGGCGCTGGAGCAAGCCGGCGCGCCGGCTGGCTCGATCAACCTGGTCAATGGGCCCGGGCGCCCGGTCGGTCAGTGGCTGACCGCCCATCCGCAGGTCGACAAGATCACCTTTACCGGCAGCGCAGCCGTGGGTCGGCTGATCACCGCCACCGCCGGGATCAAGAAGGTCACGCTCGAGCTGGGAAACACCTCGCCGGTGATCGTGGCGCCGGACGCCGATCTCGACTATGCGGCCAAACGGCTGGCGGTGGGCGCCTACTACAACTCCGGGCAAGTGTGCATCTCGGTGCAGCGCATCTACGGGCAGGGCGAGGCTTATGAGCCGCTGGTCGAGAAGTTCGTAGATGCCACCGAGCAGATGGTGGTCGGCGATCCGCTGGACGAGCGAGTGGACGTCGGTCCGATGATCGCGCTGGCCGAAGCCGAACGCATCGAGGATTGGGTGCAGGAGGCCCGCGATGCCGGCGCCGAGGTGCGCACCGGCGCCCGACGGGAGGGCGCAGTCTACTACCCCACCGTGTTGACCGCAGTCCAGCCGGACATGAAGGTGGTGGCCGACGAGGCTTTTGCGCCGGTGGCATCGGTGATCCACGCCGATGACTTCGCGAGCGCGCTGGAACAGGCCAACCAGAGCGAATACGGACTGCAGGTCTCGGTGTTCACTCGCGATGTGAACCGGGTGTTGAAGGCGGTGCGTGGGCTGGATTTCGGTGGGGTAATCATCAACGAATCGCCAGCTTTTCGCGCCGACCACATGCCCTACGGGGGCAATCGCCAGAGTGGGCTCGGCCGAGAGGGCTTGAAATACGCCATCGAGGAGATGACCAACATCCAGATGGTCGTGATTCGCGAGCCCATGGATTGAATCTTTCCGGAACCAGGAGAAGAGCATAGCGCAATGGCCAAGCCAACCCAGGGCGCACACGCCCGAGAGGAATTCCGCAGGGCCGCGGCGGTGATGCCGCATGGGGTGAGTTCGAACCTGCGCTACCGGGGCGACGAAGGCACGCTGGTGGTTACCCGCGCCGAGGGCGCCTATCTCTGGGACGTAGACGGGAAACGCTATATCGACTATCGGCTCGGTTTCGGTCCGATCATCCTGGGGCATGCCTACCCACCGGTGGTGGAGCGGGTGACGGAAGCTATCCGCTACGGAACCACCACCGCCTGGACCACCCCGTTGGAGATTGAGGCCGCCGAGAGCATCGCCCGGCTGTGTAATGTGGACAAGGTTCGGCTGACCAACACCGGCAGCGAGGCCACCATGCATGCCCTGCGCATTGCCCGCGCCCGCACCGGACGCGAGCGATTCATCAAGTTTGAGGGTCAATACCACGGGATGGTGGACTACTTCATGTTTACCACTCCCAATGTCTCGCTCAGCGAGCTGACTGCAGCGCCCATGGTCAACACTCCTGCCACCACCGGCATCCCGCGCGGGATCGCGGACTACGTGATCAATCTGCCCTTCAATGACCTGGAGGTGCTCGAACTGACGGTCCGGAAGCACGCCGATGAATTGGCGGCGATCTTCGTCGAGCCGATCATGGGAAGCGTGGCCTCGATCATGCCCGCGCCCGGTTGGCTGGAGGGGATCCGCTCGCTATGCGATGAACATGGCATCGTGATGGTGATGGACGAGGTCAAGACCGGGTTCCGTATCGCCAATGGAGGCGCTCAAGAATACTTCGGCGTGCAGGCGGATCTGGTCACCTACGCCAAGTCGTTGGGGAACGGTTTTCCGATTGCGGCCGTTGCCGGCAAGGGTGAGGTCATGATGACCATCGAACCTGGGGTCATGGCCCACGGTGGAACCTACTCCGGAAATAGCGTCGGAGCAGCAGCCGCAGTGGCTACTCTGGAAGTGCTCGAAAGCGAGCCCGTGATCCAGACCATCAACCGGCGTGGGGAGTTGCTGATCAGTGGCATCAGCGAGGTTCTTCACCGTGCCGGAATGCCGCACGTCGTGAGCGGCGTGCCATCGATGTTCGGCTTGCTCTTGGGCACGGATCAAGCACCCACTGATTTGCGTAGTTTCCATCGAGCGGATACGGCGTCCTACGAACGGCTGGCAGGCGAACTTTGGCAGCGCGGCGTGCAGCCCCACGCCGATGGGCGCCATCCGTGGGTCCTGAGCTACAGCCACAGCGAGGCCGATGTCGCCGAGACACTGCAGGTGTTTGAGCAGGCGGTCAAAGCGGCCAAACTCTGAGGTGAATGGGCCGCAGCACATTAGTGACCTTTGCTGGTGATCCGCTGAGGTACTCGGCGTCCCGCCGGCCCTTGTCGGAGGCGATTCCCTCCAGCAGGGGTTATAAATGGTGTGGCGCGAGCCAAAGGGCGATAGCGCCAGACCGTATTGAAGGAGCAGCGAATGTCATCGAACGATAATCGTGTTGGGGTCGCAATCATCGGGGTTGGCAACTGCGCTTCGTCCCTGGTGCAGGGAGTGGAGTTCTATCGCGAGGCCGCCGAGGACGATTGGATTCCCGGATTGATGAACGCCAGTCTGGGCGGCTACCACGTGCGCGATATCGAATTCACCGCCGCCTTCGATGTAGTTTCCACCAAGGTCGGACGCGACCTGAGCGAGGCGATCTGGGCCCACCCCAACAACACCATCAAGTATGCGGATGTGCCGCTCAAGAACGTGCCGGTGCATCGCGGCATGACCCACGACGGCTTGGGCAAATACCTGCGCATGGTGGTGGAGAAGGCCCCCGGGCCGACCGATGACATTGTTCGCATCCTGAAGGACACCGGGACCGACGTGGTGGTGAGCTTCCTGCCGGTTGGCTCGGAAATGGCCACCAAGTGGTACGTCGAGCATGTGCTCGAAGCCGGCTGTGCGTTTGTGAACTGCATCCCGGTCTTCATCGCCAGCCAGGAATACTGGTCGAACCGTTTCGCCGAGCACGGCCTGCCGATCATCGGCGACGACATCAAGAGCCAGGTCGGCGCCACCATCACTCATCGAGTGCTCACCAACCTGTTCCGCGATCGGGGGGTGCGCATGGACCGCACCTACCAGCTTAATTTCGGCGGCAACATGGACTTCTACAATATGTTGGAGCGCGAGCGGCTCGAGTCGAAGAAGATCAGCAAGACCCAGGCGGTTACCAGTCAGCTGCCGTACGCGCTGAAGGAGGGCGACGTGCACGTCGGCCCGAGCGACTACGTGGAATGGCTCACCGATCGCAAGTGGTGCCACATTCGGATGGAAGGGCGCGCCTTTGGCGAAGTCCCGCTGAACATCGAGCTCAAGCTGGAGGTGTGGGATTCGCCCAACTCAGCCGGGGTGGTGATCGATGCGGTGCGCTGCGCCAAGCTGGCGCTGGACCACGGCGTGTCGGGTGCCCTGCAGGCCCCCTCGGCCTACTTCATGAAGACCCCGCCGGTGCAGTACAACGATGACGCCGCCCACCTGATGGTGGAGGAGTTCGTGGCCGAACTCTCGCAACCGATCTCTCACTCCACCAACGAACAAGAAGCCTGACACTTTGAGCGGAAGCACCAACTCAGCCGCGCGCTGAAGAGGAGGCGCGATGGTGGATT
>CAZJUE010000025.1:4015-17902 GCA_964549025.1 uncultured Anaerolineaceae bacterium | reverse complement strand
AGAGGCGTATGGCCGATGGTGCCGATGATGTTGTCGTGAACGGACGGGGGTTGCTCTGCCATCGGTAGGCGAATTCAAGCCTATCACAGTCGTCGGGCGGACGACAAGAATCTTTCCGCGTTACAATCCGAGCCGATCCCCCAACCCGCTCCGCCCGACCCAAGGAGGTTTGATGGCCAATCTGCAAAAGGCTTTGCAATACGCCGATTCGCATCAGGAGCAGGCGGTCGAAGAACTGACCGAGCTGCTCCGAATCCCGTCCGTATCCACTCTGTCGGAACACCAGCCTGACATGGAGAAGGCTGCCACCTGGCTTTTCGGCAAGCTGGACACGCTCGGCTTTGAGTCGGTGCAGATCATGGAGACTCGCGGTCATCCGGTTGTCTATGCCGAAATGATGGAGGCCGGGCCGGACGCGCCGACCGTCTTGGTCTACGGCCACTACGATGTCCAGCCGGCCGATCCGATCGAGCTCTGGGAGACCGGCCCCTTCGATCCCGAGATTCGCGGTGACGACCTATTCGCCCGCGGGGCCTCCGACATGAAGGGTCAGGTGGTGGCACACCTCAAGGCGGCTGAGGCGCTGATCCGCACCGGTGGATTGCCAATCAATCTCAAATACATGCTCGAAGGCGAAGAGGAGATCGGCTCGCCCAATCTTGAGCAATACATCCGGGTCAACGCAGATATCCTGACCAGCGATTTCTGCCTGAATCTCGATACCAACATCCTCGGCCCAGAAGTTCCCTCCATAACTTACGCACTTCGCGGGCTAGCCTACTTCGAGATCCGGGTGCAGGGCCCCAAAAGCGATCTGCACTCCGGCATCTTCGGCGGCGCCGTGGTGAATCCGGCCAACGCGCTAGCGCAGCTGATCGCGGGCATGCACGACGACGATCACCGAGTTACCTTGCCAGGCTTCTATGATGACGTGCGGCCGCTGTCCGATCAGGAGCGCCAAGACCTGGCGGATCTGCCGCAAGACGACGAGTGGTGGCGCAAGCAAACCGGCGCCGAAGAACTGGACGGCGAGGCCGGCTACAGTGCCACCGAGCGAGCCACCGCCCGCCCGACCCTGGACGTCAACGGCCTGCTCAGCGGGTTTACTGGAGAGGGTTCAAAGACGGTGCTGCCCTCCCGAGCGATGGCAAAGGTCTCCTGCCGGCTGGTGGCGGATCAGGATCCCAAGCAGGTGGAGGCCTCCATGGTCGAATATCTGGAGCGCAGCGCGCCAAAGGGGGTGTCCTGGGAGGTCGAGTTCATAGCCTCGGCTGTTCCGGCCCTGATCGAGCGTGACTCGGCGCAAGTGCAGGCCGCCAGCCGCGCCCTGGAAGCGGTCTGGGGTGTGCCAGCGCGCTTCAAGCGTGAGGGCGGGACCGTCCCGGTAGTCGGAATGATCGAGCAGCTGCTGGGACTGAAGACACTGATGATGGGCTTCGGCCTGCCGGACGACAACCTGCACGCACCCAATGAGAAGTTCCACCTTCCGAACTTCCATCGCGGCACCAAGGCCCTGATCCACTTTATGGCTGACCTGCCAGGATAGGCGCTTGCCCACTTCCGGCCAGCTCCCGCCGCGCAGGGCCGACGAGCGGGTGCAGACTTCAGGCGGTCGACCCGTAGCGACCGAGCGCCGAGCGTGACCGCCTCCGGCCGCTCCTTGCCGAACTACGGTGGCCAAGCGGTGATCGAAGGGGTCTTGATGCGCGGTTCGCAGGCCTACGCCATCGCGGTGCGCGCTCCCGACCAATCCATCCAGACCGAATCACAGCCACTGGGCCGGCTGTACCGCAGTCGATTGATGCGGCTGCCATTCCTGCGTGGCCTTCTGATCCTATGGGATTCGCTGGCGCTTGGGATCCGAGCCTTGACCTACTCCGCAAACGTACAGGCCGTCGACGAGAGCGAGCGGATCGAAGGCGCCTCGCTAACCCTGACGCTGCTGGGATCGTTGGCGGTGGGGATCGGCGCGTTTATTTTGCTGCCGGCCGGGACCGCCCACCTGGTCCAATTGGTGACCGGAGCGAGCCCGCTGGCCACCAACCTGGTTGAGGGGCTGGTGCGGCTGCTGCTGTTGATAGGCTATATCTGGAGCATTGGACGGGTGCCCGAAATCAAGCGGGTTTTTGGCTACCACGCGGCCGAACACATGACCATCCACGCCTATGAGGACGGCGCCGAGCTGACCGTCGAACAGATCGCCCGCTATCCGCGCGCCCACCCCCGCTGCGGCACGGCGTTCCTGCTAACGGTGGTTGTGTTCTCAGTAGTGGTTTTCAGCTTGTTGGGGCCGATGCCGCTGGCAGCCCGGTTGGGCAGCCGCTTGCTGCTTATCCCGGTGCTGGCGGCGCTGTCCTACGAGTACCTACGGTTGACCGCCCGATTTTCGCACCTGGCGGTGGTGCGCCCGCTGATCTGGCCCAACCTGGCGCTGCAGCAGCTGACCACTCGCCCTCCGGAAGACAGCATGATCGAGGTGGCGATCGCTTCATTCAGAAGGATGCGGCAAGCCGAAGCGACCGGCGCGCCCGACTAGTGCTGCACCCAGGCTTGCTCGGGCATTAGCGCTTTGTGGCCGGTAGGTACGATCGCCCGATAGATCCCGCCGGGATCCCGCCGGCCAGCCGCCGTTGTGAGCAGCCTGTCGATCGAAATGCCGAACAGCTGCTCGTTTTCTGCCAGCAACGGTTCGATCAGCTCCCAGTGGGCAGCCTCAAACTCTACAAACTTCCCCCCATTGAGCTGATCTTCACCCAGCACGCCTTCTGGATCGCGCACAAAGATCGCGCCACCCGAAGCCAGCGAAAACAGGTTGCCGCCGGGGTACGGGGTGTCGAGATCGATCAGCTCACCGCCTTGATTAAAGCGCACTCCGTTCAGGACCACGAATCCCCCGCCGGCCAGCGGATCGCCGGCCATGAATGACTCAGCCAGGTAGTCCAGGCAGGTGCCATTGATAACCACCCGCGGCTTGCCGACCGCGTTGATCAATGGCCGTCCGGCGGCATTGCCCAGCACGAAGGCCTGCCCACCCTTGGCGCCGTACATGAAGGTCTGACCCACGTCGCCATGGACCACCAACCGTCCGGCCTTCATGATCTGCGCCAGCTGATCCTGACCGTTGCCGTGCACAATGATTTCGGCGCCGTCGATCCCAGAAGCCAGGTAGTCACCGGTCGAGCCGAACAGCTCGATTTGCACCCCTTCGGTGGCCTCTCCCAGCCCGTTGGCAATGAACCGCTGGCCGCGCACACCCACGACCACAATGCGCCGAAAGCCGCCTCGCGCCGCTTCTTGCAGCGTGAGTGCCAGTGAGCCCGGACCTTGTGCCGGGAACCCGTCCGCATCGAGCACCAGACACTGACCTGGGCTACCAAGCTGCGGCAATCCCTGGTCGGCCCGCCGATGGTGGGCGAAGTGTTGGTCGGGCTGGCTACGGACCTGCTCGGCCCAGGTCAGGATCGCCTGATCTATGAACTCCAACAGCGAACTGCGCCGCAGGCCGCCCGTCGGATAGCGCCGATCCAACAAGCGCGAAAGCAGCCCCAGCTGCTCCCCTCGATCGAGGGCGCCAGCCGGTATCCGCTCGAGCGCATCGCGCAGATCCGTGTAGCTCCAATCAGGCAACTCCGTCAATACCTGACGGAACATCTGCTCGACCCCCGTGGCTGGCAAATCCGCAGCATCCGCTGGCACCGAAATCTCGATCGGGCCCCGGTAAGCAGCCGGCTCTTCAATTTCGATCGTCCGGCCGAATTTGTCCTGGCACACCAGTCGCGGGGCAGCGCTGACCGACCGCTCGACGGTGAACAGGAAAGCTCCGCCGTCGGTGTGGCTGCCGCCGCGTGCGTTCCAGACCCGATCGGCCCGAGCACCGAAGCGGGGATCCGCTTCGGACAGGCTGGTAAGCGCGGCATCGATGGCCTGTTTCTCGGAAGCCGCGAAGCCGATCGCGGCTTCCGGCCCGCGCTGCAGCGCAAATACTTGTGGCCGCAGCATGCTGGTATCGGTGATCCCCAGCAACCGCACCCGTCGTGGGCCGCCACCGTTGGCCAGCGACTGGGCCAGCAAGAAGAACCACGGACCGTCGGGCGAGCCGTGCATGTGGGCCGATTGCAGCCCGGCGTACACTTGCCTCTTGTCCTCCGGAAGCATGGCGAAGTCGCGCTCGGTAGTGGGCGCTAGGGCCTCGATCACGTACTCGATCGGATACTCGAAGCTGCGGTGCAGAAGGTCGAACATCAGCACCGAGACTTCGGTGTCGGTCAGAAAAAGCGGCCGGATGTTGTGCTGCGCCAGGTAACTGCAGACCGAAGCGTAGTTGGCGAAATCCCCGTTGTGCACCAGCGCCTCGTTCAATCCGACGAATGGATGGGCGCCACCCGGATGCCAAACCGTGCCCTTGGTCGGATAGCGGTGGTGCCCGATCCATACATGCGCCTTCAGCTCGTCCAAACCGTAGACTCGGAAAACGTCGTCGCCATACCCAACCAGCTTCATCACCAGCAGGTCTTTGCCGTGCGAAAGCACGAAGGCGTGTTTCTCCGCCAACGGAGCATAGTGGTCGGTGTTGAAGCGATAGCTGAATTGATAGACGTACTCGTCCGCTAGCGCGGCCGGCTGGAGATCGCCAAGCTTGCCCGCGTTGGCGAAGGCCTCCAACGCGTGCTGATGCGGGCGTACGAAGTAGGCTTGTACTTCGGGGGGCGCCGGTTCGAGGCGTTCCAAGACAGGAAAGCGGTGCGCGTGATGGATTTCAAATGCTTCGGCAATCTGTTGCTCGGCGTCCGCGCGGACGGTGTCTTGCAGATAGGCGATGGTGAGCAGATAGTCCTCCCGCAATCGGGCGGCATCCACGCCAAGGGCGGCCGGCTCAAGTCCGGCGATCGCCGCACCGCCGCCCTTCCCATTGCCACGGTTGCGCATCTGGATCAGCGATTGGAGCAGATGGCGGCCCTCGATCGGCGTGCTGGAGGCGATCCCGATTACGCCACAGCCGCCCTCGGCTTCCGCTTTGCGCGGGGGGCGC
Source organism: uncultured Anaerolineaceae bacterium (assembly GCA_964549025.1). Lineage (GTDB taxonomy): Bacteria > Chloroflexota > Anaerolineae > Anaerolineales > E44-bin32 > JADFRG01. Next base: position 12,873 of record CAZJUE010000025.1, on the reverse strand, counting down.
CGTTCGGCCAGCGGGTGCAATTCGCTACGGGAGTCGATCAGCCGTTCGAGTTGGGTCGAGTTCACTTCACGTCGCTCCCCGCACATAGCGCAGCAGATCGGTGCGGCCGCGCAGCTCGCTCACCGCCGAGAGCCCTAGCCGGCTGAGGATTCCACGCAACTCCCGTTGCATCGCCCCGTACAGATTGCTTATGCGCTCGGCGCCCCACTGCGGATCGATCAACAGCGACAGCTCCGGATCGGTGGTGGTCAGGCCAAATGGGCAGCCGCGGCCGCGCTCACAGTTCTTGCAGCGGGTGCATCCGATCGCCACCAGTTCCGCTGTTCCGAGCACCGCCCCATCGGCGCCCAAAGCGATTGCCTTGGCGACGTCGTGCGCGGTGCGAACGCCGCCGCTGGCCATCACCAGCATTTCGTCCCGCACCCCTTCTTCCGACAGGTAGCGGTGGACTTTGGGAATGGCGAACTCCACCGGCATGGCGATGTTCTTCTTGGCGATCTCCGGCGCCGCCCCGGTCCCCCCGTAGGATCCATCGATCTGCAGAATGTGGGCGCCGGCGTAGTAGCTGCCGACTGCGACCATGTCGATGTCGGTCGGCGTCGATACCTTGACTGCCACCAGCGCTTCTGGATTGACGGTCTTGATCCAGTCGAGATGTTTCTTGTGATCCTCGACCGAGTACACGCTATGAAACGGGAACGGGGAAAACAAACTGACCCAGGGCGGCGACTCGCGCATCTTGGCCACCGCCGTGGTGGTCTTGTCGCCCAGCAAGTGCCCACCCAGGCCCGGCTTAGCGCCCTGGGCGTATTTGAACTCGACGATGCGGGCCCGTTGGATGGTCTGCTCACGAACCCCGAACAGGCCGGTGGCGATCTGGGTGATCACATGTCGCTGATAGGGGACCAGCGAGTCGGGATAGCCGCCTTCGCCGGTGGAGGTGAAGTTATCCCATCGCTTGGCGGCAATCGCGCGGGCCAGCATAACCTGCTCGCTGACCGAGCCGTAAGACATCCCGGCGCCGTACCAGGGAACCGGAATCCGGATCTCGGGATCCGGCTGGCGACGGTTGAGCCCCAGGGAGGTATCGATCGAATCCGCATCAGCGGTCCACTCGGCCGCCGGAAGGAAACCAAAGTCCAGCGCGTCGAATCCCCCTCCCGAATCGCCAACTCGATGTTCGTAGCGGGAGGGCGATTGGCCGGCGGATTGCTGCCAATTGGAGAGGATCAGATCAGCGGTCCAGCGCCGATCGCCGAGTGCCGGCGGCGGCTGTTCGCCGCGGGCCCATTGGTCGAATCCGCTGCGCAGTTTGTCGGTGTGTTTGCGTGCAAGCTTGTGGAAGTCGCCCGCCACCGTTAGCTCCTGAATCCGGGGATATCGCCGAAAGCTTCCAGCTCCAGCTCGTCTTGCATCATCGCCCGGCCGAGCTCGCCGCGCAGGCGGCGGACCTCCCGCAGCCCCATCGCCCCCAGGACTTCCAGCAGCTGATCGCGCCACGAACCCACCAGGTTGCAGATTCGCTGCGCGCCCCACTCCGGATCGAAGTCGGGGACAACGATGTCGCCGTCGCCAGACCGGCGGAATTCTCCCCCGAGCTGCACCTGCAGCGCGATCAGCAGCGCGGTATCGATCGCCACCGCATCCAGCCCGGAGATGATGGCCTTGGGAACGTGCTCCGCACCGACGATTCCACCGCTGCCAATCAGGCTGAGCCGCTCCCGGCATCCGAGCTCGATGAGCTGTTCGTGCGCCTCCCGGATGGCTTGCATAGCGAAACCGGAGGAGGTTTGCCCGTGATAGTCGGCAGTCAGATGAATGGCCTCCACCCCGGCCTCCACCAGCTGTGGCAGAGAGCCACCCAAGGGATAACGCACCACGATCAACGCTTCCGGCAGCTGACGCTTGAGCGCACGGTAGGCTGTGTGATCCCAGCCTTCGAGCTCTACCAGAGGAAGGACGCGCTCGATGCTCAGCAGGCGATCGACCTCGGAAGGCACAATGCGCGGCGCCGCGCCGTCGAACTCGTGCGATGGCGCAAGCGCGTCGAGCGGCAGCAGAGCATAGCTGCCCAACCTGGCGGCTGCAGCTCGCGCGGCATTTGCCGGCCGACCGTCAGCCAGGGGAACCGGGTCGAACAGGATGGGTATCGGCAGTCGCACCGGCCCCGGCGGCTGTGCAATCATCCCCCCGCTGCTGTCGAACTCCAGTCGGCGCGGCTTCCTGCCCAGTTCGATTGCAGTCGAAATGTATTCTCGGCCGTGGATCCCGTCTCTGGTGGGGCGCACGATCTCCGACATGTCGGTCCACATGGCATCCCATCCGGTGCCACCGAACCCGCCACCATATCCGGCGCCGCGCACCGGAACGCGCCCGCTGGCCGCCTCGTAGAGCACGGTATCGACCTGATCGGGACCGAAGAACGAATCCCCCAGTCTCAGCCGCTCCGGATTCCGATCAATCTGCGCCACCTTGGGGTATTCCACCGTGCAGCGAAGGCAGCCAACGCAGTACTGCTCGCGCGGTACGAACCCGCCCAGCGGCCCGGAGAACACCCCGTAGACGCAAGGTCGACTGAGCACCAATTGCATGTCCCCACGGTACTCGACCAGCTCGCGCAAAAGCAGCTTCGCCAGCTCGATTCGATTGATGTGGACCTTGTATCGGTTGGGATGCGGGGCGACGTTAGGCGCCGGCGCGGTCTCAATGTGATAGCGCTGATAGTTCACCGGCCGCCATCCGCCCGCAAAAGAAAAAAGGCACGCAGGGCGTGCCCGGTGGAGTTCACCGTGACCATTGCCCTCCAGCAACTACGCAGAACCGGCAGGGGTTCTGACCACCCGCTCCGCATCTTTGTGCCAACCGTCGCCGGCCGGTTTTTATGCGAAGCTCGCTCGGAGGGAGAGTGAAGCCGGTGGCGGGCTCCGGAGGTATCCGCTGATCTCTCGATTTTCTCCCGGCGGCTGCCCATAGCTGCCGGGATTAGCCCTGCCGTGCGGCAGGGAACCTCCTCCTCGTTGTCTCGGCCGCTGGCCGAGACCCATACGCTGATCTCCCGCTATTTGGTTGTTGTTGGCGCGGGATTCTAGTCCACCGGCATGGCGGCGTCAAGGCGTCCGGGCGGCAGCGCTCGCAGTCGGAGCACCGATTGGGTCGCCGGCGAGGCAGCCGCGTGTCGGGAGAGATGAAGGCCGACGACCCAAAGCACTTCGCCCGCCTGGCAAACCACCGGCCAGCGCTCTCGAGCTGGCCAGGGGATCTTGCGATTCACAAAAAGGTCCGAGAGCTTGACGGTGCCGCGCATCCCGAGCGGTCTCAGCCGATCGCCGGTTGCCGGTGGACGCACTTGCAGGTCGGTACCCAGCTTGTCTTGATCGAGCATCGCCTCGAGGCGGCTTGATGGGGGTTCGCTGGCCTGCTTCACCGATTGGGCCACCAATTCCCAGCCCTCGGCCAGAGTGAGTGCGCCGGGAACGGCCAGCCGGCGTGGCTGACGGTCGGCCAGTTGGGGGAGCGTGGGGAAGCTGATTCGAGCGCTTGGGGCGCGGATCACCAGTTCCGATCCCAGCGGCAGCACTTCTAACCCTCCAACAATCGTGCGCCGCACGCCGTTGCCTTGCTCAAGATCAGATACCAGCTGCTCAACCGTCTCGAAAGCGATATCCCGCAAGTCAGGGCGCAGCTCGCCGATAGCACGGCGCAAGGCGGCCCGCCGCAGCGCAACGGGGGCAGCTTCCAGTGGACCGCGTCGCAAAGCCAGCGCTTGCTTCCCTGCGCGGCGGGCCCACTCGGACCAGCGTCGACCGACCAGTTCATCAATCAGCGCCGCCTCGCCCGCCATCACCTTGGCGGTGCGGGAGAGCACCTGCTTGATCTCCGGGTTGTAGCTTCGGAGTTCGGGCAGCAACTCGTGCCGCAAACGGTTGCGGAACAGGCTGGGGTCGAGGTTGCTTTCGTCTGCAATCACCTCCAGGCCATGCTGTGCACAATATTGCTCGGTGGTCGAGCGATCCTGCTCCAACAGCGGTCGAATTAGCCGCAGCCCACTCCCCGAGTCAACTCCGACCCACTCGCCCAACCGGGTCAGCGGCAACATACCTCGCAGTCCACTCGGACCGGCCCCACGCAGCAAATGCATCAGTACCGTCTCGGCCTGGTCATCGGCAGTGTGTCCCACCGCGATGGTGTCAATCTCGTGGCTATGCGCAGCTGACGCAAGGAAGCGGTAGCGCGCCAGCCGGGCAGCTTCCTCCAGCGAGCCAGGCGCTTGTGAGAGCTCCACCCGATGCGATACGAACTCCAGGCCGAATTCGGCCGCCAATTCGCCCACGCGCTCCGCCTCGGCGGCGCTCGACTGGCGCAGTCCATGGTCCAGGTGCGCCACCAGGCAGCGGTAGCCCAAGCGCCGCAGGCAATCCAGCGTACACAAGCTGTCGGCGCCACCCGAAACCCCCACCACCACCGGCTGTTCGGGGTGCAGTAACCGCTGGCGATCGATGTACCGACGGACTGAATCCAACACATCCATGGTCGCGGCGATTATACTTTTGGGTTCAGGCCTCGACTCTTGACATAAAGGCTACGGAGGGCGCGATGGTATAATGCCGCTCGCCCTCCAGCCGGCCCCTTGGAGGGGTCCACATTTGGCACCCAACCCGCTTAACTGGCTGCTCGGACTATTCTCGCTCGACATCGGGATCGACCTCGGCACAGCCAACACGCTAGTGCATGTGCGCGGCAAAGGGATCGTGTTGAATGAGCCGTCCTGGGTGGCGATCGAGAAGCGGTCCAAGCGCCCTTTGTTCATCGGTGCCGAGGCCAAGGAGATGGTCGGCCGCACGCCGGCCAACGTGGTGGCGCTGCGCCCACTGCGTGACGGCGTGATTTCCGAGTTCGATATCACCGAATCGATGCTTGAGTACTTCATCGGCAAGGCGCATGAGCAAAGCATTGCACCGGTTCCCCGCCCGCGGGTGGTGGTAGGGATTCCCAGCGGCGCTACTGAGGTCGAGAAGCGGGCGGTCTATGACGCCACGATGGCCGCAGGGGCGCGAGAAGCTTTTCTCATCGAAGAACCCACCGCCGCCGCACTAGGCGCCAATCTGCCGATCGGCGAGATCGGCGGCTCGATGATCGTCGACATCGGCGGAGGCACCACCGAAGTGGCAGTGTTCTCGCTGGGCGGCATCGTGGTTTCGCGCTCACTGCGGGTGGCGGGCGACGAGATGGACCAGGACATCATCAGCTTCGTTCGCAACAAGTACAACCTGCTGATCGGCGAGCGCATGGCCGAACGGGCCAAGCTCACGCTCGGCTCGGCCTTCCCGATTCCTGACGAGCAGACCATGACCGTTCGCGGCAGAAACCTGGTCAGCGGGCTGCCGGAGGCGGTCGAGATATCGTCTATCGAAGTGCGCGAGGCGCTGGCCGGCTCGGTGAAGATCATCGTCGACACGCTGCGTGACGCGATGGATGAAATCCCTCCCGAGATCATCGCCGACCTGATGGAGACCGGGGTGTGTCTGGCAGGAGGCGGATCTCAGTTGAAGGGTCTGGGCGACCGATTGACCGAGGAGTTAAACATGCGGGTTTGGCTGGCCGAAGACCCCATGACTTGTGTCGCCCGCGGCGCAGGCATGATCCTCGAGGAGCTGGAAGTCAGCCGCCAGTTCCTGGTCAGCCCAGACCGGGTGCCGGTCTGAGGCCTTGCTCCCCGGCGGCCGGACGGCCGCAACATCCCCGATGATGTCGCAGTTCTCATCCAAGAGCTTGTTGGCCGGCGCACTGATCGTGTTGGCGGCGGCGCTGTTCCTGCTGAACTTGGGCGGCTACCTGGCGCCGGCGCAGGAAGTGCTCCTGGCACCGCTTGCCGCTTTGCAGAACTGGATTTCGGAGCGGTACTTCACGGTGCGTGATCTGCTGATCTCGCCTCGCGACGTTGCTACGCTGCAGGCGCGCATCGCCGAACTGGAAGCCGAGAACTCCCGCCTGCAAGACGAAATCATTGTGCTGCAAGAGCAAGCAAACGAAGCCGAACAGCTGGGCGCGTTGCTCAACTTCGCTCGTGGCCGGCCCGAGCGCGATTACCTGGCCGCCAGCGTGATTGGGTTTGACCCCAGTCCCTTTATCCGCTCGATCAACCTTTCGGCCGGAACCGACCACGGCGTGCTTTACGGCATGCCGGTGGTGACCGATGACGGGCTGGTCGGGCGGATTATCGAGACCAGCGCCCAGCTATCGCGCGCCCAGTTGATCACCGATCCGGAGCTGGCGGTCAACGTGCGCTTGCAGGAGTCGGATGCCGACGGCGTGCTGGTCGCCCAGGCCAACGGCGAGCTGTGGGTCGATCTCATCGATCAGGACGCTGAGGTGGTTGCCGGTGAGCTGGTGCTGACTTCCGGCCTCGGCGGATTGTTCCCCGACGATGTGGTCGTGGGCCAGGTGCTGAGCGTACGGCGCAGGGACTTCGAGCTGTTTCAGCAAGCGGTGATCGAACCGGCGGTTGACCTGGCAAACCTCGAGATTGTCCTGGTGATCACCGACTTCCAGGCAGTCGGGGCCGAGGCCGCTCAGTGAGCTACCTGCTGGGGTTCCCGTTGCTGGGATTGCTGGTTGCCTTACAATCCAGCCTGATCGGACATCTGGAACTTCTGGATGGGCGACCGGATCTGGTGCTGTTGGCCGTAGTCGGTTGGGCGTTGACAGGACGGGGACGCGAGGCGATGGTGCTAGGATTCTTCGGCGGGATGCTGCTGGACTCGTTCTCGGCGGTTCCACTGGGCTGGACAGCCGGCGTGATGGTTTTGATTGCTGCGATGATTTCGTATTCGGAGGGGCAGTTCTGGGGCGCCAATCCGCTGATGCAGCTTGCAGCGGTGTTGGCGGCTAGCGTCATGTTCCACCTGGCCGGCATGTTGGTGGTGCTGCTGATGGGCCGCCAACTGGACTTCACGCTTGCGATCAGCCGAGTTCTCCTGCCGAGTGCGTTTCTCAATCTGCTGTTGGCGCTGCCTGCCGCTCAGCTCACAGAGGCTGCCAAGAACAGCCTGTTCCCGCCCCCGGTGACCAGCTAGATGCGTAACGGCCAGCAGCTGCCAGACGAGCGCGTAACCCTCACCATGGCGGCTATGGGGATCCTGGCGCTGGTCTTCGTCGGACGGCTGTTCTTCCTGCAAATCCTGCAGGGAGACGTGTACGCGACCTTGGCCGATGACAATCGCTTCGACCAGGTCAGCGTGCCTGCGCCGCGCGGCGTTGTTTACGACTCCAACGGCTCACTGCTCATCCGCAATTTGCCGGCTTTCAACGTCTACGTCACCCCTGCCCTGCTGCCCGATTCGGAAGCAGAGATCGAGGCCATCTACCAGGAAATCGCTCGGCTGACGGGCGTGCCAGTCGATCAGGAGGGGCCTCCGGCAGCGCCGTGTATCGAGGGTCGCGGCATTCGACAGCTGGTGGAAGAAGGACTGACCAACCGGCCCTTCGACCCATGGCCGGTGGCATGCGATCTGGATGAGAGCACCGCCAGGGTGTTGCGGCAGCTTCAAATCGACATGTCGGGAGTCAGCGTCGAGGCGGTGGCGGTGAGGCACTATCCGACCGGCGAACTGACTTCCGCGGTGGTGGGGTATTTGGGGCCGATCCCGGCGGCCGAGGTCGACTTCTGGGAGGCGTTGGGATTTGTCCCAGAGCGGGATAAGGTCGGATACGGCGGAATCGAATACCAATACCAGGAGGTATTAGCCGGCCAGAACGGCCTGAAGCTGGTCGAGAAGGACGTCGCCGGTTCGCAGCTTGCCGAGGTTGGGGAGGGCAATCCGGCGGTTCCGGGCAGCAACCTGCAGCTCACCATCGATACCCGACTGCAAGCGGTGGCGGAGACCGCCCTGCTCAACCGTATGGATTTCCTCAACCGTTTCACCGGCGGCGTACGCACGACACAGGGAACGGTGATTGCCATGGATCCGCAGACGGGCGAGATCCTGGCGATGGTCTCGATTCCGACCTACCAGAACAACCTGCTGGCGCGATTCATTCCACAGTATTACTTCAACCAGCTGGCCGAAGACGAGAGCAAGCCGCTGGTCAACCACGCCATCACCTCCACCTTTCCACCCGGATCGTCGTTCAAGATGGTGACCGCATTGGGCTCGTTGAACGAAGGCGTGATCGAGCCAAATCGTCGGCTGAACGATCCAGGCTTGATCACCATCGACAACCAGTACTTCCCGAACGATCCGGCCGAGTCCAAGGACTTTGTGTGCTGGAAGGAGGAAGGGCACGGAGGAGTCGACTTCGTGCATGGGATCGCCTGGTCGTGCAACGTGTACTTCTACAAGATCGGCGGCGGCTATGAGAATGAGGTGCCGGAGGGCGGCTTGGGAATCGAAGCAATGGGGAACTATGCCCGCGCCCTGGGATACGGTTCGCCTTTGGGCATCGACCTGCCCGGCGAAGCGGCGGGCTTGATTCCCAACGAGGAGTGGAAGCGGCTCAACCTGGGCGAGAGCTGGTCGACCGGCGACACCTACAATTCGGTAGTCGGACAGGGATTCGTTGGCGCTACTCCGCTGCAAGTGTTGAACTCCATCGCCACGCTGGCGAACGGCGGCCGGGTGATGTGGCCGCACGTGGTGCGGCAGGTGCTGGACGGCGAAGGCAATGTGGTCCAACAATACGAACCGTGTGTGCTGTGGGACATCGGCGACGGCGTGCTGATGGGCAGCCCCAACGGGATCGCGGCCGGCTGCGAAGGCCTGGATGCGGAGCTGCGCGAGCTGATCATTGGTGACCGAGTGGCTTCCCCCGACGTCATCCTGGCCCCCAACGTGCTCGAGCTGGTGCAGCAAGGCATGCGG
>CAZJUE010000025.1:0-3915 GCA_964549025.1 uncultured Anaerolineaceae bacterium | reverse complement strand
TTTTGCGACGCTACCAACTTCCGGCTCGGCAATTGCATCCCCGGCAACTGGCCAACCCACGCCTGGTACACGGCCTACGCTCCATTTGAAAACCCAGAAATCGTAGTCACCGCCTTTGTCTACAACGGCGGCGAAGGCGCGGTGACCTCCGGGCCCATCGTCCAGCAGGTGCTGGAGGCCTACTTCGAGCTCAAGGCGATCGACGCCGAGAGCTAGCGCCGGGCACAGTTCGCCATCGACCAAGGTAGTTGCTCCGCCCGCGGCCCGGTCGAACCCAAGAGATACACGCCCTACTGTTCAGCTCGCCCGGCCCCGCTTTCGCTCTCCTCAAGCGGCACATCTGGGCCTGCTCTGCCGCCTACGCCAACATCTGCCGCAGCGCCAGCTGGCGCCAGCGCCAAAAAACCCTTCCTGCTATAATCCGCCCCCAATTGCCAATATGAGCACACCGCTCGCGATCAAGGGCATCGGCGATGGCCTGCTGGTAACGGTGCCGCAAGGCGCTTGGGCCGACGTACGACCCTCATTGTTGCAAGCGATCGATGAGCGGGCCGACTTCTTCCGCGGCGCCCGTTTGGTCATGCAGGTCGATGATCGGGTGTTGAGCGCCTCGGAATTGGGCGGCTTGAGGGACGACCTAGAATCCCGCCAAATAGCGTTGGCTGGCGTCCTCTCGACCGCCGAGCCGACTCGCTCTGCCGGCGCCGACCTCGGTCTGGCGCTTGAGATCCCCCGACCCGCCGTCGAGCCAGATGAAGAGCTCGAGCCCATCGCCACCGATTTGCATGGCGAGGAGGCGGCGCTGATCAAGCGGACACTGCGATCGGGGCAAACCGTGCGTCACCCTGGGCATGTGGTGGTCATCGGGGATGTCAACCCGGGAGCGGAGATCATTGCCGGCGGCAATGTGGTGGTATGGGGCCGGATTCGGGGAGTAGTGCACGCCGGAGCGACCGGTGACAAAAAGGCGGTGGTGTGTGCGCTGGACTTAAGCCCTACCCAGCTGCGCATCGGATCGCAGGTCAGCGTCTCGCCCAAACGCAGGGGCAAGTCCAAACCGGAAATGGCGTTTCTGCGGGATGAACAATTGGTAGCAGAGAGTTGGAAACACAAATAGCTCGGCAAGTATGCACTTGAGGGAGGTGCACGCATGAGCGCAACGGTAGTTACTGTCACATCTGGCAAGGGAGGGGTTGGCAAGACCACTGCGACCGCCAACCTGGCAGCCGCGCTGGCGGCCGGCGAACAGCGAGTAGTCTGCATCGATGCCGACATCGGGCTCCGCAATCTCGACGTGGTGCTCGGACTGGAAAACCGCATTGTCTATGACCTGGTCGACGTGGTGGAAGGCCGCTGCAAGCTGCGCCAGGCCATGATCCGGGATAAGCGTTTGACGGATCTGTTCCTGATCCCAGCTGCCCAGACCCGGGACAAGACCGCAGTGGCACCGGAAGATATGGTGCGGGTGGTCGACGAATTGCGGCCCAAGTTTGACTGGGTATTGATCGACAGCCCGGCCGGGATCGAGCGCGGCTTCCGCAACGCCCTGGCGCCGGCGGATGTCGTTCTGATCGTCACCAACCCGGAGGTTTCGGCGGTTCGAGATGCAGACCGCATCATCGGAATGGCGGAAGCCGAGCTCAAGGATGAACCGAAGCTGATCCTGAACCGCATTCGCCCCGACATGGTGCGCCGGGGTGAAATGCTCAAGGCCGAGGACGTGTTGGACGTGTTGGCCATCGAATTGATCGGCGTGGTGCCAGAGGACGAGGGTGTGCTGGTAGCTTCCAACCAGGGCGTTCCGCTGGCGCTTAACAACCGCAGCAAGGCCGGGCAAGCCTTTCGCGACATCGCCAAACGGCTCATGGGGGATGAGATCCCGATGGCGGATCTGGAAGCGCAAGACGGCTTGTTTGGACGGTTGAGTCGGTTGGTCAAAGCAGGAGGGCAGGCAGCATGATTTGGGATTGGCTGCTAGGCCGCGAACGAGGGACCGCCAAGACCGCCAAGGAGCGACTGCAGTTCGTGCTGGTCCACGATCGAGCCGGGATCACGCCTAGCACGATCGAGGCCATGAAGGACGACCTGATCGACGCGATCTCACGCCACGTGGCAATTGACTCCAAAGCGGTTGAGATCACGCTGACCAGGGATCGAACCAAGCAACGGCTGGTGGCGGACATTCCACTGGCCGGCAAACGCGCTCGAAGCTGATCAGCCGCTGCGGCTGAACCGGACCCGTGACGGGGTCGCATCTGGCCCCCTAAATCGGTCAAGCGGGTACTCAGGTGCAAACCCGATCTCGTCACGACCGTGCTCCCCATAGCTTTGTGGTAGAACTCTAGGCCACATGCAGGCATCTGCACGTATTTGGCGCCACTTTGACATCTGGCTGCTGGCGATCGTGGTCTTGCTGACCATCGCCGGCGTTGCGCTCATTCAGTCGGCGATCGGGGGCAACGAGAACCTGGCCGAGCTGGTGCCACGTCAGGCGCTTTACGCCGGTATCGGGCTGTTCGTGTTGGTGGCAACCGCCGCCATCGACTACCGTTCCTGGGCCGCCCTCAGCCGGCCGATCTACCTGTTCATCGTGGTGTTGCTAGCGTTGATTCCGATCGGTGGCGTGGTCGGGTTCGGTTCGGCGCGCTGGTTTCAGCTCGGCACCCAAAACATACAGCCCTCTGAGCTGGCTAAGATCCTGGTGATCCTGGTGTTGGCCAGCTACCTTTCGCGCAACCTCGACCGCATCAGCTCGATGGGCATCATGCTTAGAAGCCTTGCGCTGGTGGGGCTGCCGGCCGCGCTGATCCTGGCGCAGCCGGATTTGAGCACCGCTGTGGTGCTGCTGGTCATCTGGGTAGGCATGATGTGGGCGGCAGGGATGAAGCTCACCCGCATCGGGGCGGTGGTCGCCATACTGGTCGGCGCCGCGCTGGTGATCACTCCAATATTGGCCAACTACCTGCTGGAAGGATATCCGCAGGGCGAGGACTTCCTGTTTATCCGCAATTATCAGATGGATCGGGTGGTTAATTTCCTGTTTCCCAACCCGGAGGAAAGCTTCGGCGACACCTATAACGTCGAGCAAGCCCTGATTTCGATCGGGTCAGGCAAGCTGCTTGGACAGGGCTACGGCAGCGGTACACAGGTGCAGCTGCGGTTTCTGAAGGTTCGGCACACCGATTTTATTTTCTCCTCGATCTCCCAGGAATTCGGCTTCATCGGCGCCACGGTCTTCGTCTTGCTGCTGATGATTGCCATCTACCGTTGTTTGCGGGCGGCGCGCATGGCTCGCGATCCGTTTGGGTCGCTGGTGTGCTACGGTGTGGCGATCCTGCTGCTGTTTCAGGCCTCATTTAATATCGGCATGAACCTGAACCTGTTGCCGGTGTCCGGGCTGCCACTGCCGTTTCTCTCCTACGGCGGCTCCTCACTGCTCACCAACTTGCTGGGAATCGGGCTGGTCGAGAGCGTGATCCTGCGTCACAAACGAATCGAGCTCTGAAGTATGGTCCGCCTCGGCCGCGGATGCGCTGCCCATCCCGGCATGGATCGATCGCTGGCCCTGGCGGACTCGACGCATGACTGAGCAGACGCCGGCGCGGGTTCGCTTCGCTCCCTCCCCCACCGGTCGATTCCACATCGGCGGTGCACGCACTGCGCTTTACAACCACTTGATCGCCCAGCAGACCGGCGGTCAGTTCATCATTCGCATCGAAGACACCGATCGCAAGCGGTTCGTCGAAGGCGCCGAAGGTGAGATGCTGGAGGCGCTGCGATGGCTGGGATTGGAGTGGCACGAAGGGCCCGACCGCGGCGGCCCCCATGCCCCTTACCGGCAATCGGAGCGCATCGAGCTCTACCATCAGCACGCCGAGCAGTTGTTGGAGGCCGGCTCAGCCTACTACTGCTTCT
>CAZJUE010000024.1:0-18108 GCA_964549025.1 uncultured Anaerolineaceae bacterium | reverse complement strand
AGCCGGCCGGCACAGGGTATTCCTGAAGCCCGATAACGACTGGTGGCGCTTCCGATGCGTCGGCCGATTCCTGAGACGGGGCAGATTGGGCTTCCTCCGGAGACCCTGCCGTGGTGACCGACGGCGGTGCCGGCTCCGAGGTCGGCCCGGTCGTCCCCAAGCGGTCGCCGGTCGCCTGGCATCCGGCCAGTACGGCGGCGAGCAACGCCAGCTGCATCGGGGTCCGGACTGCAGAATGCTTATCATGCATGGTTTCTGAGTGTAATCGAGCGCGGTACTCGGCGGTGGCAGTCTTCATCGATCTCTCAGGTCCGGGGACTGAGGCGAGTTGGCGCGACAGGTATCATTCTTTCGTCCACCAAGTGATCGGAGGGAGTGCGTAATTGCCATGCCGTTCATCAATGCCCATGGCATCACGCAATACTACCGGCTGGCAGGTGAAGGCACCCCGATCGTATTCGTGCACGGCGCGCTGATCGATCAGCGCTCCTGGGATCCTCAGTTTGTCGAATTCCAGGCTGGTTTCCGAACGCTGGGGTACGATCTTCGAGGACACGGGCGCACCGGTCCGTCCCGGCAGCCTCAATATTCGGTGCGGCTGCTGGCCGACGATCTCTTCGCGCTGCTGAACGCATTGGAGATCGAGCGGCCGGTGCTGTGCGGGCTCTCGTTCGGCGGAATGATTGCACAGACCTATGCAGCCGAGTACCCGGTTGCCGGGCTGGTGCTGGCCGATACCCTGGTATCGACCGGCGAAGGCTGGCGGGACACAATCTTCCGCAAAATGCTCTACCCGCGATGGTTGATGCGTTCTGCCGTTGGCAGGCTTGGCCCCGACCGATTCAGTCGTCTGGCGCTGTGGATGGCGCGACGCATTCAAGGCGCTGAATGGTTGGAGACCCGTCGGGGAACCGGCCAGTACGTCCGCTCCTGTCTTCGTCAAATGCCGAGTCAGGAGACACTCAAAACCATCGATGCGATCTACCGCTACCGGGCCCAACCGTTGGAGCGGTTGCACTGTCCGGCACTGGTGCTGTTCGGCGAGGCGGATGCGGGTATTATCCAGCGACACTCTGCGATCCTTGCGACCCGCCTGCCGGCCGCCCGCGCCAGCCGCATCCCGCGGGCCGGTCACATGGCGAACCTGGATAACCCGGCGGAATTCAACGCGCAGGTTCGCAGTTTCCTGGAGCAGGTCTGAGGCGCCGAACCGTCGGCGCCGCGTAAATATCGATTACTGAGTGGAGGTGACGGAGTGAACCGCAATCTGGTCGAGTTCATCGGAGCGTTTTTCTTGGTCTTCACCGTAGGGATGGTCACTATCGATTCCAGCGTCGGCGATCTGGCGCCGCTGGCGATCGGATCGGTGTTGGCGATCATGGTCTACGCTGGCGGCCCGATTTCGGGAGGTCACTACAATCCAGCGGTGACACTGGGGGTCTGGCTGCGCGGCAAGCTCAGTTTGTCTGAGGCCATCGGTTATTGGATCGCGCAGTTGCTGGCCGGAGCGGCAGCCGGCTTGGTGGTACTCTACCTGAAGGGCCGGCAAGCTGGCGCTGGAGCCGGCCAGGAGGTGGTGCCGGCGCTGGTGGCTGAATTCATCTTCACTTTCGCACTGGTATTCGTGGTCCTGAACGTCGCCACCTCCCGACACAGCGAAGGCAACCAATACTTCGGCTTTGCCATCGGTTTCACGGTAATGGTCGGTGCTTTCGCGGTTGGACCGATATCGGGCGGAGTTTTCAATCCGGCGGTAGCCATCGGCGGGATCGTCATGCGCTTGATTCCGTTGGGCAGTCTGTGGTTGTACCTGCTGGCTACGCTGCTGGGGGCCGGGGTGGCGGTGGCTGCCTTTCGAGCAGCCGAACCGGAGGCTTAGCCGAAAGCAATGATATGCTGGCTGCTGCGACCCGCAGCAACTTATGAGTGCGACGGTGAGCGCGACATCCGATTCGAGCTGCCGGAGCCTTGGCGGGTGACTGTGCGGGAGGTCATCGGGGGTCAATCGCCGTGCCCCCATGCGATTGAGCAAAGGAAACCAAGCATGAAGTCCTTGCCCCAAGCTGTCGTTGTGGCGCTGAGTGCGTTGCTAGTTGCTTGCAGCGCTGCTGCTGAATCGGTTGAACCGATTTCGAACATCATCGCCGCCGAACCGGAGTTTGTGGATATCACCGCTACCTCGGCTACCCTGCTGGCTACGACAGCGATCGATGTGGCTTGCGCAGTGGTGTATGGCCCGACGACTGACTTCGGTCAGATCGCCACTGATACCGATATGGCCGGCGGCGCCCATTCCGATCACCATGCCTTGTTGGTCGGACTTGAGCCAGACACGCAGTACTACGCCCGGGTGCAAGGGTCAGGGCCCGACGGAACGCTCTTTCGCAGCGAGGTCTACACATTCCGCACGCTGCCCGCCGCGCCGGCCGACCGGGGGCTCAACCTGGCGCTGGCGGAGCAGGGGGGCCGGGTGGTGGATGTGAGCAGCAATTTCGGAGCTGCCGGCAACGATAGTCGTTTCGGGGCCGTCAACGCCATCGATGGCGATCCGACGACCGAATGGTCCTCCGACGGCGATGGCGATGAGGCCTGGATCGAAATCGAGCTGGCTACCCCCAGCCACATTTCGGAGCTCGGATTCTGGACTCGTAGCATGGGAGACAGCGCCGAGATCGATAGCTTCCAGGTGGTCGCGGATGACGCCGAATCGGTCGGGCCGTTTCAATTGAGCGGTTCCGGAGGGCCCGACTATTTCGAGGTCGATTTCACCGCCCAGCGTTTGCGTTTTGAGGTGGTTTCCAGCAGTGGTGGGAACACCGGCGCGGTAGAGATCGAAATTTACGGCGAACCTGGCGGCTAGCCCGCGGGGTTTGCGGCAAGCAGCAGACGGGAACGCGCCGTTCACACTCTACGGAGGCCACCATGGCATATGATCAGGAACTGGCCGAGCGCATTCGAACGGTAATCGGCGAGCTGCCCGATCTCTCCGAGCGTGAGATGTTTGGAGGGATCGGGTTCATGGTGCAGGGCAATATGGCGGTGGGAGTGATCGGGGATGAGCTGCTGGTGCGGGTCGAGAAGGCCGAGACCGACACCCTGCTCGCTGAGCCGGGAACCCGGGTGTTCGATTTCTCCGGTCGGGCTATGAAAGGCTGGGTGATGGTGAATTCGGACGGCTTCGCCGGCGATCCGGAATTCAAAGGCTGGGTTCAGCGCGGCATCGAGTTCGCAATGAGCCTCCCCGCCAAATAGCACAGCTTTCGCTTCGAGCAGCAAGTATGTAAACTGGCCCGCCATGTGGCGGCTGCCCAGGGGCCGGCTCCCCCTCGCACACCCATTCCTGTTCGCATCCTACGCGAGCCTCTCGCTCATTTCCGCCAACCTGGGAGAGACCGGCGGCCTCAGCGGACGGCTGGTGGCAATCGCGTTGTTGCTGGCGGGGTTGGTCTACCTGGCAATCTGGTTGTTCACCCGTGAGTGGACCAGGTCCGGCTTGATCGCCTCCGCAGCCGTGCTGTTGTTCTTCTCCTACGGGCATGTATTGAACGTGCTCGGCACGCTGTTGCCGGCCGTGAACTTGGCGGGGCCGATCCTGATGCTTTGGCTGGGGATCTTCGCCGGCTGCGTTTACTGGGTCCGGCGTGCCGCTGCTGTACCTTCGCAGCTGACAACCGGCCTCACCGTCGCAGCGGCTGTGCTGAACCTGTTTCAGCTCTACCCGATTGCGACCTACTCCGGTCGCCAGGTCACGCTGCAGGAGGCTGCGGCCGAGTACGCAGTGCCGATCGAGCTTGGGGCGGCTAGCCAAATGGACCAGGCGCGTCCCGACATCTACTACATCATCTTGGACGCCTACGGCCGCGCCGACGTCTTGCAGAGCGTATACAGCTATGACAACTCGGATTTCATTGAGGGACTGAGCAGGCGCGGCTTCCAGGTAGATTCACAGGCGGTCGCCAACTACACGCACAGCGAACTGTCCATGGCCTCCTCGCTAAACCTCCGACACCTGAATGATCTACCGGCACACCTGCGGGCGAGCGGTCTGCCGGTCGATGAGGGGAGTATTCGAGGCGCGGCGGGGGAGTTGATCCAGTTGAGCAGCCTGCGGCTGGCGCTGGAACAGCAAGGCTACACCAGCGTGTCGTTCGACAGTGGCTACGCGCGGACCCGCATGGATCGCGCCCAGATCTTCGTTCAGAGCCCGGAGGTCGAAGTGGTGAGCACCTGGCAGCTGGGAATGGAATTTCTGCTGCTGGATACCACCCTCGGGCGCGGTGTGGTCGATCTGCTGGGGCCGGAGCTGTCCCCCCATGCCCGGCTATTCGAGGCGCACCGCGCGCGAGTGCTGTTCACGCTTGCGCATCTCGCGGACTACGCGAGAGCCGAAGGCGACTTCTTCGTATTCGCCCATGTGATCTCGCCACACGTGCCGTTCGTGTTTGATGCAGACGGCGATCCGGTTGCCACTTCGGACCCCTATACTTTGCTGGATGCCAGAGGCGGCGATCCGGCCAACATTCAGCTATATGCCGATCAGCTGCACTATCTGAATACGGTGGTGTTATCCGCGATCGATCGGATTTTGTCCGAAAGCCAGGATCCGCCGATCATCGTGCTGCAGGCCGATCACGGCAGCAAAGTGTACAGCGAGCCGGATCCGCCGCTGGAGCTTCGAATGCGCCTGCACCTGCCGATCTTGAACGCTGTCCATGCCCCCGGGGTCGATTTGTACCCGGGGATGACGCCGGTCAACACCTTCCGGACCATCCTTGGCGCGCGGTTTGGGGTTGGCCTGGAGCTTAAACCAGACCAAAGCTATTTATTGGATCAGATCGATGGCGACTGGCAATTCGTCGATGTATGCGAGGTTTATCGGGATTGCGAGAGCCTCAAGGCGGCTTCGGATGGGTGATTCGGATCGAGCATTGGCCTCGCTGACCGGTCTATCGGTAGGAGATGCCTTCGGCGAGCGGTTCTTTGGGCAGGATTGGGAGACGATCCAGCGTCGCGAACTTCCCCCCGGTCCCTGGCACTGGACCGACGATACCCATATGGCGCTCTCGATCGTCGAGCATCTGCTGGAGGAAGGGGAGGTTCGTCAGGATCGGCTGGCCCAGCAGTTCGCAAGTCGTTTCGCGCAGGATCCGGAGCGCGGTTACGGTATGGGCGCGGTTCGTATCTTGTTGAGCATCGCCGAGGGCAACGACTGGCGGGAGCTGGCACCGAAGCTGTTCGATGGCGGATCCTATGGCAACGGCGGTGCGATGCGGGCTGCGCCGATAGGGGGCTACTTCTGGGGGGACCCTGAGCAAGCCGCCGATCAAGCCCGCAAATCGGCTGAAATCACCCACGCACATCCAGAAGGCCAGGCTGGTGCGATGGCGGTCGCGGTTGCAGCCGCGCTGGCGCCGATGAAGGTTGCGTTGGTTGGTCAGCAGTTTTGGCAGCCAATCATCGACCTGGTGCCACCCGGTAGGACCCATGAGGCCATTGTGAAAGCTTCCAGCATTGGTCCGGAGGACCATATGCGGGCGGTATCGGAGCTCGGCACCGGCGGCCAATTGGCGGCGTTCGATACGGTTCCGTTCTGCCTGTGGGTCGTTGCCAACCATGGATTCGATTATGAATCGGCGATGTGGACCACGGTAGCCGGGATGGGAGATATGGATACCACCTGCGCTATCGTTGGCGGGATCGCAGCCCTGACTGCCGAGGTTCCACAGAAATGGTTTGACCTGCGCGAGCCGCTTCCCGAGGATTTCGAACAGCCGGCCTAGGCGGCCGGAGATAAGCAGTCGGTTAGAATCGCCTTGGCCGCACCCGATCCGGGTAAGAAGCGCTCACGAACCGGCATCTAAGCGCCACAAACAAGGGAGGTACCCATGTCCAATTCCAATGGCTTGGAGCTGGCCACGCTAGGCGGCGGCTGCTTCTGGTGTCTGGAGCCGGTGTTTGAGGCGCTGGAGGGCGTCGAACAGGTAGTGGTGGGCTATGCGGGCGGGCCGGAGCCCAATCCGAGCTACCATTTGGTGGGCTCGGGGATGACCGGGCATGCCGAAGTGGCGCAAGTCGCCTTCGATCCCGGGATCATCAGCTATCAGGAGATTCTGGAGGCTTTCTTCGCGACTCACGATCCGACCACCTTGAATCGTCAGGGAGCCGATGTCGGGCCGCAGTATAGATCTTTGATCCTCTATCACTCGGCGGATCAGCGGAAGATCGCCCAACAGGTTATGCAAGAGTTGGAGGCCGAAGGCATTTGGAGCTCGCCGATCGTCACCCAGCTCGAGCCATACGATGAATTCTTTCCGGCAGAGGATTACCACCAGGACTACTACCAGAAGAACCCCAACGCCGGCTACTGCATGGCGGTGATCACGCCCAAGATGGCCAAATTCCGCAAGCGCTTTTCCGAGCGCTTGAAGGAGCAGCCGAGCACGGTCGGCTGATCGATGGATCACGACGAGCTGGTTCGGCGCACCCGGGCGACCAATTTAGCCAGTTGGATTGCGCAGCAGAACTGGGACCCCCTCAGCATGAGCCGAGCTGAGGGGGTTTATTTCTGGGACGCCGACGGTCGGCGCTACCTGGACTGGTCCTCACAGCTGTTCAATGTGAACATCGGCCATGGCAATTCGCGGGTAATTCAGGCCATTCAGGATCAGGTGGCAGCGCTCAGCTACGCCTACCCCGGGATCGCCACCGAGCCTCGCGCCCGGCTTGGCGAGCTGCTGAACGAAATCACCCCGGGCGATATGGTCAAGACCTTTTTCACGCTGGGCGGCGCCGATGCGATCGAGAGCGCCCTCAAGATTGCCCGGCAGTTCAGCGGCCGCCAGAAGATCATCTCCCGCTACCGCGCCTACCACGGCGCAACCTTTGGCGCGATGAGCGCCGGAGGCGACCCGCGGCGGCTGCCCAATGAGCCCGGAGTGCCGTGGATCGTCAGAGTGCATGATCCCTACGCTTATCGCAGCCCGCTGTACCGAGACCGGACCGCCGCGCAGGGCGACCAGGCGCTGATCGATCAGATCGCCGACACGATCCTGTACGAAGGGCCGGAGAGCATCGCGGCGATCCTGCTGGAGGGCTACAGCGGCAGCAGCGGCGTGATCCAAGGTGGGGAGGTTTTCTGGAGCGGCATTCAGCAGCTTTGCCGCCGGCATGACATCCTCTTGATCGTCGACGAGGTGCTCAGCGGATTTGGTCGCACGGGCAAATGGTTCGGCGTCAACCACTACCCGGACGTCGAACCCGACCTAATCGTGATGGCAAAAGGCCTGACCAGCGGCTACGTGCCGCTGGGCGCGGTGAGCGTCAGCCAACAAGTCGCCGAGCGTTTTGACGCCCATCCGCTGACGACCGGAATGACCTACTCGGCCCACCCGGTGGGCTGCGCGGCGGCGATCGCCAACATCGATGTGTACCGCGAATACGGCCTGGTCGAACGAGCTCGTGAAATGGGCCTGGTACTGCGTCGCGGCTTGATGGACTTGGCCGAGGAACATCCCTCAGTCGGTGAGGTGCGAGGGACTGGATTGTTGCAGGTGGTCGAAATGGTGCGCAACCGTGAAACCCGGGAGCCGATGAGCGGGTTCAACGCCTCGCTTTCCGAGCCGATGCAGAAGGTTGCAGCTTCACTGCGCGAGCAGGGGATGAGCACCTTCGTGCGTTGGAACCTGCTGTTCTGCACCCCGCCGTTGATTATCGAGGAACAGCAGATCCAGGAGGGACTGCAGATTCTGGATCAGGCGCTCTCGCTTGCCGACGAATATTCTGCCCAGTAGCCCGCGGCAATCAGACCCCGCCGGGCCGGCTGAATGGCTTGGGCAACCTCACGACTTGTCGGCCCGTCGCAATTCGCGAACCTGAAGCCCAGCCAGGCCGGGAACGCCGATTATCCCCGAAGACGCCCCAATTAGGGTAGTGATCCCCAGCAGCGGCAGCAGGTAGCCGGATAGCAGTCCACCAAGCGGACTGGTCGCTTGCATCATAGTTCGCAGTAGAGCGAAAGTTCGGCCGCGCAGCTCCACCGGGATAATCTGCATCCGAAGGGTTTGAGCCCAGATAGTCAGGGGCGAGTGCAGCAGCCCGAACAGCACGAAGACCAGGATCACCCACCAGCGACTGCTGCTGATCAGCAGCAGGGCCAGGCTTGAGCCTGCCAGCAGCTGTGCGGTCGAGATCATCGTTCCCAACCGAAAAGGCATACGCAAGGCGCCGACGAGCAGCGAACTCAACACCTCGCCTACCGCCATGAGTCCCAGCAGACCACCATACAGCGCAGCTCCGCCTCCGAGTACCCGATCGGTGAAGACCGGCAGCCAGACCAACGCGGCGCCGAATCCCAGATTGAATGCCATGAACATCAATGTTGTGGAAAGCAGTATCCGGTTTCTTCGCAAGAGGATGACTGCATCAGTGATCCGGTAGCGTCGACTGGAGGCCGGGTCCGCGATGCGTCGGTGAGAGCTGACCCGTATACCGGCCGCCGCAATTGCGAATCCGAAATAAGTCAGCGCATCGATGTACAGCACGGTCGGGGCACTGAATTGGGCGATGATCAATCCGGCCAGCGGCGGACCGATCACGCCGCCCAGTGTGAAGCTCAAGACCTCCAGCGCGTTGGCGGTGTCTAGACTTGAACGTGGCACCAAGTCCGGCACCAATGCCGGCCCGCCGGCAAGCGGGATCATCATCAGGCTGCCGTAAATGGCCGCCACCGCATAGACGTGGGCCAACTCAAGCGCGCCCAGCCAGTGCAGCACCGGCAGCGATCCAACCGCGATTCCACGCACGACGCTGTCGATCAGGATGACCTTCGGCCGGTCGAAGCGGTCCAGCAGCCAGCCTGCCAACAGCCCGCCGATCACGACCGGCCCGGTGTAGAACAGCGACAGCAACCCAAGCGCCTCCGGGGAGTCGGTCGTCTCGTATACGAACCAGGTCAGCGCCACCCTGGTCATGGTGTCTCCCAGGAAGGATGCCGTGAATCCCAGCCAGAAGCGTCGGAAGGAGGCGATCCGAAGGACTTCTGTATAGCGGCCGAGCTGCCAGGCCCGCGTCATTAGAGCCGGTCGGTTCCGATCTGGCGCAGCCACTCCGCTCGGCTGCGGGCCTGGTGGATCCGGCGTTCCCACTCCAAAAGCCTGCGTTTCACAGCTATTCCGGCGCCGTAGCCGGTCAGATTGCCGTTGCTGCCGACGATTCGGTGGCACGGAATGACAATTGGCAGCGGATTGCGTCCGTTGGCTGCACCGACTGCGCGGGCGGCCTTGGATGTGCCTACCCGCCGGGCCAGGCGAGCGTAGGAAGTGGTTTGGCCATAGGGGATGGACTGGACCGCGCGCCAAACTGCCTGTTGAAACGAAGTTCCCCTCGGCGCTAGGCGCAGGTCGAACTCTATTCGAAATCCGCTGAAGTACTCTCGCAGCTGATCGATGGCGGATGCCAGTCGATCCGGGCTTTCAATCCAGCCGATTCGCGGCGCCAGCGGCCGCTCCCCGTCGAGCAGCGAGAGCCGTCGCAGTCCAACGGCATCGCCGGCCAGCAGGATTCGGCCAAGCGGGCTGGGCATGATGGCGAAGTAGGTCCTAACGTCCATCTCGGGTCGCCCGATTCTGACCAGCAGTCAAGCCAGACCACAGGTGCATTGCGGCGTAAGCGCGCCAGGGCCGCCAAGGTTTGCTTAGCTCTTCAAGCCGCGACTCCGTCACTTGCCCGCCGCCGTTCGCTGCTGCCCTGCGCAGACCCAAGTCCCCGGCGGGGAAGGCATCCGGCTCCCCCAGTGCGCGCAAGGCGATGTACTGTGCCGTCCATGGCCCGACTCCCGGGACCGCAGTGAGTCGCTCAATGGCTTGCTCCAGATTGGCGGGGGTTTGCGTGAGCGACGGATTCTGCTGCACTGCGCGAGCGAACCGTCGAATGGCTTCTGCGCGCTTGCCCGGCATCCCGAAGCTCTTCAAGTCGGCCGACGCCAGGCGCAACGGCTCGGGGAACAGAGTTTCCGGCCCCTGGCCTCGCGCCGGCTCCAACGGCTCTCCGAAGGCTAGTGCCAGACGGCCGGCTAGCGTGTTGGCAGCTTTGACACTGATCTGCTGCCCAAGGATTGCCCGTACTCCCACTTCGAAGGGGTCCCAGGCCCCTGGAACTCGAAGACCCGGATTGGCGCACACCATCGGACCCAGCAGTGGATCGTTCTCGAAGTGCTCCAGGATCGACATCGGATCGGCCAGCAGGTCAAACAGCCGGCGGGCTCTCGCTGAGATGGATAAGAGGTGCGCAGACAGATTAGGTGGAACAGACAGAATCAATTGGCCTGGCTTGCGATCCTGATGCGCCGAGAGGACACCAGTTTGACCTCCGATGCGTACCGTGCGCTGGTAGGTATCTGCTTCGACCTGCTCTACTCCCGGAACTGCGCGGGCTTTCAGGTACCGGAGCATCGCCTGCCAATCAAACGGCGGGCGATAGGAGAGCGTGAGCCGTAATGCGCCGCCGTTCCCGGAGCTCGGGATTCGCCTGCGGCCGCGCAGCTCAGTTGGTGTGCGCGCGTAGGTTTTGCGAATCACATCGTTGAATCTGCGAACGCTGGAGAACCCGGCCGCATATGCCACCTCCGTCATGGGCAAGTCCGTCTCGTCGATCAGCTTCTTGGCGAAGTGAAGCCGACGCGTCTGCGCGATCCGCAACGGAGCCGCGCCCAGGTGTTCCACAAATAGCCGGCGCAGCTGCCGCGAGCCAACGTTCAGCTGGTTGGAGAGCTGATCGATCCCACCCTGGTCCATCGCACCCCGTTCGATCAGCTGCAGCCCGCGTGCGACCAACGCCGAGGGGCCGCGCCACTCCGGAGTCCCGGGTGATGCTTCCGGCCTGCAGCGCAAGCACGGGCGGAACCCGGCTTCCCGGGCGGCAGCCGCCGATGGGTAGAACCGGATGTTACGCGGTTTCGGCATTGGCACCGGGCATATTGGCCGGCAGTAGATCCGAGTGCTGAGCACGGCAACGAAGAACCGCCCATCGAATCGCGGGTCGCGGCTCTTGGAGGCTGCAAAACAACGGTCGAAGTCCAATGACATACTTGGCAGCTTAGCAGGTCAGCCTACGGCTTGCTGGCAGCTTTCGGACTATATAACCGGCAGGCGGCTAGATATGTGAAATCGGATCTTGTGGCGAGCCGGGATTGTGGGTGGCTCAGCAGTGGGCGCGCGAGAGCGCTGAACCGCGCCCGTAGCTCGGAATCCTCTAGGGCTCGCTAGTCGCTGGCAGCTGGATTTTGGAGAGCAGGTTGAGCTCGACGCCGGGTGAGCGCGATGGTGTTGCCGACCACCACCAGCGCCGCGCCGAAGGCGGCGTTGGTTTCCCAGGTCAGGCCCTCAAAGGCGGTCGAGAGGATCAATGCCACGACTGGAAAGATCACCGAGATGTAGCCCGCGCGATCGGGTCCGATCCGACCCAGCAACGTCAAGTAGGCGCCGAAGGCGATCACCGAACCGAAGACCGAGAGGTACAGAAGCGAACCTACATACCCCTGGCTGAACTCGAAGCCCAGGCTGGCGCCGCGCAGCAGCGCCACCAACAACGTGAAGCCGGCTCCGTAGGCCATGCCGTAAGCGTTGGTCTGGACTACCGGCAAGCCGTGGCGCTGATTGCGGGCCGAGACGATGTTCCCCAGTGAGGCGCTGACGGTGGCGGCCAGCGACAGCAAGAGGCCCAGCGTGCGTTCACCGGTGAGATCGAGACTGGCAAGCTCGCGCCAGAACACCAGCGCCAGCCCGACGATACCCAGGATGCCTCCAATCAGCACCCGCGGCCGGACCGGGTCGCGCAAGAATAAGCCGCCGAACAGCACATTCAAGATCACAATCAGCGAGAATACGATCGCCACCAGCCCGCTGGTGACGTATTGCTCTGCCAGATACACCAGCACGTAATTGACCGAGAACAGCGTCAGGCCCTGAAGCGCAATGTACAGGTGCTGGCGTCCACTGAAGCGCATTGGGAGCCGGCGTAGCAGGCTGTAGCCGATCAGGACGGCTGCCGCCAGGGCGAAGCGGTACAGGATCGAGATCTCCGGGTCGACCTGCCCCAGCTGGAAGGTGATCGCCAGCCAAGTCGATCCCCAAATCAGCGAGGTCAGCAGGTACAGCGCGGCGTTTTGCATGCGGTTCCTTTGGCGGCCCGCAAGTGCGGGCGGGGAGCCCGCCAATCATACTGCTCATCTGGTGGGTTGGTTGAACCGAATTGGCCGCCTCACGGGAGGATTTGGCTATTGAGCGGCCTTCTGGTCGGATGGAATAATGCGCTCACGCAGGGAGACAGCTATGCAATACCCACTGGAACTTAATTTCAAAATCATGGCGCTTGCGCCGCAAATCTCGGTGACCGATGCGAACGGCAACCAGGTGTTCTATGTCAAGCAGAAGCTGTTCAAACTCAAGGAAGCCGTCACGGTCTTTGCCGATAAGCAGCAAACCCAGCCGCTGTATGCGATCAATGCTGATCGGATCATCGATTTTTCCGCCCAATACCACTTCACCGACCAGTCAGGCATGCCGCTGGGATCGGTGAAGCGTGAAGGATTGAAGTCGCTCTGGCGGGCACGCTACAACGTGTTGAACGGCTCGTCGCCCAACCTCACAATTCATGAGGAGAACCCCTGGGTGCGGGTGATCGATGGCGTTGTTGGCGAAATCCCGCTGGTCGGTATGGTCAGTGGATACCTGTTTCACCCGGCCTACCTGGTCGATCGCCCAGACGGCACGACGCTTATGCGCTTGGAGAAGCAACCGGCCTTCTTCGAGAGCAAATTCAGCATCAAGAAGCTGGCCGACATGCAGCCCACCGAGGAGACCCGGGTGCTGTTGAGCCTGCTGATGATGGTCCTCCTGGAGCGCGCCCGAGGCTAAACCGTCGCGGGCCGCGCCACCGATCGATCGAGACGCCGGAAGGCGTCTCGATTTGCTTTGGGAGACCAACGTACAATAGAGTCTGGATGCGCATCCAACTGCTGCGACACGCCACCCTGCTGCTCGAATATGGCGGCAAGCGCTGTCTCGTCGATCCGATGTTCAGCCCGGCCCGTGCCTGGGATCCGGTGCGCAACGCGGCCAATCCGCAGCGCAATCCGATGGTGGAACTGCCGATGTCGCAGGACGAGTTGTCGGAGACGCTCGCCCGGCTTGAGGCGGTATTTGTCACCCACTTGCACGCAGATCACTGGGACGACCCAGCCAAGCAGATGCTCCCCAAGGGCTTGCCGCTATTCTGCCAGCCGCACGACGTCGACCAGATTCGCGAGGGTGGGTTTGCCGAGGTCCGACCCGTCGATCGCCAGCTGGATTGGAACGGAGTGTCGATCAGCTTGACCGGTGGTCAACACGGGACTGGCGATGTTGCCCAGCGGATTGGGCCGGTCTCAGGGTTTGTGGTCCAGAGCGAGGGGGAGCCGCGTCTGTATGTCGCCGGCGACACAGTCTGGTGTGACGAGGTTGCCGCCGCCATTGAGCAGCACGACCCACAGGTGGTGGTCTTAAACGCCGGCGCGGCGCAGTTCCTGGATTCCGACCCAATTACCATGACGGTCGAAGACCTGATCGCGGTGGCCGGGGCGGCTCCCGAGGCGCATTTGATCGCGGTGCATATGGAAAGCATCAACCACTGCCAACTGACCCGTCCAGCGCTGTCGGAAGCAATGCAAGCCGCTGGACTGTCCGATCGGGTCTGGATTCCGCAAGACGCAGAGGTCCGAGACTATCCGGCGCACCCGCAGGACTAGCACACTCCCATAATCGGCGTCGATTGAGTTCCAACCTTGCTGACGCCGCTTGGCCGTCACCCAAATGACCAGAACGCCCGCGAAGGCATCGCCTGCCGGCTAGCTCCACCGCACTCGCGCCCCGCTCGGCCCGGTTTTACCAGCCCAAAACCCCATCTTCATAACTTCTGAACAGCAATCCGTATGCTGGGTGCAGATCGAAACGACTCGCATACGCAAGGAGTGTTGGATGAACACAGGCAAGATTGTACGTTGGACGGTTATCGGAGGTGTCGTTGGGGCCACTGTGCTGGCGGGAGTCTTTGTGACTGCCTTTCCGGCGCAGGCGGCGACGATTTCCGACGGAATCAGTTCGATCACGCACTTTGGCTTTGGCCGCGGGCTGGTCGACTGGTGGGCGCTGTTGGCCGAGGAACTGGGAATCTCGGTCGCAGAGCTGGAGCAGGCGGTAGAGGCCGCCAATTCCGCCGCCATTGAGCAGCTGGTCGATGAGGGCGTACTGACTGAGGAGCAGGGCGAGCTGGCGCTGGCCGCCGGCGCGCTGCGCAGCTACCTCGATCACCAGGCGATGGTCGCCGAAGCGCTGGGTATGAGCGTCGACGACTTGGAGCAGGCCATTGCCGATGGTGCCACGATGGCTGACCTGCTCGATGAGCGGGGTCTGACCCGCGCTGAGTTTGCTGAGCAACTGCAGGCGATCCGCCAGGACGCCATCCAGCAGGCGGTAGACGACGGCGTGATCACCGCCGAGCAAGCGGAACAACTGCAGAACGGCGGGCGGTTCAATCGCTTTGGACCTGGCCATCGGCGGGGAACCGGCCCCGGCGGCTTCGGCCCCGGTGGCTCAGGTCCAGGCGGCTTCGGCACAGGCGCGGAATCGGGATTTGGCCCTGGCATCCCGTTCCTGAATTGGATCGAGAGCTGAGCTTGCTCGCCATCTTCGACTTAACAGAACGCGCAGCCAACTGAGCGCAACAACCTCAATGGAGAACTCCTCCCGGCGAAGCTGCCGAGGAGGAGTTTTCTGTGGCGCTGCGATCCGCCGCTGTCCGGGTTGCTCTGTTCTTGGGGAGGCTCCGACACCTGAACAAGGGATTGGTTAGCGTAGCGTTCTGGGCGTCGTTGGGTAGAATCCCCGGCCGTGCCGATTGGGTCGGCGCGCTTTCAAATGAGTCATGAGGTCGAACCGATGACGAGCGATTTGCGATCCATCCCAGTCCTAGTGGTCGCCGCTGTGTTGGCTGGTTGCGCATCGGTCGGGCCAGGCACCGCTGAGAATCCGACCGGCGCCGTCAACGGCGTGCAACCGGGGGTAGAGATTCCGACGGTGCAGGCGCCAGACGGGTCCACCGCGTTCCGGGTTGACGACAGCCAGAGCGAGGTGCGCTTTGTGATCGGCGAGATCCTGGGTGGTGAGCCGAACACCGTTGTCGGCGTAAACCAGCAGGTATCTGGCAGTGCGTACGTGGTTTTCGATGAGCCTGGTGCCAGCGTAGTTGGTGCGTTCGTGATCGAGGCTTCCAGTTTTCAAACCGACAGCAACCTGCGCAATCGGGCGATCAACCAGTTCATCCTGCAATCCGGTTCTTTCCCAACGATCGTGTTTGTGCCGACCTCGATCACCGGTCTGCCGGATTCTGCCGCGACCGGCGACAGGCTGGACGTCCAAATCGGCGGCGAGCTTACGATCCGCGATGTCACCCAGCCGGTGACTTTCGAGGTGCGGCTCATGGTGATCTCCGACAGCCACCTGCAGGCGACCGGCAGCGCCACCATTGCCCGCAGCGACTTCGAGCTGCAAATCCCCCGCGTACAGCGCGTAGCAGGGGTCAACGAGGAGTTCATCCTGGAGTTCGACATGCTGATGATCGCAGGGTGAGGCGGGAGATCCCAAGCTAGTCCTCACACCCCGGTGTCGCTGTCACCAGGCAGGCGCCCAGCTTCGAGCGCACGCAACAGATTCCGTACGCGATCTTCACAATCCCTTCACACATTTTGGCTAGCATAGCCAAGATCGTTGCTCGGGTAGTGGGGAGCCCTCACAGATGGCGAAGAGGATCTTGGTGGTGGACGACGAGCCGCGTTTGGTCTCTTTGGTCGAGGCCTATCTCGCGCAGGAGGGTTTCCAGGTCGTAACCGCGGCCAATGGCCGCGAGGCGCTCTTCGTCGCCAGGCAGGAAAAGCCGGACCTGATCGTGCTGGATTTAATGATGCCGGAAATGGACGGCTACGAGTTCATACGGCTGCATCGCAAGGAGCGCGAAACCCCGATCATCCTGCTGACTGCAAGGGTAGAAGAAGAAGATAAGGTATTGGGGTTGGAGCTCGGTGCCGACGACTACGTCACCAAGCCCTTTCGTCCGCGTGAGCTGGTCGCCCGGGTGCGGGCAGTGCTGCGGCGCAGCGGACAGACCAGGCCAAGTGCTCCGGTGCTGCGGGTGGCCGACGTCACGCTCGACCGCGAGACGCACAGCGTCCAAGTCGCTGGCAGCTATGTCGACCTCACCCCCAGTGAATTCGATCTGTTGGCGGCACTGATGTCGGTGCCCGGTCGAGCCTACTCTCGTTTGGAGCTGCTGGATCGCATCCAGGGCGTAGCCTACGAAGGCTATGAGCGCACCGTTGACGTGCACATCAAAAACCTTCGCTCCAAGATCGAGCCGGAGCCCAAGCAGCCGCGCTATGTCGAGACCGTGTACGGCATCGGTTACCGCTTTGCACGAGATTGATCGCGCGCCGGCTCTGTTCCGATCCGCTCGGAGGTCAACGTGCGTCTGTCGCTGACCGCCAAGCTGCTGCTCTCCTTTTTGGCGGTCGGGTTGACCGGCACCGCGATTTTGGCCTTTCTGGGTGCCACCGCCACCGCCGGCGAATTCGGGCAATTCATGTTCGACTTCCAACGCGACAGCTTGGCCGAACAGTTGGCCGACTACTATTCCGAGCATCAGACTTGGGAAGGGGCGCCGGCAGCGTTGTTCGAGCGTCGCTTTGGCGCTGCTGCCGGCCCCGGCAGGGCGGCGCGCCTCGCCGCTTTCGTGTTGGTCGACGCCCAGGGAGTGGTGGTGGTTTCCGGACCAGGATATCGAGTGGGCCAGTCGGTCGCACAGAACGCCCTTTCCGATTCAATCCCGATCGAGTTCGGCGATCAAACCGTCGGCAGCCTGATCATGCAGCCGGGCGCCTTCGGCCAGAATCCGGGCGAGGCCCAATTCCTGGACCGAGTGAACCTTTCACTTCGGCTGGGCGCCATCGGCAGCACCGCCGCGGCCGTGATTGTGGGGGCGGTACTGGCACGCTCGGTCACGCGTCCGCTGCGCGAGCTGACCGGCGCCGCTCGGGCGGTAGCTGGCGGCGAGCTCGAAACCCAGGTGCCGGTCCGAACGTCGGACGAACTCGGCGAGCTTGCGGAAGCTTTCAATCAGATGAACGCCAACCTGGCCCGGGCTCGCGATCTCCGCCGGCAGATGACCGCCGATGTTGCCCATGAGCTGCGTACGCCGATCAGCGTGATTTTGGGACACGCCGAAGGTATCCGCGACGGGGTGCTCGAGAGTTCGGAGCAGGCACTGGAGGTCATCTACGATGAAGCCACCCGTCTGGAGCGGCTGGTCGGCGACTTGCGATTGCTCTCGCTCATGGATGCTGGCGAACTGCCACTGGAAACGGCCCCCACCGATCCAGTCAGCCTGATCCGCAGCGCGGCCGCCTCACTGCGGGCGATCGCCAGAGAAAAGGATATAGAGCTGGCGCTGGAAGTCGAAACCGGGCTTCCCACCCTCGAGCTCGACGGCGACCGCATAATGCAGGTGTTGAGCAACCTGCTGACTAACGCCCTACGGCATACACCGGAAGGTGGCCGGATCGTCGTACGCGCGCAGGCCGGCGACGGCGGGGTGCGCATCCAGGTGATCGACAGCGGGGCTGGCATTCCCGAAGCCGACTTGCCGCACATCTTCGAGCGCTTTTATCGGGTCGACAAATCTCGCCATCGGGTCGGCGCCGGAACCGGGCTTGGACTGGCGATTGCCCGCTCACTGAGCGAAGCTCAGGGTGCAACGCTGAGCGCCGCCAACCGTGCTGCGGGCGGCGCCGTTTTCACCCTCGAGCTGCCTTTGAGCACCGGTCAAAACTGAAGTCCGCACGCTTTCGAAGCCGTCGGCCGGGCAAATCTGGGTGGCCTGACGGTTCTCACCATCCAAACAGCGAATAGAATAGAGCTCTGACCCCAACCTCAGACCGGAGAGCCTATGTTCGAGTTGCTCGAAACCGCCCTGAACCACGCCGAGCACCGCGATGCGCAATATGCCGATGCCCGCATGGTGGAGAAT